>CALMIF010000506.1 GCA_937864045.1 uncultured Aquabacterium sp. | reverse complement strand
GTGGGCCAGTTCGCGCTGAAGAGCGGCCCCTGCTACGCCAGCAGCAACGAGTTCAGGATCATCCTGCGCGGCAAGGGCGCGCACGGCGCGATGCCGCACCTGGGCGTGGACCCGGTGCCGGCGGCCGCGGCCCTGGTGCACGGCTTCCAGACCATCATCTCGCGCAACATGAAACCCATCGACACCGGCGTGATCTCGGTGACGATGATCCACACCGGCGAGGCGACCAACGTCATCCCCGAGGCCTGCGAGATGCAGGGCACGGTGCGCACCTTCACCACCGAGCTGCTCGACATGATCGAGACGCGGATGAAAGCCATGGCCGAGGCCACGGCCGCGGCCTACGGCTGCGAGTGCGAATTCCGTTTCAACCGCAACTACCCGCCCACCATCAATCACCCGGCCGAGACGGCGTTTGCGCAGAAGGTGCTCACCGAGGTGGTCGGCGCCGAGAACGTGCTGGAGTTCGAGCCCACCATGGGCGCCGAGGATTTCAGCTACTACCTGCTGGAGAAGCCCGGCTGCTATTTCATGATCGGCAACGGCGACGGCGCCCACCGCATCGGCGGCCACGGCCTGGGCCCGTGCATGCTGCACAACCCCAGCTACGACTTCAACGACGACCTGATCCCGCTGGGCGCCACCGCCTGGGTGCGCATCGCCGAAGAATGGCTGAACACCCCGCGATGAGCGCCGCCGCCTTCTCGCAGACCTACGCCGAGGCGCGGGCCAAGTTTTTGGCCGCGGCCGAGGCCGCCGGGCTCGATGCCCAGGCCCATGTGCATCCGCTGCTGGGCCAGCACGGCGAGCAGCTCGCATTGGACGTGGTGCGCGACGGCCCGGCCGATGCGGCGGCGGTGCTGGTCATCAGCTCGGCCTGCCATGGCGTCGAGGGCTTCTGCGGCTCGGGCGTGCAGGTGGCGCTGCTGGGCGATGCCGACCTGCGGCGCCGCGCGCATGCCAGTGGTGTCGCCCTGCTCTACCTGCATGCGCTGAACCCGCATGGCTTCTCGTGGTGGCGCCGGGTCACCCACGAGAACGTGGACCTGAACCGCAACTTCCAGGACTTCAGCCAGCCGCTGCCGCACAACACGGCCTATGACGCCATCGCCCACCTGCTGGTGCCGGCGCAGTGGCCGCCCACGCCCGAGGTGCAGCAGGCCATGCGCGACTGGATCGCGCAGAACGGCCAGCGCGCCTGGCAGACGGCGGTGACTGCCGGCCAGTACCACCACCCCGAAGGCCTGTTCTTCGGCGGCCACAACCCGACCTGGAGCCAGCAGGCCATCCGCCATGTGCTGCAAGACCATGGCCAGCGCTGCGCCCGCATGGGCTGGATCGACCTGCACACCGGCCTGGGGCCCAGCGGCGTGGGCGAGCGCATCTACGCCGGTGCCGACGACGCTGCCACCATCGCCCGCGCCCGCGCCTGGTGGGGCGGGCCGGACGGCCAGGCCATCACCTCGATCTACGATGGCAGTTCCACCTCGGCCCTGCTGACCGGCCTGATGTGGAAAGCCGGCCTGCAGGAGTGCCCGCAGGCCGAGCACACCGGCTTGGCGCTGGAATACGGCACCGTGCCGCTGGAGCAGGTGCTGCAGGCCCTGCGCGCCGACCAGTGGGCCGAGAACCACCCCGAACTGGCGGCACCCGAGCGCGAGGCCATCCGCCGCCAGCTGCGCGACGCCTTCTACACCGACACCGACGCCTGGAAACAGCAGGTGCTGGTGCAGGGCAGCGAGGCGGCGCACCAGGCCGTGGCCGGGCTGGCGGGCTGACCCGCACGCCGGGCCTGCCGATGCACACCGCCGCCGACCCCGCCTGGCCGGCCCTGGTCGGCCAGATCGGCCGCGGCGGCTTCTGCGCCGGGCTGCTCGACGTCTGCCAGGCGCTGGCCGGGGCGAGCGCGGTGTCGCTGCTGCACTGGCCCGCCGGCAGCGCGCCGCGGCTGCTGGGCGCGGCCAGCCACCAGCCCGATGCCGCCCGCCTGGCCGGCCAGCGCTACCTGGCCCACCAGCACCACCGGCTCGACCACCAGCTGCGCGCGCCCGGCCTGGCGCCGGGCCAGATCGGCCTGTGCCAGCAGCAGGCCGCCCAGCTGCCCAGCGCCCGCTGGCGCGAGGACTGCTACGCCACCGTGGGCCTGGCCAGCCGGCTGTCGCTGCTGCTGCCTGGCGACAGCGGCTGCACCGTGCTGAACGCCTACCGGCCGGCCGACTGCAACGTCGGCGAGGCGCAAGCGCTGGACGCGCTGGACCGGCATGCCGCCCTGCTGGCGGCCGTGCTGCGCCGGCACCTGGAACTGGACGATCCGTCCGCCGACCCGCTGGCCGTGCTGTCCCACCGCGAGCGCCAGGTCGTCGACGCCATCCTCGCCGGCCACAGCGCCAAGCAGGCCGGCCGCGCCCTGGGCCTCAGCCCCACCAGCGTGGCCACCTACCGCCAGCGCGCCTTCACCAAGCTGGGTGTGCGCCGGCAGGTCGAGCTGTTCGGGCTGCTCAGCCGGCGCGGCTGAGGGCTTCGGCCTCGGCCTGCCGCTTCAGCCAGCGCCGCATTGCCAGCGACGCCTTGTCGGCCTGGAAGCTGATCTCGGGCTGGGTGCTGTCGTAGCCGGCGAGCAGGTCCTCGATCGCCTCCAGCCCGTCCACGTCCTCCTGGAAGGCGCGCAGCAGCTGGTCGTGCATGAAGCGGGTGATGGCGTCGTCGTCCAGCGCGAAGTTGCGGGCATGCTGGATGAAGTAGTGGGTGCGCGTGGCCGATTCGGGCGTGACGAGGTGGGCGGTGCGGATGGCGCGCGACGGTTGCTGGTCTTCCGGCAGCGCGCAGGCATGAAACTTCACCGCCACCACATGCAGGGCCGGCGACAGGAAGGCCGAGGTGACCACCCGCGCCGCGTCCACGCCGTCCAGCCCGGTGGGCAGGGCCCACAGCGGCGGCAGGCGCGTCGGCGACACGGTGCGGTGCAGGCTGAAGCGGCCGGCTGCCTCGTCGAGCTGGGTGTCGAACGGCGCGCTGGCGTAGTCGGGCGTGCCGAAGCTGTTGGCGTGCAGGAAGCTCAGGTGCGTCAGGTCGAGCAGGTTCTCGTGCAGGCGCACGTGGCTGGCACGCAGGTGCAGGCGCTCGGTCGACGAGACCCAGCCGGGGTCGGCCATCCACGGCTGCGCCGGCACCAGGGCGGGGTCGGCCAGCGCCGGGTCGCCGGGCCAGATCCACAGCAGCGCGCCGGCCTCGTGCAGCGGGAAGCTGCGCACCACCGCACCGGGCGGCACTTGCGCCTGCGAGGGCACCGCGGTGCAGCGGCCGTCGGGCCCGTAGCAGGCGCCGTGGTAGCCGCAGACCACGCTGTCGCCGACGATGCGCCCGCGCGACAGCGGAAACGAGCGGTGGGCGCAGCGGTCTTCCAGCGCGACGGCGCGGCCGGCCTCGGTGCGGTAGAGCAGCACCGGCACGTCCAGCAGGCGGCGCGCCAGCGGCTGGCGGTTCACCTCGCCCGACAGCGCCGCCACGTACCAGACGTTGCGCAGCAGCGGCGTGGTTTCGTCGGCCAGCGCGGCCTGGGCGTGCAGGGCGGCATCACGGATGCGCTGCGGCATGGACATCGCGGTCTCCGGTGGATTCAACATCCGCCAGCGTGCGCCAGGCCACGCCGCCTGTCTGTCCTGTTGCAGCAGGACAGGCGCCGCGCCCGGATACTGCGCGCTTCCACCACCGCCACCCGCGCCGGCCTGCAACCGGCCCGCCACCCATGAACGACCGACTCAACGACAGCCTGCGCTGCTTCTGCCAGCGCGGCGACCTGGCCGGCCAGGCCGGCTTTCTGACCAGCACCCGCCGCCACATCCACCAGCACCCCGAGCTGTCGTTCCAGGAGGCCGGCACCGCCGCCCTGGTGGCCGAGCATCTGGAAGAGTGGGGCTGGCAGGTCACGCGCAACGTCGGCGGCCACGGCGTGGTCGGCACGCTGAAGCTGGGCAGCGGCACCAAGGCCATCGCGGTGCGCGCCGACATGGACGCGCTGCCGATCAGCGAGGCCACCGGCACCGCCTGGGCCAGCGGCAACCCCGGCGTGATGCACGCCTGCGGCCACGACGGCCACACCACCATGCTGCTGGGCGCGGCGCGGGCGCTGGCTGAATCGAAGGACTTCAGCGGCACGGTGCACCTGGTCTTTCAGCCGGCCGAGGAAGACGGCGCGCCCAGCGGTGCGCAGTGCATGATCAACGACGGGCTGTTCGAGCGCTTCCCGTGTGACGCGATCTTCGGCCTGCACAACACGCCGGGCGTGCCGGCCGGCCACTTCGGCTTTGCCAGCGGGCCGTTCATGAGCGCGTCGGACCGCGCCGACATCACCATCCACGGCCGCGGCGGTCATGCGGCGCGGCCGCACCAGGCGGTCGACCCCATCCTGATCGCCGGCAGCCTGGTGGTGGCGCTGCAGAGCGTGGTGGCGCGCAACATCGACCCGCGGCAGACGGCGGTGGTCACCATCGGCGCGCTGCACGCCGGCCATGCCAACAACGTGATCCCCGACGAGGCGACGATGGCGCTGTCGATCCGCTCGTTCGACGCCGAGGTGCGCGACACGCTGCAGCGGCGCATCACCGACCTGGTGACCAGCCATGTGCAGGGCTACGGCGGCACGGTGACCATCGACTACAAGCGCGGCTACCCGGTGTGCGTGAACAGCGCCGCCGAGACCGAGTTCGCGCGCCAGGTGGCCGAGGAACTGGTCGGGCCGCAGCAGGTGATCGCGCCCTTCCCGCCCGTGACCGGCAGCGAGGACTTCGCGTACTACCTGCTGCACAAGCCCGGCTGCTTCCTGCGCCTGGGCAACGGCGTCGAGGGTGCGTCCCTGCACAACCCGAAGTACGACTTCAATGACCAGATCCTGACGGTGGGTGCGGAGTACTGGACCCGTCTGGTGCAGCGTTATCTGACGGACTGACGCAGCACGGGGCGCGGCGCACCGCGGGTGTGCAGCCGTCCCTGACTGCCACGGGTTTGCACGGGTCGCCGGCTGGCATGCCGGTTGCGTACGATGGCCTGAAATCCTGACCGTTTGGTCAGATTCCAGGTGATCCCAGGCCACCGCCGCGCCTGGTGCCGCAGGAGCCGTGCGTGTCCGCCGCCATTCCCGCCACCGATTCCCATGCCCCTGACGTGCGACCGGCCCGCCTGGCCGCCGAGCAGTACGCCCACCACTTCGCCGATGCCGCGCCGCGGCTGACGCGCACGCAGGCCCTGGTCGAGGCCGAGCGCTGCCTGTACTGCTTCGACGCGCCCTGCGCCACCGCCTGCCCCACCGGCATCGACGTGCCCAGCTTCATCCAGCGCATCGCCGACGACAACCTGCGCGGCGCGGCCAGGGTGATCCTGGACGCCAACCCGCTGGGCGGCACCTGCGCCCGCGTCTGCCCGACCGAGGTGCTGTGCGAGCAGGTCTGCGTGCGCACCACGCAAAGCGGCAAGCCGGTGGAGATCGGCCGGCTGCAGCGCTATGCGGTCGATGCAGTGATGGACCGGCCGATCAGCCAGCTGTTCCAGCGCGCCACGCCCACCGGCAAGTCGGTCGCCGTGGTCGGCGCCGGGCCGGCCGGCATCGCCTGCGCCGTCGGCCTGGCGCGGCGCGGCCACAGCGTGGTGCTGCACGACGCGCAAGCCAAGGGCGGCGGGCTGAACGAATACGGCCTGGCCAGCTACAAGATGGCCGGCCAGTTCGCCCAGCGCGAGCTGGACTGGCTGCTGGGCATCGGCGGCATCACCGTGCTGACCGGCTGGCGGCTGGCCACCGCCGAGCAGCTGCAGGGCCTGCGCCAGGCCCATGCCGCCGTCTACCTGGCCGTGGGCCTGGCGGACACGCCCTCGCTGCGGGTGCCGGGTGAAGACCTGGCCGGCGTGCGCGACGCGGTGGACTTCATCGCCGAGCTGCGCCAGGCGGATGACCCGGCGACGGTGGCGGTGGGCCGGCGCGTGGTGGTGATCGGCGGCGGCATGACGGCGGTGGATGCCGCGGTGCAGAGCAAGCTGCTGGGCGCCGAGACCGTGCACATGGTCTACCGCCGCGGCCCGGCGACCATGGGCGCCAGCCGCGCCGAGCAGGACTGGGCGCAGACCCACGGCATCACCATCCACCACTGGCTGGCGCCGGAGGCCATCCTGCCGGGCCATGGCGGCGCCCACGGACATGCTGCCGCCGTGCGCTTCGAACGCATGGTGCCGCTGCACCAGCCCGGCGGCGGCCGTCTGCAGCATTTGCAGGCCACCGGCCTGCACGAGACCCTGGCCGCCGACATGGTGCTCAAGGCCATCGGCCAGAAGCTGGACGCCAGCCTGCTGGACGACTGCGGGCTGACGCTGCGCGAAGGCCGCGTGGTGGCCGACGACGACGGCCGCACCGGCGTGCCGGGCCTGTACGCCGGTGGTGACTGCCGGCTGGGCGGGCGCGACCTGACGGTGGAAGCGGTGGAGGACGGCAAGCGTGCCGCCGCCGCCATCCACGCCGAACTCTCTGCCTGATCCCGACGGAGCACCGACCATGGCCGACCTGCGCAGCACCTTCGCCGGCATCACCAGCCCCAACCCGTTCTGGCTGGCCAGCGCGCCGCCCACCGACAAGGCCTACAACGTGCACCGCGCCTTCGAGGCCGGTTGGGGCGGCGTGGTCTGGAAGACGCTGGGCGAGGACGGCCCGCCGGTGGTCAACGTCAACGGCCCGCGCTACGGCGCGCTGCTGACACCCGACCGCCACTTGCTGGGCTTCAACAACATCGAGCTGATCACCGACCGGCCGCTGCAGCTCAACCTCGACGAGATCCGGGCGGTGAAGCGCACCTGGCCCGACCGCGCCCTGGTGGTCAGCCTGATGGTGCCCTGCACCGAGGCGGCCTGGAAGGCGATCCTGCCGATGGTCGAGGACACCGGCTGCGACGGCGTGGAGCTGAACTTCGGCTGCCCGCATGGCATGTCCGAGCGCGGCATGGGCGCGGCGGTGGGCCAGGTGCCCGAGTACATCGAGATGGTCACGCGGTGGTGCAAGCAGTACAGCCGGCTGCCGGTGATCGTGAAGCTGACGCCCAACGTCACCGACATCCGCCAGCCGGCCGCCGCCGCCAAGCGCGGCGGGGCGGACGCGGTGAGCCTGATCAACACCGTCAATTCCATCATCGGCGTCGACCCCGACACGCTGACCATGAGCCCGGCCACCGGCGGCATGGGCAGCCACGGCGGCTACTGCGGCCCGGCGGTGAAACCCATCGCACTGCACATGGTGGCCGAGATCGGCCGCTCGCCGGGCAGTGCCGGCATCCCGATCAGCGGCATCGGCGGCGTGGGCACGTGGCGCGACGCGCTGGACTACATCGCGCTGGGTGCGGGCAATGTGCAGGTCTGCACCGCCGCCATGGTCTACGGCTTCAAGATCGTGCAGGACATGGCCGACGGCCTGGCGAACTGGATGGACGACAAGGGCTTCGCCACGCTCGACGACTTCCGCGGCAAGGCCCTGCCCACCGTCACCGACTGGCAGTACCTGAACCTCAACGCCATCAGCAAGGCGCAGATCGACCAGGGCAGCTGCATTCAATGCGGGCGCTGCCACATCGCCTGCGAGGACACCTCGCACCAGGCCATCACCGCGGTGGTCGATGGCAAGCGGCATTTCGAGGTCAAGGAGGACGAATGCGTGGGCTGCAACCTCTGCGTCACCGTCTGCCCCGTGCCCGACTGCATCACGCTGCGCACACTGGCGCCGGGCGAGGTGGATGCGCGCACCGGCCAGGCCGTGGTGGCGACGCCGGCTGACTGGGCCACGCACCCGAACAACCCGATGCGCAAGGCCGTGCCCGCTTGACGGCTCCGCCGACGCCATCGACGATCCATCGATCCCGAACCCAGGAGCCCGCATGACGCCCTTGTTGATCCGTGGCGGCACCGTCGTCAATGCCGACCGCGAACACCGCGCCGACGTGCTGGTCGAACACGGCCGCATCAGCGCCGTCGGCAGCGACCTGGCCACGCCAGCCGGCTGCGCCACGCTGGACGCCGGCGGCCGCTACGTGCTGCCCGGCGGCATCGACCCGCACACCCACATGCAGCTGCCCTTCATGGGCACGGTCACGCGCGACGACTTCTTCAGCGGCACCGCCGCGGCCATGGCCGGCGGCACGACCACGATCATCGACTTCGTGATCCCCGACCCGCAGGAGCCGCTGATCGACGCCTACCGCAAGTGGCGCGGCTGGGCCGAGAAGGCCGCGGGCGACTACAGCTTCCACGTGGCCGTGACCTGGTGGAGCAGCAGCGTGCACCACGACATGGGCCTGCTGGTGCGGGACGAGGGCGTGAACAGCTTCAAGCACTTCATGGCCTACAAGAACGCCATCATGTGCGACGACGAGACGCTGGTGAACAGCTTCCGCCGCGCGCTGGAGCTGGGTGCCATGCCCACGGTACACGCCGAGAACGGCGAGCTGGTCTACCTGCTGCAGGCCGAGATGAAGGCCAAGGGCATCCTCGGGCCCGAGGGTCATCCGCTGAGCCGCCCGCCCGCGGTGGAGGCCGAGGCCGCGCAGCGCGCCATCGCGATTGCCGACGTGCTGAACGTGCCGATCTACGTGGTGCATGTGTCCTGCGCAGAGAGCGCCGCGGCGATCGCCGCCGCCCGCGCCCGCGGTCAGCGCGTCTACGGTGAGGTGCTGGCCGGCCACCTGGTGCTGGACGACGGCGTCTACCGCAACCCGAGCTTCGAGTTCGCCGCCGGCCACGTGATGAGCCCGCCGTTCCGGCCCAAGGGCCACGGCGACATGCTGTGGCGCGGCCTGCAATCGGGCCAGCTGCACACCACCGCCACCGACCACTGCACCTTCTGCGCCGAGCAGAAGGCGGCTGGCAAGGCCGACTTCAGCCTGATCCCGAATGGCTGCGGCGGTGTCGAGGAACGCATGGCCGTGCTGTGGCACGAGGGTGTCAACGGCGGCAAGTTGACGCCCAGCGAGTTCGTCGCCGTCACGTCGGCCAATGCGGCGAAGCTGTTCAACATCTACCCGAAGAAGGGCTGCATCGCGCCCGGCGCCGATGCCGACCTCGTGCTGTGGGACCCGCAGGCCACGCAGACGCTGTCGGTCAAGACCCAGCACAGCCTGGGCGACTTCAACATCTTCGAGGGCCGCACGGTGCAGGGCCGCGCCACGCACACGCTGAGCCGCGGCAGCCTGGTGTGGGCCGATGGCGACCTGCGCGCGGTGCGCGGCGCCGGCCAGTACATCAAGCGGCCGCCGTTTGCGCCGCAGTTCGCGCCGCTGGCGCGCAAGGCGGCGCTGGAA
>CALMIF010000505.1 GCA_937864045.1 uncultured Aquabacterium sp. | reverse complement strand
GACAGCAAGCGCTGCGAGGGCTACCGCAACTTCTGCAACAAGCTCTGGAACGCCACCCGCTTCGTGCTGATGAACTGCGAGGGCCAGGACTGCGGCCTGATGGAGCACACCAAGGCCGATTGCGAGCCCGGTGGCAAGGCGGCGGGCTACATGCAGTTCAGCGCCGCCGACAAGTGGATCAGCAGCGAGCTGCAGCGCGTCGAAGCCGCGGTGGCCGAGGCCTTCGCCGAGTACCGGCTGGACAACGTGGCCAACGCCATCTACCAGTTCGTCTGGGACAGCTACTGCGACTGGTACCTGGAGATCGCCAAGGTGCAGATCCAGGTGGGTGATGCGGCGCAGCAGCGCGCCACCCGCCGCACCCTGATCCGCACGCTGGAGACGGTGCTGCGCCTGCTGCACCCGATCGCGCCCTTCGTCACCGCCGAGCTGTGGGACACGGTGGCGCCGGTGGCCGGCCGCAAGGCCTCGGACAGCATTGCCACAGCCGCCTACCCGCAGGCCCAGCTGGACAAGATCGACCCGGCCGCCGACGCCTGGATGGAGCGCCTGAAGGCGGTGGTCGCCGCCAGCCGCAGCCTGCGCAGCGAGATGGGCCTGTCGCCGGCCGAGCGCGTGCCCATGCTGGTGATCGGCCAGGGTGCCGACGACGCGGGCTTCATCGACACTGCCGGCCCGCTGCTGCAGGCGCTGGCCAAGCTGTCGGGCGTGCGACGCATCGATGACGAGGCCGTGTTCGCCGCCGAAAGCGCCGCCGCTCCGGTGGCGCTGCAGGCCGGCCTGCGGCTGGCGCTGCAGGTGCAGGTCGACGTGGCCGCCGAGCGTGCCCGCCTGGGCAAGGAGATCACCCGCCTCGAAGGCGAGATCACCAAGGCGCAGGCCAAGCTGGGCAATGAGAGCTTCGTCGCCCGCGCCCCGGCGGCCGTGGTGGCGCAGGAGCAGGCGCGCCTGGCGGACTTCGGCCAGACCGTGCAGCGCCTGCGCGAGCAACTGGCGCGGCTGCCGGCGGCCTGACGCAAGACCGAGGGCGCAGGCCCTCGCCGATCAGCCTGTGGGCAGCAATTCGCTGCTGCCGGGCTGCAGCAGGGCGTCGACCCGGCGCGCCACGTCCCAGGCAGCGCGCACGCGTGACTCCTGCGTGGTGCTGGCCACGCGCGGCGTCACCTGCACCGTGTCGATGCGGTGCAGCAGCCGGCCTGGTGCCAGCATGCCGGGCTCCAGGCTGTCGAACCAGGCCGCGGCCATGCGGCCCGAGCCCAGCACCTCGGCCAGCGCGGCCTCGTCGAACAGGCTGGTCGAAGCCAGGCTCACCAGCACCTGGTTGGCCTTGCAGAAGCCCAGGTAACGCTCGCCCAGCAGGCCGTGGTAGCGGCTGAAGTAGGCCAGCATCACGCAGACCGCGTCGCTCTGCTCCATCAGCTCGCGCAGGCCCACCGGCTCGACCAGCCAGCGCGCCCACAGCGGGTCGTTGGCATGCAAGGCCGGGTCGTAGCCGATCACCCGGGCGCCGAAGGCCTGCAGCAGCTGGGCCGTGGGCTGGGCCGTGGGGCCCATGCCGATCAGGCCCACGGTGCAACTGCCCAGTTCACGGCCCACCAGCAGCCCCTCGGCATTGACCACCGGCACCCGGCGCAGCATTTGCAGCACCGCGCCGATCAGGAACTCGGCCTCGGCCTGGGCGGTGGCGTCGCTGGGGCGCACCACCTCGACACCGGCGCGGGCGCAGGCCTCGAAATCGATGTTCTCGGCGCCGGCCGACAGCCGGCCGACCGCCCGCAGCATCGGCGCGCGGGCGAGGGTTTCCGCGTCCAGCGCCACGGTGGGCGGAATGATCAGCCCCTGCACCGAACGCAGGGCCTGCCGCAGGCCGCGTGGGTCGCGCGCGAGGTCAGGCGCGTAGCGCACCGGATGGCGCGCCACCAGCCACTGCATCACCTCCGGGTCCAGCGGCTCGACGATCAGGATCACCGCGCCCGCCTTGCGCAGCGCCGTGCCGACCACATGCCAGAATCATTGCGAACCCACACGATGTCGAGCCACCCCATGGTTGTGAAGAAAGCGATTTTCCCCGTTGCCGGCCTCGGCACACGGTTCCTGCCTGCGACCAAGGCCCAGCCAAAGGAAATGCTGCCTGTCGTGGACAAGCCGCTCATCCAGTATGCGGTGGAAGAGGCCTATGCCGCGGGCGTGCGCGAGATGATCTTCGTGACAGGTCGCCACAAAAGGCCGATCGAAGACCACTTTGACATGACCTTCGAGCTCGAGGTCGCCCTGGAACAGGCGGGCAAGGCCGAATTATTGCGCGTGGTGCGCAGTGTCAAGCCGCATGACATGGAATGCATCTACGTGCGCCAGGCCCAGGCCCTGGGGCTGGGCCATGCGGTGCTGTGCGGCCAGCGCCTGGTCGGCAACGAGCCTTTCGCGGTGCTGCTGGCCGACGACCTGATGGCGGGCGAGCCGCCGGTGCTGCGGCAGATGGTCGAGCAGTTCAAGGAGTGGCGGGCGTCGATCCTGGCGGTGCAGGAGGTGCCGGCCGATCACACCCGGCGCTACGGCATCGTCGCCGGCAACGCGGTGAACGAGCGTGTGGTCGATGTGACGCGCATCGTCGAGAAGCCGGCGCCCGAGGATGCGCCGTCGCGCCTGGGCGTCGCGGGGCGCTACATCCTGACGCCGGGCGTGTTCCACGAGATCGCCAGCCAGCCGCGCGGCGTGGGCGGCGAGATCCAGCTCACCGACGGCATCGCCTCGCTGCTGCGCCGCGAGAAGGTCTTCGCCTACCGCTACGAAGGCACGCGCTACGACTGCGGCAGCAAGGACGGCTGGCTGCAGGCCAACGTCGAGCTGGCGCTGCAGAACCCGGAGCTCAAGGACGGATTCCGCAACTACCTGAAGACGCTGGCACTCTGAACCGACAGCAAGCCGCAGCAGACAAGGCGTGCGAGAACCGTCGCGAGCGGGTCGAGGTTGCGTCGAGCACCGCAGCCGTCCACCCGTACGGCGAGGAGCGCAGGCGCAAGATCGGCCCGCGCAGCAGGTTCGCGCATGACTTGTCAGCGCCGGCGCAGCACGTGGATGAAGTCGCTGCCGGCGGTGGTCTGCTCGACCAGGTCGTTGCCGGTCTGGCGGGCAAAGGCCTGGAAGTCGCGCACCGAGCCGGGGTCGGTGGACACCACCTTCAGCGTGTCGCCGCTCTGCAGCCCGGCCAGGGCCTTCTTGGCCTTCAGGATGGGCAGCGGGCAGTTCAGACCGCGGGTGTCGATCTCTTGGGTCGGGTTCATGGCAATTGGCGGTGACGAGGGCGCTCAGCCGCGCCGCGGGAAGTCCATGTAGCGCGGCTCGATGCCGCGCCGGCGCAGCCAGGCGGCCAGCGCGTGGCCGGTGCCGGCCGGCCAGCAGACCAGGTCTTCCGGTGCATAGAGCTTGTACTCGGCCAGTTCGGGCGACAGCCGCACCTCGCCGCGTGCCAGCGCGTGGTAGGCGATGATCACCTGGTTCATGCGCTGGAAGTCGTAGACGCCGACCAGGTCCAGCGACAGCACTTCCAGGTTGGTTTCTTCGGCCACCTCGCGGGTGATGCCTTCCTCGGGCGTCTCGCCGGCCTCCATGAAGCCGGTGATCAGCGCGAACATGCGGCCCGACCAGGCGGCATTGCGCGCCAGCAGCACGCGCCCGTCCTGGTCGGCGCATTCGATGATCGCCGCCAGCACCGGCGTGGGGTTGTTCCAGTGCGTCCAGTTGCAGGCCGGGCAGCGCAGGCGGGTCTTGATGCCGCCGTCCTCCAGCGATTCCATCGGCTGCAGGCCGGTGCTGCACATCGGGCAGAAGCGGAATTCCGCGGGCATGGGTGTGTCTCCGTCGCTTGGTTGTCGTGGTGTTCGGGGTCAGGCCGGGAAGACGCCGGTCGACAGGTAGCGCTCGCCGCGATCGCAGACCACGAAGACGATGGTCGCGTTCTCCACCTGCTGCGCCAGCTGCAACGCCACCCAAGCGGCGCCCGCAGCCGAGATGCCGGCGAACAAGCCTTCCTGGCGTGCCAGCCGGCGTGCCATGTCCTCGGCGTCGGCCTGGCTGACCAGCACCAGCTCGTCGACCTGGGCCGGGTCGTAGATCTTCGGCAGGTAGGCCTCGGGCCACTTGCGGATGCCCGGGATGCGCGAGCCCTCGGACGGCTGCGCGCCGATGATGCGCACCGCCGGGTTGCGCTGCTTGAGGTAGCGGCCGACGCCAGTGATGGTGCCGGTCGTGCCCATGGCGCTGACGAAGTGGGTGATGCGCCCGCCGGTCTGCTGCCACAGCTCGGGGCCGGTGGTCTCGAAGTGCACCTGCGGGTTGTCGCCGTTGGCGAACTGGTCCAGCACCCGGCCCTTGCCGTCCTTCTGCATCTGCTCAGCCAGGTCGCGGGCGTACTCCATGCCGCCGGAGCGCGGCGTCAGGATCAGCTCGGCGCCATAGGCCTTCATCGTCTGCGCCCGCTCGATGGACAGGTCCTCGGGCATGATCAGCACCATGTGATAACCCCGGATCGCCGCGGCCATGGCCAGCGCGATGCCGGTGTTGCCCGAGGTGGCCTCGATCAGCGTGTCACCAGGCCGGATCTCGCCGCGCTCCTCGGCCCGGCGGATCATCGCCATCGCCGGGCGGTCCTTCACCGAGCCCGCCGGGTTGTTGCCCTCCAGCTTGCCCAGCACCACGTTGCCGCGGGCCAGTGCGGTGGCGCCGGGCAGGCGCT
This sequence comes from uncultured Aquabacterium sp., assembly GCA_937864045.1. GTDB lineage: Bacteria > Pseudomonadota > Gammaproteobacteria > Burkholderiales > Burkholderiaceae_C > Pseudaquabacterium. The sequence goes on along the minus strand of CALMIF010000505.1, from coordinate 4,591 downwards.
GCAGTTGCACGACCGGCGTCTGGCCGATCACGTCTTCGATGGTGGGATAGCGGTTGCTGCTCAAAAGGGTCACCTCCGGCGGGCATTGTGTCAGCCACCGCCAGGGGGCGCAGAACCCGCGTGACATAATCCGCGCCCTTCCCCGGCCCCTGCGCCACACGCTGCCCGCGTGACGAAATCGGTAGACGTAGCGGATTCAAAATCCGCCGCCGCAAGGCGTGCCAGTTCGAGTCTGGCCGCGGGCACCACTCCCCCTCCCTTCCCCCCACCCCACGGTCCGCCATGCCGCCACTGCCTCCGGTCACCAAGGCGCTGATGCTGATCTGCACGGCCGTGTTCGTGCTGCAGTCGCTGCTGTCGGTGGATGTGCTGTTCGCCCTGTGGCCACTGGGCAGCGGGCGCTTCTGGCCCTGGCAGGTGCTGAGCTACGGCTTCCTGCACGGGGACGTGATGCACCTGTTCTTCAACATGCTGGGCCTGTGGATGTTCGGCAGCGAGCTGGAGCGCCTGTGGGGCCAGAAGCGCTACCTGCAGCTGCTGGCCGCCAGCGTGATCGCCGCGGCCGTGGTGCAGCTGCTGTTCAACCTGGTCAGCGGCTCGGGCGCCCCCACGGTGGGCGCCTCGGGCGGGCTGTACGGCCTGCTGCTGTCCTTCGGCATGCTGTTCCCGAACCGGATCATCATGCCGCTGTTCCCGCCCATCCCGATGAAGGCGCGCACCTTCGTGATGGTCTTCGGCGGGCTGGAGTTGCTGTTCGGCCTGCAGGGCGCCAGCGGTGTCGCCCACTTCGCCCACCTGGGCGGCATGCTGGGCGCCTGGCTGATGCTGAGCTTCTGGCGCGGCCGGCTGCCCTTCGGCGGCCCCGGCCGCCGGCGCTGAACGGCAGCGCCGGTCGAACCGGCGCATCACCCCGGATTTGCACAGGTGGGCCGGATCGGTCCATGCTCCCGGTCATCCGCTGGCCGACCGAACCGGGAGCACCACGATGCGCCACCGCCCGCAACCGACGCATTCCCTGAACCCCGCCCGGCGAGGCGCCTGCGCGTGGCTCGCCTGGGGCCTGCTGGCCTGGCCGACAGCCCGGGCCGAGGATGGCAACACCATGGCCGTGCAGGCCCGCGCGCTGGAGCGTGCGCAGCAGGCCGTGCTGGGCGTGCAGGTGATGGCGGTGGAGGACGCCCGCTCGGCCCGCACCCTGGGCCGTGACCGCAGCGGCTCGGGCGTGCTGATCGACGCCGACGGCCTGGTGCTGACCATCGGCTACCTGGTGCTGGAAGCCGAGCAGGTGCTGCTCACCCGCGACGACGGCCGGCCGGTGCCGGCGCGGGTGATTGGCTACGACTTGGCCACCGGCTTCGGCCTGCTGCAGGCCCTGGCGCCGCTGGGCCTGCAACCGGCGCCGCTGGGGCGGGCTGACCGCGTCGATGACCGGGCGCCGCTGATGATCGCCAGCGGCGGTGACGACGGCGCCGTCAGCGTGGCCCAGCTGGTTGCCCGCCGGCCGTTCTCGGGCGACTGGGAATACCACATCGACGGCGCCCTGTTCACCGCGCCGCCGCGGCGCGACCACAGCGGCGCCGGCCTGTTCAACGCGGCCGGCGAGCTGGTGGGCATCGGCTCGCTGCTGGTGGCCGATGCGGTGGGCGATGCGGCCGGTGGCGGCACCCGCCGCAGCGGCAACATGTTCGTGCCGGTGGACCTGCTGACGCCCATCCTGGCCGAGCTCCGGCGCGATGGCATCGGCCCGGCCAGCCGGCGCGCCTGGCTGGGGCTGAACTGCGCCGAGGTCGACGGCCAGCTGCGCGTGGTGCGCGTCACCGACGACAGCCCCGCCGACGTGGCCGGCCTGGAGGCGGGCGACCGCATCCTGCGCATCGATGGCACCGAGGTGAAGAGCCTGGGTGCGCTGTGGCAGGCGCTGTGGGCCGGCGGCGCGCCCGAGCGCGCGGTGCAACTGCTGATCGAGCGCGGCGACGCACAGCAGGCGCTGACGGTGCACAGCGTCGACCGCATGAAGACCCTGCGCCGCTCGCAGGGCATCTGAGGGTCAGGCCAGCAGGCCCTCGGCCACTGTCGGCCAGCGCAGCCGCAGCCGCAGCTCACGCTTCAGCCGCCGGTTGTCCAGCCGGCGCGATTCGGCCATGAAGCTCAGCTGCATGGGCGACAGCAGGCCGGCCGCCTCGGCCCGCGCCACGCGTGGCGGCCGCGGCAGGCCGCAGAGGTCGGCCGCCAGGTCGAAGTAGTCGCCCATGCGCAGCTCGGTGTCGTCGCTGACGTGCAGCACCCGCTGCCGGCCGCCACGCCACAGCGCCGCCACGCAGGCGCGGGCCAGGTCGTCGGCGTGGATGTGGTTGGTGTAGACGTCGTCCTCGGCCTGCAGCACCGGCGTGCCGCGCGCCAGCCGGTCACGCGGATGGCCGCCGGGCCGGTCGCCGGCATAGATGCCCGGGATGCGCAGGACCGTGACCGCCACGCCGGCATCGCGCCCGAAGTCGCGCAGCTGCCGCTCGGCGTCGACACGCCGCCAGGCGCGGTCGTTGGCCGGTGCCACCGGGCGGGTCTCGTCGAAGCGTGCGCCGCCGGCATCGCCGTAGACGCCGGTGGTGCTGGCGTAGACGATGCGCCGCACCCGCCCGCCGCGGGCCAGGGCCTGCAGCAGGTGCGCGGTGCGCGGGTCGCGGCGCCCGGCCGATGGCGGTGGCACCAGGTGCAGCACCCGGTCGGCCAGTACGCCGATGCGCTGCAGGCTGTCCGGATCGTCGAGGTTGCCGATCAGCGGCACCGCGCCGGCAGCGCGCAGTTCGGCGGCGCGGGCCGGGGTCGAGGTCAGCGCCAGCAGACGGCAGCGGCCGCGCAGCAGCTTCAGCACCCGCAGGCCGACATCGCCGCAGCCCACCACCAGCAGGCTGGGGCGGTGGTGGTGGCTGAATTGGGTCATCTGGGCGGCGGGCACAATGCCCAACCAGTTTACGAGCCGGTCACCATGGTCGGCTGCCACACCCCGCATTCGCCCGGCATGAACCAGCGCATCACCCTCCAGCCCTCGGGCCTGGCCTTCGACGTCCACAGCGACGAGACCATCCTCGCCGCCGCCATCCGCCAAGGCGTGGGCCTGCCCTACGGCTGCAAGGACGGCGCCTGCGGCTCCTGCAAGAGCCGGCTGCTGGCCGGGCGCGTGCTGCACGGTGCGCACCAGCTCAAGGCGCTGACGGCCGCCGAAGAGGACGCCGGCCTGGTGCTGACCTGCTGCGCCACGCCGCAGGGCGACTGCACCCTGGAAGCGCGCAGCGTGCCGGGTGTCGGCGAGTTCCCGGTGCTGAAGATGCCCACCCGGGTGCTGGCGATGGAGCGAGCGGCCCCCGACGTCGCCCTGCTGCGCCTGCAGCTGCCGGCGAACCAGCGCTTCCAGTACCACGCCGGGCAGTACATCGAGTTCATCCTGAAGGACGGCGTGCGCCGCAGCTACTCGATGGCCAATGCGCCGACGCGCCTGGGCAACCCGCCGGCCATCGAGCTGCACATCCGCCACATGCCCGGCGGCGTCTTCACCGACCATGTGTTCGGCGCGATGAAGGACAAGGACATCCTGCGCATGGAAGGCCCATTCGGCAGCTTCCTGCTGCGTGAATCGTCGCGGCCCATCGTGCTGCTGGCCTCGGGCACGGGCCTGGCGCCGGTGAAGGCGCTGATCGAGCAGTTGCAGGACAGCGGCGACCCACGCCCGGTGGCGCTGTACTGGGGCTGCCGCAGCCGGCGCGACCTGTACCTGCACGACTGGGCGACCGAGACCGCCGCCGCCTGGCCGCAGTTGCGCTACGTGCCAGTGCTGTCGGAGCCCAAGCCGGACGACGCCTGGCGCGGCCGCAGCGGCTTCGTGCACCGGGCGCTGATGGCCGACCTGCCCGACCTGAGCGGCCACCAGGTCTATGCCTGCGGCGCGCCGGCCATGGTGGATGCCGCGCAGCGCGACCTGGTCGCGCTTTGTGGCCTGCCGGCCGACCACTTCTTCGCCGACGCCTTCACCTCCGAAGCCGACAAGCACGCCTGACACCCCCGATGACCGACCGCTTCCGCCCCGCCCTGACCCGTCGTCACCTGCTCGGCGCCGCTGCCCTGCTGCCCGGCTGGGCCGGCGCGCAGACGGCTGCCGCCCGCCCGATCCGCCTGATCGTGCCCTACCCGCCCGGTGGCCCGCTGGACGTGGTCGCCCGCCTGCTGGCGAACGCGGTGAAGGACACGCTGGGCCCGGTGATCGTCGACAACAAGCCCGGCGCCGGCGGCAACCTGGGCGCCGACCTGGCGGCCAAGGCGGCGCCCGACGGCCAGACCATCGTGATGGGCGCGGTGGCCACGCACGCGATCAACCCCTGGCTGTTCAGCAAGCTGCCCTACGACCCGGTGCGCGACTTCACGCCGATCACCCGCGTGGCGATGGTGCCCAACGTGCTGGTGATGAACGCGGCGACGGCAGAGCGGCTGAAGATCAGCAGCCTGGCCGACCTGGTGGCGCATGCGAAGCGCCACCCCGGCCAGCTGAACTACGGCTCGGGCGGCAACGGCAGCGCCGGCCACCTGGCCGGCGAGATGTTCA
>CALMIF010000504.1 GCA_937864045.1 uncultured Aquabacterium sp. | reverse complement strand
CAGACAGCGACCTTCGAGAACCATTGATTGTTCACCGCGGCTCCTTCAGCCAATCTTCCTGCAATCCATCGGGCCCCGCGTTGGCAGCAACTGCAATGCCAATCGCTCGGCGCCCGCATCGCAGGCAAGTGGGGATGATTCTAGTTCAGTCAAGCCCCTGGACATGGGCGCCTGCCGGGCGCTGGAAAGGGTGAATTCCGGGCGAATTCGACCCATCGCAAGCCGGGTTCAGGTCGGCTTCAGACCGATGCCGACCAGAAAGGTTTCCGCCGACTTGTCGCGCGAGGCCTTGGGCTTGATCGCCTTGACGATGCGGAACTGCTGGCGGAACAACTGCACCAGCTGGTCGTAGCCGCTGCCGTGGAAGACCTTGGCCACCATCGCGCCGCCCGGCTTCAGGTGCTGGCGGGCGAAGTCCAGGCCCAGCTCGATCAGGTGCTCGATGCGCGCCGCGTCGGCCGACTCGATGCCCGACAGGTTGGGCGCCATGTCCGACACCACCACGTCCACTGGCCGGCCGCCCACCGCGGCACTCAGCTGGTCGGCCACCGCCTGCTCGCGGAAGTCGCCCTGGATGAACAACACGCCCTCGATCGGCTCCATCGGCAGGATGTCCAGCGCGATGATCGTGCCCTGCAACTCACCCACCGCCGCGCCGCCGGTACCGGCCGACTTCGGCGCGAAGCGGCGCCGCAGGTACTGGCTCCAGGCGCCCGGTGCCGAGCCCAGGTCGACCACCACCTGGCCCGGCCTGATCAGGCCCAGCGACTCGTCGATCTCCTTGAGCTTGTAAGCAGCGCGGGCGCGGTAGCCCTCGCGCTGGGCCAGCTTCACGTACGGGTCGTTGACATGCTGGTTGACCCAGGCCTTGTTGATCTTCTTGCTCTTGGAATCGATTTTCATGGCCCACGGATTGTCACGGGATAATGCGCCGATGCCTGCCATTCACCTCACGCCCGCCCAACGCAAGGACAAGCGCGGCGAAGCCCACCACCTGGACCCGGTCGTGATGATCGGCGAGCAGGGCCTGACCGACGCCGTCACCCGCGAGGTCGACCTGGCGCTGAAGTCGCACGGGCTGATCAAGGTGCGGATGTTTTCCGATTCGCGCCCCGACCGCGAGGCCGCCCTCGCCACCCTGGCCGATCAATTGGACGCCGCGCCGGTGCAGCACATCGGCAAGCTGCTGGTGCTGTGGCGGCCGATCCCCGAGAAGCCCAAGGCCGACGTGCGCGACGACCGCGGCGCCGGTCCGCGGGTGGTGAAGATCCTGAAGTTCAGCAAGAGCGGCAGCCAGCGCGCCCAGATCAAGAAGATCACCGTCTTCGGCAATCAGCGGGTCACCGCCGGCGGCGAGATCAAGCGCGTCAAGCAGCGCGTGACCAGCATCAAGAAGAAGCAGGCCGACTGAGGTTCACGCCGGCTGGCGCCACGGCGCGCCAGGCCAGCGCCACGATGCACAGCAGCTTGGCCAGGAAGAAGCCGACGCTGATGAAGTGCAGCTGGCCGAAAGTCAGCGGCCCCTGCCCGGTGCGCGCTGCGTCCATCAGCGGCAGCAGCGCGAAGTGGCCGGCCACGGTGCAGAACACCGTGGCCAGTAACAACAGCATGTCGGCGCTGAGCACCGATCCGCGCCCGCCTTGCGCCGCCGATCGCGCCCGCGGGCGCTCGATGAGCAGCAGCACGACGGCCAGGACCAGGCTGGTCCAGGCTTCGCGCTGAAAGATCCAGCCGACCACGCGGCCGGCATTCGGGCGGTCCAGCATCGCAAACGCGGCCGGCGCGGCAATCGCCGCGATGCACAGCAGCAGCCCCGCCCAGGCGCCGGGCAGCAGGCGCCGCAGCCGATCAAGCGCCGAGGCGAGTGCGGGCGCCACCACCGTCAGACGTAGCGGACTTCGACGATCTCGTAGCGCTTGATGCCGCCCGGGGCCTGCACCTCGGCCACGTCGCCGGCTTCCTTGCCGATCATCGAGCGCGCGATCGGCGAGCTGATCGAGATCAGGCCCTGCTTCAGGTCGGCCTCGTCGTCGCCGACGATCTGGTAGGTCACTTCCTGGCCGCTGGCTTCTTCCTCCAGGTCGACCGTGGCGCCGAAGACCACGCGGCCGCCCGCGTCCAGCGACGCCGGGTCGATGACCTGGGCCGCGGCCATCTTGCCCTCGATCTCGAGGATGCGGCCCTCGATGAAGCCCTGCTTGTCCTTGGCCGCCTCGTACTCGGCGTTCTCCGACAGGTCGCCCTGGGCGCGTGCCTCGGCGATCGCCTGGATCACGGCATGGCGCTCGACGGTCTTCAGGCGGTGCAGCTCTTCCTTCAGCTTCTCGGCGCCGCGCTTGGTGAGGGGAATGGTGGCCATGCGGGCCTCCTGGGAACGCTGACGGACAAAACAAATCCGCCGCGCTGGACGCCGGCAGCAAGCCGGGCGCGAGGGCGGCGGAACGAAGGGCGCGAGTTTAGAGCAACTCGGCGTGCAGTTCCTGCAGGCTCAGCACGCTCAACCCCTGCTGGTGCTTCAGTGCCTCGGTGGCGGCCTCGCAGCCGGCCATCGTGGTGTAGTAGGTGACGCGGTTCGCCAGCGCCGCGGTGCGGATGTGGCGCGAATCGGCGATCGCCGTGCGCGTCTCGTCCACCGTGGAGAACACCAGCTGGATCTCGCCGGCCTTGACCATGTCGACGATGTTGGGCCGGCCGTCCTTGACCTTGTTGACCACCTTCACCGGCACGCCGGCCGCAGCAATCGCCGCTGCCGTGCCCTTGGTCGCCACCACGCCGAAGCCCAGCGCCACCAGGTCGCGGGCCACGGCCACGGCGCGGTCCTTGTCGCCGTTCTTCACCGTGACGAAGACATTACCCTTGGCCGGCAGGCGCGAACCGGCGCCGAGCTGGCTCTTGAGCATGGCCTCGCCGAAGCTGCGGCCCGCGCCCATCACCTCGCCGGTCGAGCGCATCTCGGGTCCGAGGATGGGGTCGACACCCGGGAACTTGTTGAACGGGAACACCGCTTCCTTGACGCTGAAGTACGGCGGAATCACCTCGCGCGGCGGCTTGCCGTCGCGGCTGGTCTGGTCGGCCAGCTTCTGGCCAGCCATGCAGCGCGCGGCGATCTTGGCCAGTTGCTGGCCGGTGGCCTTGCTGACGTAGGGCACGGTGCGCGAGGCGCGCGGGTTCACTTCCAGCACGTAGACCGTGGCGTCCTCGCCGTCACCGGCCACGCGGCCCTGGATGGCGAACTGCACGTTCATCAGGCCGACCACCTTCAGCGCCAGCGCCATCTGCGTGGTCTGGCGGCGCAGTTCATCCTGCAGCTTCTTCGGCAGCGTGTAGGGCGGCAGCGAGCAGGCCGAGTCGCCGGAGTGCACCCCCGCCTGCTCGATGTGCTCCATGATGCCGCCGATCATCACCGCCGTGCCGTCGCTGATGCAGTCGACGTCGACCTCGATCGCGTCGTCGAGGAAGCGGTCCAGCAGCACCGGGCTCTTCTCGCTGACGCGCACCGCCTCGCGCATGTAGCGCTGCAGGTCCTTGTCGCCGTGCACGATCTCCATCGCCCGGCCGCCCAGCACGTAGCTGGGGCGCACCACCAGCGGGTAGCCGATCTCCTGCGCCAGCTCCAGCGCCGATTCCTCGGTGCGCGCCGTGCGGTTGGGCGGCTGCTTCAGGCCCAGCGTGTGCAGCAGTTGCTGGAAGCGCTCGCGGTCTTCGGCGATGTCAATGCTGTCGGGGCTGGTGCCGATGATCGGCACGCCATTGGCTTCCAGGTCCAGCGCCAGCTTCAGCGGCGTCTGGCCGCCGTACTGCACGATCACGCCGGCCGGCTGCTCCTTGGCGACGATCTCCAGCACGTCTTCCAGCGTCACCGGCTCGAAGTACAGCCGGTCGCTGGTGTCGTAATCAGTGGACACCGTCTCCGGGTTGCAGTTGACCATGATGGTCTCGTAGCCGTCGTCGCGCATCGCCAGCGCGGCATGCACGCAGCAGTAGTCGAACTCGATGCCCTGGCCGATGCGGTTGGGCCCGCCGC
>CALMIF010000503.1 GCA_937864045.1 uncultured Aquabacterium sp. | reverse complement strand
GGCGCGCCGTGAGGTGCCCTGGATTCCCATCCGCTCGCTGGCGCCGCGCCACCGCGAGCGCATCGCCGACCACCTGCTGGCCCTGCCCGAGCGCGACCGCTACCTGCGCTTCGGCTACGCGGCGGGCGACCTGCAGATCCGGCGCTACGTCGACGGCCTGGACTTCGACCGCGACGAGGTCTTCGGTGTGTTCAACCGCAAGCTGGTGCTGATCGCGCTGGCGCACCTGGCCTATCCGCGGCCCGACCAGCCCGAAGGCCCGAAGGCGGCCGAGTTCGGCGGCTCGGTGCTGCCCACGGTGCGCGGGCGCGGCTATGGCGCGCGGCTGTTCGAGCACGCCATGCTGCACGCCCGCAACCGCGGCCTGGACACGATGTTCATCCACGCGCTGAGCGAGAACACGACGATGCTGCACATCGCCCGCCGCGCCGGCGCCGTGGTGCAGCGCGACGGCAGCGAGAGCGAGGCCTTCCTGAAGCTGCCGCACGACACCCTGGCCTCGCGCATGGAGCAGTGGGTGGGCGACGGCGCGGCCGAGCTGGACTACCGGCTCAAGCAGCAGGCGCGCCTGGTCGACGACCTGCTCGACGTGATCGGCGAGGTGCGCCACGGCGTGGGCGAGCGCCTGGGGCGCGCGGCGAAGGACTGAAGCGCAGAGACACCGGAGCGGCGGCGCGCTCCGCACCAACCCCGATGCCGCCGCCGGCGGCCGTGTGCGCCAATCCCGGGCTGTTGCCACCCCCACCGCCCGACCATGACCGCCACGCTGCCCACCGGTGTCTTCAACTACCTGGCACTCGACACTGTGCACTTCGGCACGCCGGCCGCCGACGCGCTGCACACCGAGGCGGCCCAGCGCGGCGCGCGGCGCATCCTCGTCGTCACCAGCAAGTCGCTGAACCGCAAGACCGATGCCGTCACCGCGGCGCTGGCACGCATCCAGCCGCTGGTGGTGGGGCTGTACGACGAGTGCGTCGAGCACACGCCGCGCGAGACGGTGCTGGCGGTGGCCGACCTGGCGCGCACGGCGCAGGCGGACCTGATCGTCAGCATCGGCGGCGGCACGGTGATCGACACGGTGAAGGTGGCCCTGGTGGCGCTGGCCGAGGGCGTGACCACGGTCGACGGCCTGAGCGCCTGGCACCAGCGCATGGCGGCCGACGGCAGTCGCGTGGTGCCACAGCCGCGCACGCCGCCCTGCCGGCAGATCGCCGTGCCGACCACGCTGTCGGGCGCCGAGTTCAGCGACCTGGGCGGCAGCACCGACACCCGCCACGGCACCAAGCAGGGCTACAGCGGCGCCTTCATCGGCCCGGCGGCGGTGATCCTCGACCCGCGCATCACCGTGCACACGCCCGACCGACTGTGGTTGTCGACCGGCGTGCGGGCGGTCGACCATGCGGTGGAGGCGCTGTGCAGCATCAACGCACAACCGCTGATCGACGCCACCAGCGTGCGCGCGCTGGCGCTGCTGGGGCGATCGCTCAAGCGCTACGCCACGGCGCCAGACGACCTGGCCGCCCGGCTCGATGGCCAGATGGGCGCCTGGCTGGCGGCCACCAGCATCCGCCGCACCGAGTACGGTGCCAGCCACGGCCTGGGCCATGCGCTGGGGGCGGATGCCGGCGTGCCGCACGGCATCACCAGCTGCGTGCTGCTGCCCACGGTGATGCGCCACAACGCCCAGGTCTGCGCGCCGCAGATGGCCGAGATCGCCGCCGCGCTGGGCGATGCGACGCGCCCGGCGGCCGACCAGGTGGAGGACCTGATCGCCGCGCTGGGCCTGCCGACGCGGCTGTCGCAGTTGGGGCTGGCCCGCGACCGCCTGCCGATCATCGCCACCAAGGGCATGGCCAACCCCTGGGTGCACACCAATCCGCGCAAGATCAGCAGCGCCGCCGAGCTGCAGGCGCTGCTGGAGCAGGCCTGGGAATGAGCCGGTGACCGCGCGCGCCTGGTCGGCCCTCGAGGCTGCGCACCGTCACGATGCGTCGGCGCGCCTGCCCCTGCTGGTGGCTGACGGCGGCCTGCTGCGGCACGCGGGCTCGGTCGCCCGGGCGCATGTGGCCGCGCTGCGGCGCTGGCCCGGCGTGCTGCAGGTCGATGACCAAGCGGTCACCCTGCGCTGCAGCGCCGACATGCGCAGCCGCCAGCTCGCCGCCATCAACACGCAGCTGCATGCCGACGGCCTGGTGCGCGGCTGGCGCAGCGAGACCTACGCCCTGCCGGCGCTGGACGATGGCAGGCCGCTGGCCGCCATCGAGCGCGCCGCGGCGCGCTTCTGGGGCAGCCTGACCTTCGGCGCGCACTGCAACGGCTACGTGGCCGGCGCCGATGGCCGGCCCATGCAGCTGTGGATCGCCCGCCGGTCGGACACCAAGCCCACCGACCCCGGCCAGTTGGACAACCTGATCGGCGGCGGCGTGCCGCTGGGCCAGAGCCCCGCCGCCTGCGTGCGGCGCGAAGGCTGGGAGGAAGCCGGCCTGACGCCCGCGCAGATGGCCGGCCTGCGCCCGGGCCGGCGCATCGCCCTGCTGCGCGACGTGGCCGAGGGCCTGCAGCGCGAGCAGCTCAGCGTCTACGACCTGGCCTTGCCCGCCGGCCTGCAGCCGCGCAACCAGGACGGCGAGGTGCAGGCCATCACGCTGATGCCGGTGGACCAGGCCCTGGCCTGTGCGGCCGACGGTGCCATGACGGTGGACGCCACGCTGGCGACGCTGGACTTCGCCCTGCGCCACGGCCTGCTGCCCGCAGCCGAGGCGGAGCTGCTGGCGGCGCGTGCGGCGCCGCTTTGGCTGGGGCGGGCGTCGCTCGATCCTTGAAAGAACCAGGGGTCGGCGGGACTCCGGCGTTCAGTTCCTCTGAAATGCCGGGTCAAAGCCGCTGAATGGCGGTGGCGGGGCGGCCCGGCAGACTGCCGGGCATGTCGCCACCTGATTCGCCTTCGCGCTATACCGGCACCGCCATCGTGCTGCACTGGCTGCTGGCCCTGCTGATCGCCGGCACCTTCGCGCTGGGCGTCTACATGCACGAGCTGCCGTTCTCGCCCGCCCGGCTGAAGTACTACAGCTGGCACAAGTGGGCCGGCGTCACGATCCTGGCGCTGTCCTTCCTGCGCCTGGCCTGGCGGCTGACGCACAAGCCGCCGGCCGACCTGCCCATGCCAGGCTGGCAGGCCACGGCGGCGCATGCCACGCACCACCTGCTGTACGCGCTGTTCTTCATCGTGCCGCTGGTGGGCTGGGCCTACAGCTCGGCGGCGGGCTTTCCGATCGTCTGGTTCGGCGTGCTGCCGTTGCCCGACTTCGTGCCGGTGGACAAGGCCCTGGCCGAGGCCATCAAGCCCTGGCACGAGCGCACCGCCATGCTGATGGCCGCCCTGGTGCTGCTGCACGTGGCCGGCGCCATCAAGCACCAGCTCATCGACCGCGACGGCCTGATCGACCGCATGCGGCCGGCCCGCGACTGATCCCCGATTCCTCTTCGAGACTGTCGATGAAACCCCTGTTCGCCACCCTCGCCGCCGCTCTGCTGGCCGGCCCCGCGCTCGCCCAGCAGGTCGTGCCTGCACAGAGCGAGATCAGCTTCGTCAGCCGCCAGATGGGCGTGCCGGTCGAAGGCCGCTTCAAGCAGTGGACGGCGCAGATCGCCTTCGACCCGAAGAACGCAGCGGCCGGCAAGGTGGGCTTCACCATCCAGACCGGCAGCGCCAGCTTCGGCAGCCCCGAGACCGACGCCGAGGTGCCCAAGGCGCCGTGGTTCAACGTCGCCAAGTTCCCCACGGCCAGCTTCGCCAGCAGCGCCATCAAGCCGCTGGGCGGCGGCAAGTTCGAGGTCGCCGGCACGCTGACGATCAAGGGGAACGCCCACCCCGTCTCCGTGCCCGTCACCGTCACCCAGGCTGGCGGCACCAGCACCGCCACCGGCAGCTTCGCCATCAAGCGGCTGGATTTCAAGATCGGCGAAGGCGAGTGGACCGACACCTCGATGGTGGCCAACGACGTGACCGTGAAGTTCAAGCTGGCGCTGACCGGCATGGCGCCGCTTTGACAACCACCGGCATGGCGCGGCGCTGACACGCGCATCCCGTTTCTCTTTCCAACGACCCTGCAGGAGTTCCCCCCATGTTCCGCACCACCCTGATCGCCGCCGCCCTGGCCGCCACCACCCTGGCCGCCCAGGCCCAGAGCGCCACCTATGCGCTGGACCCGACGCACACCTTCGTCACCTTCGAGGTGCCGCACTTCGGCGTGACGACCAACCGCGGCCGCTTCGACAAGAAGACGGGCACGGTGACGCTGGACAAGGCCGGCAAGAGCGGCAAGGTCGACCTGACGATCGAGACCGGCTCGATCAGCACCGGCACCGCGGCCTTCGACAAGCACCTGCAGAGCAAGGACTTCTTCAACAGCGCCGAATTCCCGACCGCCAAGTTCGTGGCCGACAAGTTCAGCTTCAACGGCGACAAGGTCAGCGAAGTCACCGGCACCCTGACCCTGCTGGGCAAGACCAACCCGGTGACGCTGAAGGCGAACAACTTCGGCTGCTACCAGAACCCGATGCTGAAGGTGGAAGTCTGCGGTGGCGACTTCGAGACCACCATCGTGCGCAGCCAGTACGGCATGCCCTGGGGCCTGAACTTCGGCTTCAGCGACAGCGTGAAGCTGGTGATCCAGGCCGAAGGCATCAAGCAGCCCTGATCACCCGCCCTGCGCCGCGCAGCCGACCGGCTGCGCGGCGCTGTGGCCAACACGCCCCGCCGGCCGTCCAGGCCCGCGGGGCGTTTTGCTGGGCGATCACTGGCGCGTCAGGCTGTCATGGCGGACCGCTGGCAACCACCGACTGCCCGAAGGCCGGGTGGATTGAACACTCGCGGTTACCCGCGGCGCTTTGTGCGCACGCCGTGTCAATCCCCACACCTGATCGGAGACGTCCCATGGCCCAGACCAAGACCCCCGGCGCACCGCGCCGCTCGTTCCTGCAGAAGGCCGCCGTCGGCGCCGTGGCCGCCGGTGGCCTGGCGGCGCCGATGATCTCGAAGGCGCAGACGGTGAGCCTGCGCTTCCAGAGCACCTGGCCGGCCAAGGACATCTTCCACGAGTACGCCAACGACTTCGCCAAGAAGGTCAACGACATGGCCGGCGGCCGGCTGAAGATCGAGGTGCTGCCTTCGGGCTCGGTGGTGCCGGCCTTCCAGTTGCTGGACGCGGTGAACAAGGGCACGCTGGACGGCGGCCACGGCGTGGTGGCCTACCACTACGGCAAGAACACCGCGCTGGCGCTGTGGGGCTCGGGCCCGGCCTATGGCATGGACCCGAACATGGTGCTGGCCTGGCACAACTACGGCGGTGGCAAGGCCCTGCTGGAGGAGATCTACAAGGCCATCAACATGGACGTGGTCTCGTACCTGTACGGCCCCATGCCCACCCAGCCGCTGGGCTGGTTCAAGAAGCCCATCGCCAAGGCCGACGACCTCAAGGGCCTGAAGTACCGCACCGTGGGCCTGGCGGTGGACGTGTTCACCGAGATGGGCGCCTCGGTCAACCCGCTGCCCGGCGGCGAGATCGTGCCGGCGCTGGACCGCGGCCTGATCGACGCGGCCGAGTTCAACAACGCCAGCTCCGACCGCGTGCTGGGCTTTCCCGACGTGGTGAAGAACTGCATGCTGCAGAGCTTCCACCAGAGCGGCGAGCAGTTCGAGATCCTGTTCAACGGCGCCAAGTACAAGGCCCTGCCGCAGGAGCTGCGCTCGATCATCGACTACGCGGTGCAGGCCGCCAGCGCCGACATGAGCTGGAAGGCGGTGGAGCGCAACAGCCAGGACTACATCGAGCTGAAGAAGGCCGGCGTGAAGTTCTACAAGACGCCCGACGCGGTGCTGCGCGCCCAGCTGGCAGCCTGGGACAAGACCATCGACAAGAAGGGCGCCGAGAACGCCGTCTTCAAGAAGGTGCTCGATTCGCAGAAGGCCTTCGCCCAGCGCGCCGGCCAGTGGCAGAACGACTACATGGTCGACTTCAAGATGGCCTACAACCACTACTTCGGCAAGAAGGGCTGACCGCCCCGGCCACGCCGCACGGCCCGCTGGCGCTGAAGCCGGCGGGCCGTTTTCTTGTGTTCACGAGCCCGCCGCCGATGCCCGTCCAAACCCTGCTCCACACCGCGGACCGCATCAGCACCTGGGTCGGCAAGGCCTTTGCCTGGCTGATCGTGGTGCTGATGCTGGTGGTCTGCGCCGAGGTGTTCAAGCGCTATGTGCTGAATGCGCCCACCGCCTTCATCTACGACGTGAACAACATGCTCTACGGCACGCTGTTCATGATGTGCGGCGCCTACACCCTGGCGCATGACGGCCATGTGCGCGGCGACTTCCTCTACGGCAGCATGAAGCCGCGCACCCAGGCCACGCTGGACCTGGTGCTGTACGGCCTGTTCTTCCTGCCCGGCATCGGCGCGCTGACCTGGGCCGGCTGGGACTACTTCCACGACTCGCTGGCCATGCGCGAGCAGACCTTCAACGCGACGCCGCTGCCGGTCTACCCGTTCAAGTTCATCATCCCGCTGGCCGGCGCCATCGTGTTGCTGCAGGGGCTGTCGGAGATGCTGCGCTGCGTGGTGTGCCTGCGCACCGGTGAATGGACACCGCGGCTGAAGGACGCCGAGGAAATGGACGTGGTCGAGGAGCAGCTGGCCGCCAGCACCCACGTCGACCAGGCCGCGCGCGACGAGGCCATCGCCAAGGCGCAGGCCATCGACGACATGGCGCGCCAGCGCAGCACGGAGGCCGCCAAGTGAGCAACCCCGCACTCGGCCTGCTGATGCTGGGCCTGATCGTCGTCGTCATCCTGCTCGGCTTTCCCACCGCGTTCACGCTGATGGGCCTGGGCATGTTCTTCGGCTTCATCGCCTTCTTCGACCCGACGCAACCCTGGTTCGACAACAAGATCTTCGACCTGATGGTGCAGCGCGCCTTCGGCGCGATGACCAACGAGACGCTGCTGTCGATCCCGCTGTTCGTGCTGATGGGCTACGTGATGGAGCGCGGCGCCCTGGTCGACCGCATGTTCTACGCGGTGCAGCTGGCCTTCCGCCGCTTGCCGGGCTCGCTGGCGGTGGCCACGCTGGTGATCTGCACCTTCTGGGGCATCGCCAGCGGCCTGGTGGGCGCGGTGGTGGTGCTGATGGGCGTGATCGCGATGCGGCCCATGCTCAACGCCGGCTACGACACGCGCCTGGCCGCGGGCGTGATCACCGCCGGCGGCACGCTGGGCATCCTGATCCCGCCGTCGGTGATGATCATCGTCTACGCGGCCGTGGCCGGGCAGTCGGTGGTCAAGCTGTATGCGGCGGCGATGTTCCCCGGCTTCTTCCTCGCCTTCCTGTACCTGCTGTACGTCATCGGCTGGGCGCTGATCCAGCCCAAGGTGGCGCCCAAGCTGCCGCCCGAGCAGCAGCGCGCGCCGATCACGCCCTGGGTGGCGCACCTGACCAGCAGCTACGGCCCGCGCATGCTGCCCACGCTGCTGCGCGCCCTGCTGTCGCCCGGCCGGGCGCAGGCCGCGCAGATCGCCGACGTGCGCGGCGGCGGCGGGCGCCTCACCCTGCTGGGCAACCTGCTGACCGCGCTGACGCCGCTGCTGCTGGCCGCCGCCACCCTGGGCGCGGCCTGGTGGTACGTGACGATCTACTCGCAGCAGGACAGCAACCCGGCACCGGCACCCGCGGTGCAGGCCGCGCCGGCCGCCGGTGCGGCCAACAGCGGTGGCCTGGCCAAACCGCCCGGCGCGGGTGGCGTGTCCGAGCCGCCGGGTGCCGAAGGCGTCAAGGAGCCCCCAGGCGCCGGTGGCGTTCAAGAGCCCCCGGGCGCCTCCAGCGGCGGTCTGCAGGAGCCCCCCGGTGCCGCCCCCGCCACCAGGCCCGGCGCCGACGCCCCGCTGCAGGCCCTGGGCGAGCCGGTGGACGCGCCGCATGCCACTGCCGTGCCGGCGGCCTTCTACACCGGCTTCTGGACCACGGTGGCCGCCGTCGGCCTGCTGCTGGCCCGCTACTTCTGGAAGATGGACGCCGAGCAGTTCGAGATCCAGCGCCTGCTGGTCTCCTCCGTCATGCCGCTGGCCGTGCTGACCCTGGTGGTGCTGGGCGTGATCCTGTTCGGCATCACCACCGCCACCGAATCGGCGGCGGTGGGCGCGGCCGGCGCCTTCCTGATGGCCTGGCAGGCCGGCACGCTGAACCTCAAGCGCACCAAGGAGGCGGTGTTCCTCACCGCCAAGACCACCGCCATGGTGTGCTGGCTGTTCGTCGGCTCGGCGCTGTTCTCGGCGGTGTTCGCCCTGCTGGGCGGCCAGCGCGTGATCGAGGAATGGGTGATGGGCATGAACCTGACGCCGCTGCAGTTCCTGCTGCTGGCCCAGGCCATCATCTTCATCCTCGGCTGGCCGCTGGAGTGGACCGAGATCATCGTGATCTTCGTGCCCATCTTCATCCCGCTGCTGGCGCACTTCCAGATCGACCCGCTGCTGTTCGGCACCCTGGTCTTCGTCAACCTGCAGGCCGCCTTCCTCAGCCCGCCGGTGGCGATGTCGGCGTTCTACCTGAAGGGCGTGTCGCCACCGCATGTGACGCTGAACCAGATCTTCGCGGGGATGATGCCGTACATGGCCATCGTGGTGCTGTGCATGGTGCTGATGTACCTGTGGCCCGGCCTGACGCTGTGGCTGCCGAACTACCTGTACGGCAACTGAAGCGGCATGGGAAGCGGCCGTTGAAGCCCGGCCGCGCGGCGGACGGCCCCCGTCCGTCGCTGCCGCCTGCAGCCTGTCGGCAGGCCGGCGCGGCGCGTCGCAAGGCCGCACGTGGTGCAGGCGGCGCGCCTACAGTGGCCGCCATGCCCCACACCACCCTCCCCCGCCAGCCATGACGCCCGCCGCCACCCCGGCGCCCGCCACCGGCTGGCAGCGCTTCAAGGCCGCCAGCGTGCGCGCCTTCCACGCCTACGCCACCTGGCTGGTGGGCATCAGCTGGAAGCGCTTCGTGCTGCTGTCGGTGCTGCTGCTGATCCTGTCGGGCGTGCTGCAGAACATTCCGCCGTTCAGCTGGAGCTACACCCGCGTCGTCCACCTGCCGGAACTGACCGAGCTGCCGATGGAGCCGCCGGCCCCGCCCAAGCCACCGGCCGCGCCGACCACCACGCCGAAGAAACCCGAGGCCGACGGCGGCGTGGACATCCACATCGACCAGCGCGGCGTGCGCATCACGCCCAAGGCGGCGGCCTCGCAGCCGTCGGCGCCGGCCTCGGCGGCGTCGGCCACGGCGGAGGACGAGCGGCCGGTGATCGACATCAAGCTGCCGCCCGGCACCTCGCAGGCGGTGCGCGACGCCGTCGAAGAGGCGCGCAAGGTGGTCGAGGAAGCCGTTCAGGAGGCGCACCAGGAGGCCGAGACCGCCAAGCGCGAAGCCCGGCAGCAGGCGCGCGAGGCCGGGCGCGAAGCCCGCCGTGCCGTGCAGGAAGCCCGCCGCCAGGTGATGCGCGAGGAGGTGCAGTTCGGCGAGAGCCTGCCGCAGCTGGCCTTTCTCTGGATCGTCGCCTCGCTGATCATCAAGATCACCTACCGCAAGCAGATCCAGGCCGAGGCCACCGCCGCGCAGGCGGTGGAGACGGCCGAGGCCGAGTCGCTGAAGCGCCAGGTGGTCGAGGCGCGCATGGCGGCGATGCAGGCGCAGATCGAGCCGCACTTCCTGTTCAACACCCTGGCCAGCATCGACCACCTGATCGAGGTCGACCCCAAGCGCGCCAGCCAGATGCAGAAGAACCTGATCGCCCTGCTGCGCGCCAGCATGCCGACGATGCGCGAGGCCGGCGGCAACGGCGGCGGCGGCCCGCGCGACCTGGGCCGCGAGCTGGCGGTGATCCGGCCCTACCTGGAGATCCTGAAGGTGCGCATGGAGGAACGCCTGGCCACCGAGATCGACGTGCCGGACGGCCTGCTGTCGGCCGAGTTCCCGACCATGATGGTGCAGACCCTGGTCGAGAACGCGATCAAGCATGGCCTGGAGCCCAAGCCCGAGGGCGGCCGGCTCGGCGTGAAGGCCGAGGTGGTGCACGGCAAGCTCAGCGTGACCGTGGCCGACACCGGCCTGGGCTTTGGCCGGGCGGCGACCGCCGGCACCGGCGTGGGCCTGGCCAACATCCGCGAGCGGCTGCAGCTGCTGTACGGCAACAAGGCCAGCCTGGTCATCGCCGAGAACCCCGGCGGCGGCACCCGCGCGACCATCGCCGTGCCCTACAAGCCGCTGGAGGCGGCGTGACGGCGCTGTTCGGCGGGCCCGGCTTCAGCGCGCGGCCGCTGGCGCGGGACGAGCTGCCGCAGCTGCAGGTGCTGTTCGACGCGAACCCGGCCTCGTTCCTGGTCGTCAACGGCCGCCCGGCGCCGCCCGACGCTGCGCAGGCCGAGTTCGACGAGCGCCCGCCGGCGCACCTGGCCTGGCGTCAGCACTGGATCGCCGGCCTGTGGTCGCCGCAGGGCGCCCTGCTCGGCGTGCTGGTGCTGGTGGCCGACCTGGGCGCGCCGGGGGTCTGGCACATCGGCCTGCTGCTGATCGACGTCGCACACCAAGGCACGGGCCTGGCCGGCGCGGTGATGGCGGCGCTGGAGGACTGGGCCCGCGCGGCCGGCGCGCAGTGGCTGCGCCTGGGCGTGGTGGCGGGCAACAGCCGCGCCGAACGCTTCTGGCAGCGCCAGGGCTTCAGCGAGGCGCGTGTGCGCCACGGCGTGGACACTGGCGGGCGGCTGAACACGGTGCGGGTGATGGTCAAGCCGCTGGCCGGCGGCGCACTGGGGGACTACCTGCAGCTGGTGCCGCGTGACCACCGGGAGTCCGACCTGCCATGACCGACACCGCCGACCCCTTGGCCGACTGCCAGATCCGCCCCGCCGGGCCCGCCGACGCGCTGTGCCTGGGCGTGCTGGCGATGCAGGTCTTCCTCGACACCTATGCCACCGACGGCATCCGGCCCGAGATCGCCCGCGAGGTGTTGGGCACCTACACGCCGGCCACGTACGAAGCGCTGCTGGCCCGCCCCGACGTCAGCATCCTGGTGGCCGAGCGGCGCGGCCACCTGCTGGGCTTCGTGCAGACCACGCTGGGCACCGGCCATGCGCTGGTGACCGCCCGTGCGCCGGCCGAGGTCGACCGGCTCTACGTGCAGGAGCCCTTCACTGGCCGCGGGCTGGGGCGGCGCCTGCTGCATGCGGCCGAGGCCGACGCTGCCGACCGCGGCTGCGACCTGGTCTGGCTGACGCCCTGGGTGCACAACCGCCGTGCACTGCACTTCTACGCCCGCGAGGGCTATGCCGACCGGGGCCCGACCTGGTTCGAGTTCGAGGGCGAGCGGCACGAGAATCGGCTGCTGGCGCTGCCCCTGCCGCGCGCTGCCCGCCGCTGATCGGACGACCCCCATGAGCACCACCGCCGAGACCAACGCCGCCACCACCGCCGCCCCGGTGCGCGCTGTCATCGCCGACGACGAACGCCTGATGCGCGAGCAGTTGCGAGCCCGCCTGGCCGAGGTCTGGCCCGCGCTGGAAATCGTCGCCGAGGCCCGCAACGGGCTGGAGGCGGTCGAGCTGGTCGCCCAGCACCGGCCCGAGCTGGTCTTTCTCGACATCCGCATGCCCGGGCTGACCGGCGTGGACGCCGCGCGCCAGATCGCGCAGATGGACGTGGCCGACGACGAGCACCTGCCCGAGATCGTGTTCATCACCGCCTACGACCAGTATGCGGTCGAGGCCTTCGAGCAGGGCGTGTGCGACTACGTGCTCAAGCCCGCCGAGCGCGAGCGGCTGCAGGTCACGGTGCAGCGCATCCAGGCCCGGCTGGCCCAGCGCGATGCGGTGGATGCAGCGCCCGGGTCGGCGACCGCCGTGCCCACGCCGCAGCTGCAGCAGGTGCTGCACAAGCTGGCCACGCAGCTCAACCCCGGGGCCATGCCGCCGCGCCTGGACTGGATCCAGGCCAGCGTCGGCGCCGGCATCCAGATGATCCCGGTGGCCGAGGTGCTGTTCTTCATCAGCGACGAGAAGTACACCCGGGTGCAGACGCCGACCACCGAGGCCCTGATCCGCAAGCCGATCAAGGAACTGATCGACGAGCTGGACCCGCACCAGTTCTGGCAGATCCACCGCAGCACCCTGGTCAACGTGAAGGCCATTGCCGGCATCACCCGCGACTTCCGCGGCCGCCAGATCGTCAGCGTGCGCGGCCACGCCGAGAAGCTGGAAGTGAGCCGCAGCTACACGCACCTGTTCAAGGGCATGTAGCAACGGTGTCGGGGTTTCGGCGGAGCGCCCAGGGCCGGCGCGGCGGTCATGATCCGGTCCGTCGCCAACCACTGCGCCTGCAGCCCCCCGCCCATGTGGATCAAAGCCGTCGTCGCCTGTCTCGTCAGCCTGGCCAGCCCCTGGGCGGCCGCGCAGGCCTGGCCCAGCAAGCCCATCCGCCTGGTGGTGCCGTTCCCGGCCGGGTCGGCCACCGACAGCATCGCCCGCAGCGTCGGCGGCGTCATCGCCCAGAGCCTGGGGCAGCCGGTGGTGGTGGAGAACAAGGCCGGTGCCGATGGCGCCATCGCCGGGCAGGAGGTGGCGCGCGCAGCACCCGACGGCTACACCATCATGCTGGGCACCAACAGCCCGCTGGCCGCCGCGCCGGCGCTGAAGAAGAACCCGCCCTACGACCCCACGGTCGACTTCAGCCCCATCGTGGACATCGGGCGCTACACCTTCTTCCTGGTGGTGCACCCCAGCGTGCCGGCCAGCACGCTGGCCGAGTTCATCGCCCATGCCAAGGCCCACCCCAACAAGCTGAGCTATGCCACGGGCAACACCACCGGCATCGTGTCGGTGGCACAGTTCGCCGCCCTGGCCGGCATCGAGATGACGCATGTGCCCTACAAGGGCGAGCCCCAGGCCCTGACCGACCTGCTGGCCGGACGCACCCAGGCCATGGTGGTGTCGGGCGGCACCGCGCTGCCGCACATCCGCGACGGCAAGCTCAAGGCCCTGGCCGTCACCCTGCCGGCGCGCAGCGCGGCGCTGCCGCAGGTGCCCACCTTTGCCGAGGCGGGCCTGCCCCGGTTCTCGATCACGTCCTGGGCCGCCGTGGTGGGGCCGGCGCGCATGCCGCCCGACCTGGTGGAGCGCTGGAACCGGGAGTTCATGAGCGCGATGGCCAGGCCCGAGGTCATCGCGGCCATGGAGCGGCAGGCCTTCCAGCTGACCGGCTCCACGCCCGCCAGGCTGGGCAGCTTCATGAAGGAACAGCTGGACAGCTACCGCGCCACGCTGAAGGCCGCCGGCGTCGAGCCGGAGTGAGCGGCCAGCCGTTTCTCAAACCACCTGCCGGTCGCGGCCGTCCCAGTACGGCTTGCGCAGGTCGCGCTTGAGGATCTTGCCGGTCGGGTTGCGCGGCAGCTCGGCCACCACGTCCACCTGCTTCGGGCACTTGTAGGCCGCCAGCCGATCGCGGCACCAGGCGACCAGTTCGTTGGTGTCGGCCAGCACCGCGCCGGGCTTGAGCACCACCACCGCCCGGGGCACCTCGCCCCAGCGCTCGTCGGGCACGCCGATCACCGCCACGTCCAGCAGCGCCGGGTGCTCGGCCAGCACGCGCTCGATCTCGGCCGGATAGATGTTCTCGCCGCCGCTGATGATCATGTCCTTGATGCGGTCGGTGACGTAGACATAGCCGTCGGCGTCGATGTGGCCGCCGTCGCCCGAGCGGTACCAGCCGTCGGCCGTGACGGCCTGCGCCGTCGCGTCCGGCTTGCCCCAGTAGCCGGCCATGATCTGGTCGCTGCGCACCCAGATCTCGCCGGGCTCGCCCACCGGCACCGGCGCGCCGCTGGCCGGGTCGCGGACGTCGATCTCCACGCCGTGGATGGCCTTGCCGGCCGACACCAGGCGGTGCGCCACGGCCGGGTTCTCGTGGTCCTCCGGCGGCAGCAGGGTGACGACGCCGCTCTGCTCGGTCATGCCGTAGACCTGCTGCATCGTGCCCTTGGGGAACAGCTGCAGGCAGGCCCGCATCACCGGCAGCGGCATGGGCGAGGCACCATAGGACACGGCCCGCAGCGCCGAGAAATCGAAGGCCCGGTCGCCGCGCACCTGGGTCATCGCGGCCATCAGCGCCGGCACGTAGAAGGTGTGGGTGATGCGCTCGCGCTCCAGCATCTGCAGGGCGCCCAGCGGGTCGGGCAGGCGCATCATGAAGATGGGCGCGCCGCCAGCCCAGGCCACCAGCGAATAGCTGGTGCCGCCGACGTGGAACAGCGGCATCGCCACCTGCACGCGCGAGCCGGCATCCAGCTGCTGCGTGGCCGCCACGTTGCGGGCGTGGGCCAGCATGCCGTGGTGGGTGAGCATCGCGCCCTTGGGGAAGCCGGTGGTGCCCGAGGTGTAGAGCTGCACGAAGCAGTCGGTGGGCGCGGCCGGATGCACACGTGCATCGGGCGCGTGCGACGCCAGCCAGGACTCGTATTCATCGGCATCGCCGCCGATGTGCAGCACCCGCTCCAGCGTCGGCAGCTGGCCGCGCAGCTGGGCGGCGGCGCCGGCGAACTCGGGGCCGACGAAGAGCAGACGCGCCTTGGCGTCGTTGATCACGTAGACGATCTCGGGCGGCGCCAGGCGGAAGTTGACCACCGCGTTGGCGCAGCCGGTCAGGGCGCAGGCCAGGGTCAGTTCCAGGCAGGACGGGTGGTTCAGGTCCAGCACGGCGATGCGGTCGCCCGGCTGCAGGCCAGCGGCGCGCAGGCCGGCCGCGGCGCGCTGCACACGCTCACGCAGCTGGGCCCAGGTGCGGGGGGTGTCGCCGAAGACGATGGCGGGGGCGTCGGGCAGTTCGGTGGCCCAGCGGCTCAGCATGGCGCTGAAGTCGGCATGGTCGGGAATCATCGGGTCTCCTGGCTTCTTGGCGGTTGCAATCGCCACCGATGCTAGCGAGGCGACCCTGCCGGCCACCCCCGCGCTTTCCAGGGTCAGCGCTGCCGGGGCAGCGCACCCGCAATCAACCACTGCGCGGCCCAGTAGGTCGACAGGATCCACAGCCCGGCCAGCGGCAGCGGCGTGTGGAAGCGGTTGAACGCCAGCAGCGCGTCGCTGGTGAGGAACAGCAGGCCGCCCAGCGCGGCACCGCCCAGGCGGCGGCGGGCGTCCAGGTCGCCCCGCATGCGGGCCGCGTGCCAGGCGCTGGCCGTCTGCGCGGCCATCGCCGCCAGGCAGGTGACATAGGCCAGCACCGGCCACTGCAGCGGCGCGGGAACACCAGGCCACAGCACCGACAGCACCGCCGCCGCCAGCAGCGCATAGCCCGCGAACGCCAGCGGCCAGGCCGCCAGCCGCACGCCGCGGGCGAAGGCCACCAGGTAGGCCAGGTGCGCCAGCAGAAAGGCGATCAAGCCGGGCAGGAAGCCCTGCTGCGGCCACAGCAGGGCCACGTCGCCCGCCAGCGACAGCACCAGCCCCGCCAGCAGCGGTGCCCGCATGTGGTGGCGCGGCGGGCCGCGGCGCCAGGCGTGGGCGATGACGATCGCGGTGGTCAGCGTCTTCAGCAGCGCGAACGCCGCCCACTGGCCGGGCCACAGCAGCGGGCAGGCGATGGCCAGCGCGGCGCTCAGCAGGTAGGCGGGCAGCAGCATGGTGCGCCCGTCCTCAGTCCTTGGCCGGCGGTGCCGCGTCCACCTTGGCCGACAGCTGGGCGCGCAGCCGCTTCAGCCGCTCGCGCGGGTCTTCCTTGGCCGTGCCCTCGCCCAGCTTCATCTCGGCAATGAAGCGGCTGGGAATGCCCTGGATGGTGTCGCGGCCCTTCTTGCGCCGGCGCAGCGTGCTCACCGCCAGCGTGGTGCGGGCGCGGGTGATGCCCACGTACATCAGGCGCCGCTCTTCTTCCAGCCGCTGCGGGGTCATCTCCTCGGCGTCGCTCTTGAACGGCAGCAAGCCCTCGTTGATGCCGGCCAGCCACACGTGCGGCCATTCCAGGCCCTTGCTGGCGTGCAGGGTCGACAGCGTCACCACGTCAGCGTCATCGCCCCGCTCCGCCAGGCTGATGATCACGCTGATGGTCTGTGCCACGTCGAGCACCGTCTGCGGCTCGCGGATCTGGCTGGTGCCGTCCTCGGCCAGCTCGCCGCCGCAGCGCTTGGCGATCCAGTCGACGAAGTCCAGCACATTGGTCCAGCGGCTGGACGCGAGCTTCTCGCTGTCCTCGCTGTCGTACAGGTGCTGCTCGTAGCCGATGTCCTTCAGCCAGCCCAGCAGCAGCGCCTTGGCCTCCTCGGCGCCGCGGGTGTGGCCGGCGCGGTGCTGCAGGTCGTTGATGTACCGCCCGAACTCGTGCAGGCCGCCGATGGCCTTGGCACCCAGCTGGGTGGCCAGGCTCTGCGAGAACAGGGCCTCGAACAGGCTGCTCTTCCACTTGCCCGAGAACTCGCCCAGCTTGCCCAGCGTGGCATGGCCGATGCCGCGCTTGGGCGTGGTCACCGCGCGCAGGAAGGCGGGGTCGTCGTCCTGGTTGACCAAGAGGCGCAGCCAGGCGCAGAGGTCCTTGATCTCGGCGCGGTCGAAGAAGCTCTGGCCGCCGCTGACCTTGTACGGAATCTGCGCCGCACGCAGCTTCTGCTCGAACACCCGCGCCTGGTGGTTGGCGCGGTACAGCACGGCGAAGTCGGCGAACTTGATCTGGCCGCTGCCGCGTTCATCGGCCACCGCCCCGCCCTGGGCGCGCAGGCTCTGGATGAAGGCCACGGCGCGCTCGGCCTCGTGCTCCTCGCCGTCGCATTCCATCAGCCGCACCGGGTCGCCGTCGCCCAGCGCGCTCCACAGCTTCTTCTCGAACAGCTTGGGGTTGGCGGCGATCACGTTGTTGGCCGCACGCAGGATGTGGCCGGTGGAGCGGTAGTTCTGCTCCAGCGG
>CALMIF010000502.1 GCA_937864045.1 uncultured Aquabacterium sp. | reverse complement strand
TCGACGCCAGGTGGTCGGCCACGCGCGGCAAGGCACCGCCGGCCGGGGCCGCCAGGTCGGCCGGCGCTGCCGCCGCCGGGGTGGACGGCGGCACGGCAGGCGCCGACCCGCCCGCGTCGGGCGCGTCCGGCGAGTCCACCGCGTCCACGTCCTCGTCGGGCTGGTCGCTCTCCCAGGTGCCCACCAGCTGCTTCAGGCGCTGCTGCAGGCGCTGGGCGTCGCTGCGGCTGCCGTCCAGCACGCGCTGCAGGCTGTCCTTCTTGCGGGCGCCGGTCCAGTGCCGGCCGCCGCGCTCCAGGCCGCGCACCAGGCGGTCGATCAGCTGGGCCAGCGCGGCGCCCTGGCCGGCGGCTGCGGCGGCGCCGCGGTCCAGCACACGCTGCAGGTCGTCGAAGCGGCCGTCCATCAGCGCGGCGGCCAATTCCACGCGCAACCCGGCATCGTCGCTGGCACGGGCGGCCAGGCGGTCGACCACCGCACGGGCACGGGCGGGCAGCGCACCCTCGGCGGGCGCGGCCTCGCCGGCTTCCTCGGCATAGGCGCGGGCGAAGTTGGCCGGCGTCGGTTCGCGCTTGGCCATGGCCAGGCGGCGCAGCGCGCCCTTGGCCAGCTGTGCGGGGGTGGGACGGTCAGCGTCCATCAGGGGCGGCTCCGGAACACATCATGGGGATGCGTCCGTATCGGCCACCCGGCAGCCGGCTTGAGCGGGTGGGCGCCCGCGCGGCGCCCCGGCAGCGTCTTAAGGCCGGCGCCCGCCGCTGTTGCGCGGCGGGTCGATGCGGTCGGCACCGGCCTGCACGATCCACGGCGCCTTGCGCGGCAGCACGGTCTGCTGCAGCCAGCGCTCCAGTTCCTCGGGCGGGATCGGCTTGCTGAACAGGAAGCCCTGCATCACGCTGCAGCCCAGGCGGTGCAGTTCCTCCTGCTGGCGCAACGTCTCCACGCCCTCGGCGATGACGCGCAGCCCCAGGCTGCGCGACAGGGCGATGATGGCGGTGACCACCGCCCCGCTCTGCGGCGTGATGCCCAGGTCGCGCACGAAGCCGCGGTCGATCTTCCGCTCGGCGATCGGCAGCGTGGTCAGGTAGGCCAGGCTGGAATAGCCGGTGCCGAAGTCGTCGATCGACACCTCGACGCCGATCTCGTTGAGCCGGTGCAGCGACGGGATGACCTTCTGCAGGTCCTTCATCAGGCCGGTCTCGGTGATCTCGAGCTGGATGCAGCGGTGCGACACGTTGTAGGTGGTGACGCACTGGTGGATGTGCTCGACCAGGTCGCTGCGCTCGAACATGCGGTTGGGCAGGTTCACCGCGATGGAGTCGGTGAAGCCGATCGAGCGCTGCCACAGCTTGGCCTGGCGCGCGGCCTCGCGCAGCGCCCATTCCGACAGCGGCACGATCAGGCCGGTTTCCTCGGCCAGCGGGATGAAGTCGCCCGGCGGCACCAGGCTGTTGCCCCGCTGCCAGCGCATCAGCGCCTCCACGCCGACCATGCGCGCCGAGCGCACATCGATCTTGGGCTGGTAATGCAGCACCAGTTCCTTGCGCTCGATGGCCTTGTGCAAGGCCGACTCCAGCTCCAGCTTCTCGCGGCCCCGGCCGGCGAGCATGGGGCTGTAGACCGCGCTGTCGTTGCGCCCGGCGTTCTTCACCGAGTACATCGCCACGTCGGAGTTGCGCATCAGGTCGGCCACCGAGGTGCCGTCGCGCGGGAACAGCGCGATGCCCACGCTGGCGGTGACGAAGCATTCCTGGCCGCCGACGAACACCGGCTCGCGCATCACGTCGAGGATGCGGCCCGACACCCGTTCGGCATCGGTCTCGTCGGCCACCTCGGGCAGCAGTGCCACGAACTCGTCGCCGCCCAGCCGGCCCACCGCCTCCAGGGTGCGGTGGCTGCGGGCGCTGGCGGCGTCCAGCGCGCCGTCCATCACCTGGTCGGAGTGGCGCACGCAGCCGCGCAGCCGCGCCGCCACCTCCACCAGCAGTTCGTCACCGGCCGCGTGGCCCAGGGTGTCGTTGATGACCTTGAAGCGGTCCAGGTCGATCAGCAGCAGCGCGGCCTGGTGGCCCAGGCGGCGGGCGTGGTCCAGGGCCCGCTCGGTGCGCCAGATCAGCTGGCGCCGGTTGGGCAGGCCGGTCAGGGCGTCGAAGTTGGCCAGGTGGCGGATGCGGTCCTCGGCGATGCGCCGGTCGGTCACGTCCTGCACGATGCCGGTGTAGCCGGCGCAGTGGCCATGCTCGTTGAACTCGGGCTCGGCCTCGATGTGCACGATGCGCATGCGACCGTCGGGCAGCGACACCGGCACGTCGATCGCCAGCACCGTGTTCTGGCCCTGCACCTCGGCCAGCACCCGCGTCATGCCGCGGCGCTCGGGCAACGGCACCATGCGCACCAGGCGGCGCAGCGACACCCGGTCCAGCGGCGCATAGCCGAACACGCGCAGCGCCTCGGGCGCCAGGGTCAGGCCGCCGGTGGGATGGAGGCTGGCGCCGGACGGGCGGCGCCAGTCGAAGCTGCCCATGCGCGCCAGGTCCTGGGCGCGGGCCAGCTTGCTCTTGCTGCGCTCCAGCTCCTGCCGGGTGCGCGCCGAGCGCAGCACGTGGCGCAAACGCCCGGCCAGCAGGCTCCACTGCGTGCTCTTGACGAAGAAGTCGGTGGCGCCCACCTGGTAGGCGCGGTTGATCGAGGCCTCGTCGTCCAGGCCGGTGAGCATGAGCACCGGCATGTTCTCGAACCCCGGCGACTCGCGCAGCGCGTGGCAGGTGTCGAAGCCGTCGAGGCCGGGCATCATCGCGTCGAGCACGATGATGTCGGGGGTCCAGTCGCTGAGCATCGCCAGCGCCTGCTCGCCGCTGCCGGCCTCGGTGATCTCGAAGCCGCGCCCGCGCAGGGCCTCGGCCGTCAGCATCAATGCAAGGTCGTCGTCATCGACCAGCAGCACCTTGGGGCGCTCCGGCGAGTCGTCGGCATCGAGGCTGTTGGGCAAGGTCATCGAAGGCGGAACTACGTGTCGGCAAGCAGTTGAAGGACAGCGGCATCCACCCGTGCAGTTTCCGCCACGAGCTGGTCGAGCAGGCCGGGAACTTCCTCCAGCCGGCCATCGCGCAGCGCACGCTCGGCGTCGCTGCACAGTGCCGAGAGCGCAAGCGCCCCGACACTGGCCGAGGAGGATTTTAGGGTGTGCGCCACCAGCCGCATCGTCGACGCGTCGGATTGCACCCGCGCCTGCGCCAGCTGGGCCAGCAGGCGGGCCATCGAGCTGCGGTAGGTGGTCAGCACCCGGTGCATCAGGCGGTTGGCGCCGGTGGGGTCGAGCTGCGCCAGATTGGCCAGCGCGGCCGGGTCCAGCACGGCGGTGTCCTGCGGTTCGGCGGCACTGGCATCGGTCGCTTGGGCGGGACGGGGCAGGAGAGGCAAGGTCATGGTGGAGCACCCAGGTGATTGACGGGGCGTCTGCCTGAACGATGCCTCCCTGACTGCCATGCCTGAGCATGGGGCGACCGGTGCGTCGCGTCAATCAAGGATGACCGACTGCCCATGCGCTGTCATCACCCGCGCAAGGGACTGCGGGCCATGCACCACGACACGTGACAGCCTGTGACCGCTCAGGCAGAGCACGCCGGCGCGCAGGCACGGCGATCCACTGCACTTTCGGTCAGCGCCGAGCCGACTTGAATGCCGCAGGGCTGCCGCGCCGTCGGCAAAGTCCGCTTTCGTACAATCTTTTGCATGTCGCGCCCCCGCGCCGCCGGTGCTTCCGCGTCCGTCCGCCCCCTTCCGACCGCCCGCCGGCCCTTGCGCCGCAGCCGCAGAGGGAGCCCTGCCGGCTGCACCGAGGGCCGCCGCGGATGACGCCGGGCCCGACCTCCCGGCCGATGCACCTGCCCTGGCGCCTGCTGCTGCCGCTGCTGCTGGTGCTCGCGGCACTGCTGGCTGCCCTGGTGGCCGGGCACGGCCTGCTGCCGGCACCGCTGCTGGCGCTGGCCCTGCTGCTGTGCAGCGCCAGCGCCCTGCTGGCCGGCGCGGCCTGGGGCCGCCAGCGCCAGATCGACCGCCTGCACGATGCCCGCCAGCAGGCGCAGCAGCTGGCCCAGCTGGTGGACGTGTGGACCTGGCAGACCGATGCCGATCACCGCCTGGTGCGCCTGCAGCCGCCGCAGGGCGCGCCGGCCTCGGCCTGGGTGGGCGGTGCGGACGGCTTTGGCGGCGACGCCCTGTGGCAACGCTTCGATGACAGCGCGCACAGCCTGCAACCGCGCATGCAGGCCCAGCAGCCGCTGGGCGAGCTGCGGGTGTGGCAGGCGCAGCCCGGTGGCGCAATGGCGCGCCCCTGGCGCCTGCGCGGTCTGCCGCGGCTCGATGGCAGCGGCCGCTTCGCCGGCTACACCGGCGTGGCCTGGCCGGTCGACGGCGAAGCCCGCAGTGCCACCGCCTGCCAGGCGCTGGACGCCCTGCTGGACGACGGCGCGCCGGTGCTGTGCCTGGCGGCGGCCGACGACGACGGCGGCTGGCGGCTGCAGCGCGCCAGCCCCGGCGCCTGCCGGCTGCTGGGCCTGCGCCCGGACCAGGCCGGCGGCAGCGGCGCCCTGCCCTGGACCCAGGCCCTGGCCAGCCTGCCCGAGGCGCTGCGTGGGCCGGTGCAGGCGCTGCAGCCCGGCGGCCGGATCGAGGCGGCAGGCTGGCTGGTGCAGTTGCATGCGCTGGGCGACGGCGAGCCGCGCCACCTGCTGCTGAGCCTGGCGTCCACCGAGGCAGCCGGAGACGGCGCCACCCAGGCCCTGGCGGCTGAACATGCGGCCTTCAGCTACACCATCTCGCACGACCTGCGCGCGCCGATCCGCGTCGTCGAGGGCTTCGGCCGCATCCTCAAGGAGGACTACGGCGCCCAGCTCGACCGGGTCGGCCGCGACCACATCGACCGCGTGATGGCCGCGGCCGCGCGCATGAACCACATGATCGACGCGCTGCTGTCGCTGTCGAAACTGTCCACCCAGCCGCTGCAGCGCCAGCCGGTCAACCTGTCGCAGCTGGCCGGTTTCGTGGTCGACGAATTGCGGCGCGCCCAGCCCGACCGCCAGGTGGAGGTGCACATCGCCCCGGGCATGGTGGCGCAGGGCGACCCCACGCTGCTGCGCATGGCGCTGGAGAACCTGCTGGGCAACGCCTGGAAGTACAGCGCCAAGGTGGCGCACGCGGTGGTGCGCTTCGAGCCCGAGCTGCAGGACGGCCGGCCCGGCTACCTGGTCAGCGACAACGGCGCAGGCTTCGACATGCGCTTCGCCGACCGGCTGTTCGGCGTCTTCCAGCGGCTGCACAGCAGCAGCGACTTCCAGGGCACGGGCGTGGGCCTGGCCTCGGTGCAGCGCATCGTGCGCCGGCATGGCGGCGAGATCTGGGCCGAGAGCGAGGTCGGGCACGGCGCCCGATTCCACTTTCGACTGAAGTGAACACGGCGCCGGCCGGCGCCGGGGTCAGCCTTGCCCGCGCGCGAGCAGTTCGACGGCGTCGACCAAGCGGCCGGCCTGGTCGGGCAGGCTGCGCTGCTCGTCGGCGGCCAGGCGGCGCAGGCGGTCCAGCGCGGTGGCGCGCTGCAGGGAGTAGCGGTGCATCAGCACGCCCACGGCCATGGCCACCAGGTCGAGTGCGGCCGGGCCATCGGCCGGCACCTGCGCCTGGACTGGTGCCCCTGCAGCCACGCTGGCCGTGCGGGCGGGCAAGTGCGTCATCGCCGCGGCCACCGTGGGCAGGATCTGGCCGATGTCCAGCGGCTTGACCAGGTAGGCCACCGCGCCCAGCGCCTTGACCTTCTGCAGCGTCTCGTCGTCGGCAAAGGCCGACAGGAACATGAACGGCACCTTCAGGTGGTCGCGCAGGTAGGCGGCGACGTCGAAGCCGCTCATGCCTTCCATGCGGATGTCCAGCAGGGCCAGGTCGGGCCGGTGCTGGCGCGCCAGCAGGATGGCCTCGTCGCCGTTGTCGGCGTCGATCACCTCGTAGCCGGCCTGCGCCAAGCCATGCGACACCGTGGCCAGCACCAGCCGGTCGTCGTCGACGACGAGGATCTTGCCTTGCTCGGCCATCGGGTTGCCTGTTGTTGGAACAGCAGACATTTTGCCGCTTTCGCCGCTGTTCACAGCGGCTCCAGCAGATGGATGCTGGGCGGCACCAGCACCACCTTGGCCTCCACCTGCACGCCGGCCTGCTGCAGGGTCAGCGTGGCGGTACGCCGCGGCAACAGGGCGCGCACCAGGCCCAGGCCCGACACGCCCGGCGGCACCTGCGCCAGGCTGAAGCCGGCCTTCAGCTGGCCGGGGCTGAGGATCTGGATCACCAGGCGGGCCTCGTCGAAGTGCAGCACGCAGCGGATCTCGCCCGGCGCGCCATGCTTGATCGCATTGGTCAGCAACTCGTTGATGGTCAGCGCGATCGGGATCGACTCGGCCTCGGGCAGGGCGAAGCGGTGCGCCGGCGTGCCCTGCACCGCCACCGTGATCGGCCGGCCGAAGGTGCGCTGCACGCTGGCGGCAATGGCATCGACCAGGGGCTTGACCCGCAGCGGCCCCGAGGCGCCCACCTGCAGCCCGTGCACCTGGGCAATCGCCTGCACCTGGCCCACGGCCTCGCCGATCAGCAAGGCCACCTCGGGCCGCCGCGCCGCCGTCTGCTGCAGCAGGCCGGCCACGCCCTGCAGGTTGTTCTTGATGCGGTGGTGCACTTCCTTGACCAGCA
>CALMIF010000501.1 GCA_937864045.1 uncultured Aquabacterium sp. | reverse complement strand
GCAGCAGCACGGGCGGCGGCACGCTGACCAACGCGCAGCCGCTGGCGCTGGTGGCAGGCAGGCTGAAGCTGGCAGGCGGTGCGAACAGCACGCTGCAGGTGGCGCGTGCGCTGCAGGGCGATGCCACGGCAGGCCAGGTGGTGGAAGTGACCGGCGGCGTGGTGGCACTGCAGGCCGCCAACAGCCAGGACGGCACGACGGTGAGCGGCGGCACGCTGCGGCTGTCGGCCAGCGGCGCGGCCGGCACGGGCACCATCGCCCTGGGCGCGAACACGCTGGACATCACGAATGCGGCGCAGATCGCCAACCTGGTGACGGTGACCGATGGCGCGGTGATCAGCAGCAGCACGGGCGGCGGCACGCTGACCAACGCGCAGCCGCTGGCGCTGGTGGCGGGCACGCTGAAGCTGGCAGGCGGTGCGAACAGCACGCTGCAGGTGGCGCGTGAACTGCGGGGCGATGCCAGTGCGGGCCAGGTGGTGGAAGTGACCGGTGGCGTGGTGGCGCTGCAGGCCGCCAACAGCCAGGACGGCACGACGGTGAGCGGCGGCACGCTGCGGCTGTCGGCCAGCGGCGCGGCCGGCACGGGCACCATCGCCCTGGGCGCGAACACGCTGGACATCACGAATGCGGCGCAGATCGCCAACCTGGTGACGGTGACCGATGGCGCGGTGATCAGCAGCAGCACGGGCGGCGGCACGCTGACCAACGCGCAGCCGCTGGCGCTGGTGGCGGGCACGCTGAAGCTGGCGGGTGGTGCGAACAGCACGCTGCAGGTGGCGCGTGAACTGCGGGGCGATGCCAGCGCGGGCCAGGTGGTGGAAGTGACCGGCGGCGTGGTGGCGCTGCAGTCGGGCAGCAACAGCCAGGACAGCACGACAGTGACGGCCGGCACGCTCCGGCTGTCGGCCGGCAACGCGGCGGGCACGGGCACGGTGGCGCTGGCTGCCGGCAGCACGCTGGACATCACCGGCGCCAGCCTGATCGACAACCTGGTGACGCTGGCCGGCGCGGCCCACATCACCAGCAGCAGCGGCGGCGGCACGCTGTCGGCGGCCCAGGCCCTGCAACTGGCGCCCGGGCCGGCCACGCTGCAGTTGTCGTCAGCCGGCGACGGCGCGCCGCTGCAGGTGGCGCGCAACCTGGTGGGCGACGGCACGCTGCAGCAGGCCGTGGCGGTGACCGGCGGCCTGGTGACGCTGGCGGGCAGCAGCAACAGCCACGACGCCACCACGGTCAGCGGCGGCACCCTGGCGGTGGGTGCCGATGGCGCGCTGGGCGGCGGCAGCCTGACGCTGTCCGGCGGCAGCTTCAGCCCCACGGCCTCGTTCGACAGCACGCGGGCGGTGGTGCTGGGCGGCGGCAGCATCACCCTGGCCACCGGCGTGCAGCTGGGGCTGGGCGGCCTGGTGTCCGGCGGCACGCTGGACCTGGCGGGCGACGGTACCCTGGTGCTGGCCCGCGCGGCCGGCGCCAACAGCTACACCGGTGGCACCAACGTGGGCGGCGGCACGCTGCGCCTGTCCAGCAGCGGTGCGGCGGGCACGGGCACCATCGCCCTGGGCGCGAACACGCTGGACATCACCGGCGCGGCGGTGCTGGCCAACCGGGTGACGGTGGCCGATGGCGCGCAGATCACCAGCAGCAGCGGCAGCGGCACGCTGGCCTCTGCGCAGGGCCTGACGCTGGCCCCGGGTGGCAGCACGCTGCGCCTGGCCGGCAGCGCCGGCGGCGCGCTGGTGGTCGGCAGCAACCTGGTGGGCGATGCCAGCGCCGGCCAGGTGGTCGAGGTGACCGGCGGCGTGGTGGCGCTGGCCGGCACCAACACGCACGACGCCACCACGGTCAGCGGTGGCACGCTGCGCCTGGGCGCCAGCGCCGCTGCCGGCAGCGGCAGCATCACGCTCAACGGCAACCAGCTCGACATCACCGGCGGCGCGGTGATCGCCAATGCGCTGACGGTGGCCGACGGCGCGCGCATCACCAGCAGCAGCGGTGGCGGCACGCTGTCGGCCGCCGTGCCGCTGGCGCTGGCCAGCGGCGCGGGCACGCTGCGGCTGTCGTCGGCCGACGCCGCCGCGCCGCTGGTGGTGGCGCGCAACCTGGTGGGCGACGCCTCGGCGCAACAGGCGGTCGAGGTCACGGCGGGCCTGGTCACGCTGTCGGGCAGCAACAGCCAGGACGCCACCACGGTCAGCGGTGGCACGCTGCGCCTGGCGGCCAGCGGTGCGGCCGGCAGCGGCGCCATCAGCGTGGGCGCGAACACGCTGGACATCGTCGCCGGCGCGGTGATCGCGCGCGACGTCGGCCTGGCCGGCGGGTCGCTGACCAACTCCAGCGGCGGCGCCCGCCTGGACGGCGCGCTCACGCTCGACGGCGCCGGCAGCGTGGCGTCCACCGGCAGCGGCCTGACGCTGGCCGGCGTGGTCGGCGATCTGGCGCCCGGCACGCTGACGGTGACCGCCGGCCGCGTGACGCTGCGCAACGACAACACCTACCGCGGCGGCACCACGGTGGCTGGCGGCACGCTGGTGATCGACGGCAGCGTGGCCGGCGCCGATGCCGGCAGCGGCACCATCGCCCTGGGCGGCAACGTGCTGGACATCGTCAACGGTGCCAGCGTCGCCAACCGCGTCACGGTGGCCGATGGCGCAACCATCCGCAGCAGCAGCGGCGGCGGCACGCTGTCGAACGCGCAGACGCTGAACCTGGCCGCCGGTGCCAGCACGCTGAACCTGGCCGGCGGCGCCACCCAGCCCCTGGTGGTGGCGCGCAGCCTGCTGGACCATGCCAGCGGCCTGCAGGCCGTGGCACTGACCGGCGGGCTGGTGACGCTGGCCGGCAGCAACACCCACGACGGCGGCACCACCGTCGGCGGCGGCGCCACGCTGGCGCTGGCCGCCGCCGGCGCGCTGGGCAGCGGCGCCCTCACGCTGGACGACGGCCGGCTGCGCGCCGCGGCCAGCCTGGACATCACGCGGGCCCTGGTGCTGGGCGCCGGCGGCGCCACGGTCGAGGTCGACGACGGCCAGACCCTGGGCCTGGGCGGCGCGCTGTCGGGTGCGGCGCTGGCCAAGGCCGGCGGCGGCACGCTGGTGCTGTCGGCACACAACACCTATGCCGGCGGCACCACGGTGGCCGGCGGCACGCTGGCGCTCAGCGGCACGCTGGCCGATGCCGGCGGCGGCAGCATCCAGCTGGGCAACCGCGTGCTGGACCTGCGCGACGGCGCCGCGCCGGCCAACGCAGTCACGGTGGACGGCGGCAGCATCACCAACAGCAGCGGCAGCGGGCGCCTGGGCGGCGCGATGACGCTGGCGGGCGATGCCACGCTGTCGTCCACGGGCAGCGGCCTGACGCTGGCCGGCGCGGTGGGCGAGAGCGGCGGCGTGCGCGCCGTCACCATCGCCGGCGGGCGGGTCACGCTGACCGCGGACAACGCCTGGCGCGGCGGCACCACCGTGACCGGCGGCACCCTGGCCGTCAACGCGGCCCAGGTGCCCGGCGCCGATGCCGGCAGCGGCGCCATCGCGCTGGGCAATGGCACGCTGGACCTGCAGGGCGGCGCGGTGCTGGCGAACGCCGTCACGGTCGATGGCGGCATCCTCACCAGCAGTGCCGGCAGCGGGCGGCTGAACGGCACCCTCACCCTGCTGGGCGACGCCAGGCTGTCCAGCAGCGGCGGCAGCAGCGGGCTGACCCTGGCCGGCGCCATCGGCAGCGCCAACGTGGCGCGCAACCTGGCCACCAGCGGCAGCGTGGTGCTGCTGGCCGACAACAGCCACCTGGGCACGACGACGGTGCAGGGCGGCACGCTGGCGCTCAGCGGCGCCGGTGCCGATGCAGGCGCCAGCACGGTGCTGCTGAACGCCGGCACGCTGGACCTCCGCGGCGGTGCCACGCCGGCCAATGCGGTGGTTGCCAGCGGCGGCGCCATCACCAACAGCAGCGGCAGCGGCCGGCTGGGCGGCAGCCTGACCCTGGCCACCGCCAGCACCACCGTGTCGTCCACGGGCGACGGCCTGACCCTGGCCGGCGCGGTCGGCGAAAGCGGCGGCGCCCGTGCCCTGCAGCTCACCACCGGCCGCCTGGTGCTGACCCGCGACAACAGCCATTCCGGCGGCACCACGCTGGCCGGCGGCACGCTCGTCATCGACGGTGCCACGGCCGACGCCGGCAGCGGCACCATCGCGCTGGGCGGCAACGTGCTGGACATCGTCAACGGTGCCAGCGTCGGCAATGCGCTGACCGTGGCCGACGGCGCGCACATCCGCAGCAGCCAGGGCGGCGGCACGCTGGCGGCGCGGCCGGGCGACGCCACCGCGCTGACCCTGGCTGCCGGCAACAGCACGCTCACCCTGTCTGCCACCGATGCCGGCGCCCTGGTCATCGCGCGGCCCCTGCTCAACCATGCCAGCGGCCTGCAGCAGGTGCAGGTGCAAGGCGGCGTGGTCGAACTGGCGGCCACCGGCAGCCACGACGGCGGCACCACCGTCAGCGCCGGCACGCTGCGCCTGGCCGCCACCGGCGCCGCCGGCAGCGGCACCATCGCCCTGGGCGGCAACCGGCTGGACATCGTCGACGGTGCCAGCGTGGCCAATGCGCTGACGGCGGCCGACGGCGCCACCATCGGCAACAGCCGCGGCGCGGGCACGCTGGCCTTCAACGCCACGCCGGTGGCGCTGGCGGCCGACACCACGCTGGCGCTGTTCAGCAGCGGAGCGGGCCTGGTGGTCGACCGCGCCATCAGCGCCGCGCCGGCCGATGCCGCCAGCGCCCGGCTGCTGGTCAGCCGCAGCGGCAACGGCAGCGGCGTCACCCTGCAGCGGGCCAACAGCCATGGCGGCGGCACCACGGTCGATGCCGGCGGCCGGCTGGCCATCGGCAGCGCCGCGGCCCTGGGCAGCGGCGCGCTGACGCTGGACGGCGGCACGCTGGCGTCCACCGCCGCCTTCGACACCACCCGCCCGCTGGTGCTGGGCGCCGGCGGTGGCACGGTCGACACCACGGGCGGCGACATCGGCCTGGCGGGCACGGTCTCGGGCACCACGCTGACCAAGGCCGGCACCGGCACCCTGGTGCTGTCGGCCGACAACAGCCACACCGGCGGCACGGTGGTCGACCGCGGCACGCTGGCCATCAGCGCGGCCACCGTGGCCGGCGCCGATGCCGGCAGCGGCCCGATCACCGTCGGCAGCCAGACCCTGGACCTGCGCCACGGCGCGGTGCTGGCGGCCGACCTGACGCTGGACGGCGGCACCCTGGCCAACAGCGCCGGCAGCGGCCGCTTCGACGGCCGGCTGTCGGTGCAGGGCGTGTCCACCCTGTCGTCCACCGGCAGTGGGCTGCTGGTCAACGGCGTCATCGGCGAAGCTGCGGCCGGCACCGGCCTGGTGACGCAGGGCCCCGTCACGCTGACGGCCACCAGCACCTACAACGGCACCATCACCATCGGCAGCGGGGCGCTCACCCTCAGCGGCGCGGCGGCGCGCGCGGGCAGCGGCGACATCGTGGTGGGTGCCAACCGGCTGGACATTGTCGACGGTGCCAGCGTGGCCAACCGGGTGCGCATCGGTGCGGGTGGCAGCCTGGCCAACACCCGCGGCAGCGGCACCGTGGCCGCCGATGGCGCGGTGCAGCTGTCCGGCAACGCGCGGCTGCAGGTCAGCGGCGACGGACTGACGCTGGCCGCCGTGGTCAGCGAGGCCGCCGGCGCGCCGGCCAGCGCCGTCACCATCGGCGGCGGCGGGCGGGTCACCCTGCTGGCGGCCAACAGCCAGCGCGGCGACACCACGGTGGAGGCCGGCACCCTGGTGCTGCGCGGCGGCGCGGCGGCCACCGGCAGCGGCCGCCTGCTGCTGGGCGCCAACACGCTGGACCTGGCCGACGGCGCCAGCCTGCCCAACCGCCTGCTGGTGGCCGACGGCGCCACCCTGCGCAACAGCAGTGGCGCCGGCACGCTGGCTGCGGCCGGCGGCCCCATCGCGCTGGCCGGCGGCGCCACGCTGCACCTGGACAGCACCGGCACCGGCCTGCTGGTCGACCGTGCGGTCGACGACGCCGGCAGCCGCGCCAGCCTGCAGGTCAGCGGCGCGGCGGGCCAGGTGCGCCTGGCGCAGCCCGGCACGCTGGGCGGCACGGTGCGCGTGGACGGCGGCGCCACCCTGGTGGTGGGCGCGGCGGGCGCGCTGGGCGCGGCGTCGCTGCAGCTCGACACCGCCCAGCTGCAGACCGGCACCGCGCTGTCCAATGCCATCACCCTGGGCAATGGCGGCGCCACGGTGGACACCGGCGCGGCGTCGGTCAGCTTCAGCGGCGTCATCGGCGGCAGCGGCGGGCTGGTCAAGCAGGGCAGCGGCACCCTGGTGCTGCAGGCCGACAACAGCTACAGCGGCACCACCACCGTGGCCGGCGGCGTGCTGGCGATCAGCGGCAGCGGTGCCGATGCCGGGAGCGGCGCCATCGCGGTGGGCAGCCAGGTGCTGGACCTGCGCAACGGCGCCAGCCCGGCGCAGCCCGTGGTGCTGGGTGCCGGCGGCGTGCTGCGCAACTCGGCCGGCAGCGGCAGCATCGCCGCCAACGGCAGCCTGCGCCTGGACGGCGATGCGCGGCTGGAGGTCACCGCCACCGGCACCGGCCTGGGCGTGCTCGGGGCCGTCAGCGAGACCACCCGCGCCGCGCTCACCGTGGCCACCACGGCCACGGCGGCGGTGACCCTGGCCGCGGCCAACGGCGCCAGCGGCGGCACCACGGTGGCGGCGGGCACGCTGCGCATCGACACGCCCCAGGGCAGCGCCGGCCTGGGCACCATCAGCCTGGGTGCCGGCACGCTGGACCTGAGCAACGGCGCCGTGGTGCCCAACCCGGTGAGCGTGGCCGGCGGCGCGCTGCGCAACAGCGCCGGCACCGGCACCCTGGCCGGCCCGCTGGTGATGGCCGGCGGCGCCACGCTGGGCAGCAGTGGCAGCGGCCTGAGCCTGACGGGTGAAGTGAGCGGCAGCGGCGTCCTGGTCAGTGACGCCGGCAACGTCACGCTGGGCCATGCCGGCAACCCCTTCGACGGCGGCCTGCAGGTCGGCGGCGGCAGCCTGCGGCTGGCCGGCGGCGACGCCGTGCCCGACACCGCCAGCGTCACGCTCGCCGGAAGCGGCCGGCTGCTGCTGGCGGGCAACGAGACCCTGGGCGCCCTGGCCGGCAGCGCCGCCACCGGCGTCGACCTGGGCAGCTTCACCCTCAGCGTGGGCGGCAACGGCGTGGCCAGCCGCTTCGACGGCGTGATCGCCGGCACCGGCAGCCTGCGCAAGACCGGTGCCGCCAGCCTCACCCTGGCCGGCGCCAACAGCTACACCGGCACCACCACGGTGGACCAGGGCACGCTGGTGCTGGCCGGCGCCGACGAGCGACTGGCCGACGCCAGCCGCCTGGTGGTGCAGGGCGGCAGCGTCGACCTGGGCACGCGGCGCGAGACGGTGGCCGCGGTGCTGCTCGACGGCGGCAGCATCACCAACGGCAGCCTGCTCAGCGCCAGCAACTTCGACCTGCGCGCAGGCACGGCCGCCGCGGCGCTGGGCGGCACCACGCCCGCCGTGGGCGTCGACAAGACCGGCGCGGGCCTGGTGACGCTGGCGGGCCGCAACAGCTACACCGGCACCACCACGCTGGCGGCCGGCACGCTGGCGCTCGACGGCGGCGGGCGGCTGGCGGCGGGCTCGCGCCTGGTCGTCAGTGCCGGCACGCTGGACTTGGGCGGCGGTGCCGAGGCGGTGGCCGCGGTGCGCCTGGACGGCGGCAGCATCGTCAACGGCAGCCTGGCCAGCGTCAGCAACTTCGACATGCGCGCCGGCACGGTGGCCGCCGCGCTGGGCGGCAGCAGCGACGCGGTGGGCCTGGACAAGACCGGCGCCGACACGCTCACGCTCAGCGGCGCCAACACCTACCGCGGCGACACCACGCTGCGCGCCGGCCGCCTGGTGCTGGCCGGCGGCGCCGACGTGCTGCACGACGCCGGCACGCTGCGCGTGGCCGGCGGCACGCTGGACACCGCCGGCCATGCCGAGACGGTGGGCCTGCTGTCGGTGCAGGCCGGCACGGTCACCGGCGCCGGTGGCGTGCTGCGCAGCGTGCAGGCCTTCGACCTGCAGGCCGGCACGGTGGACGCGGTGCTCGGCGGCAGCGCCGGGGCCGTCAAGCAGGGGCCGGGCACGGTGACGCTGGCCGCGGCCAACCAGTACACCGGGCTCACCCGGGTGGACGCTGGCGAGCTGGTGCTGGCGGGCGCGCAGCGCCTGGCCGCGGCCGGCACGCTGCAGGTGGCCGGCGGCGCCACGCTGACGCTGGGCGGCGAGCAGGCCCTGGCCGGCCTGGTGATGGCCGGCAGCCTGGGCGGCACGGGCACACTGATGGTGCCCACCGTCGAGCTCGACGGCGGCCAGCTCGGCGTGCCCCTGGTCGTCACCAGCCTGGGCAGCAGCGGCAGCAGCAGCATCGGCGCCGACACCCGGGCCGGCACGCTGACGGTGCGCAGCGGCACGCTGCAGCTGGCCGCCGCCGACCTGCTGGCCGACGGCGTGCAGCTGGCGGTCGAGCGCGGCGCCACGCTGGCGCTGGCCGGCAACGAGACCATCGGCACGCTGCAGCTGCGCGGCACGCTCAGCGGCCCCGGCACGCTGAGCGCCGCGACCTACGCGCTGGACGGTGGCCGCGTGCACAGCACGTTGGGTGCGGGGGCGCTGACCAGCACGGGTACCAGCCTGCTCGATGCCGCGGCGGCCGTGTCCAGCGTCGATGTGCTGGGCGGCGTGCTCACCACCGGCGCCGGCGGGCAGCTCACGGCGCTGCCGGCCGTCACCGTGGCCGGCGGTGCGCGCTGGGCGCTGCAGGTCGACCAGCGCATCGGCAGCCTGGCCGGGGCCGGCCAGGTCGACCTGGCGGCGAACACGCTGCGCACCGGCGTGCTGGGCGACAGCCGCTTCGACGGCGTGCTCGGCGGCGACGGCGGCCTCGTCAAGCAGGGCGGCAGCCGCTTCACGCTGGGCGGCGCCAACACCTACACCGGCGACACCGTGGTCGAGGCCGGCACCCTGGCCCTGGCCGGCGCCGACCGCCTGGCCGACGCCACCCGGGTGCAGGTGGCCAGCGGCGCCAACCTGGCCCTGGACGCGACCGACACCGTGGCCGAGCTGCAGCTGGCCGGCACCCTGGCCGGCAACGGGCAGCTCACGGCGGCGCGCTACCTGCTGCAGTCCGGCCGCAGCGAGGCCGCTCTGGGCGCCGGTGCGCTGACCTCCCAGGGCGACAGCACCGTGGCCGGCGCGGCCCGGGTCGACAGCATCGACGTGGCCGACGGCCGCCTGGTGCTGGCGGCACCAGCCGCCCTGACCAGCGCGCCGGCCACCCTGCTGGCCGCCGGCAGCACCCTGTTGCTGCAGGGCGATGCCACGCTGGGCAGCCTGGCCGGCGCGGGCGAGCTGGTGCTCGACCGCTTCACGCTGCGCACCGGCGGCGGCGGCAGCAGCCGCTTCGACGGCGTGCTCAGCGGCGACGGCGCGCTGGAGAAGCTGGGCGACACCCGCTTCACCCTGGGCGCCAGCCAGCGCCACACCGGCGGCACCACGGTGCTGACCGGCACCCTGGCGCTGGACGGCGCCGACCGCCTGGCCGACGCTGGTGCGGTGACGGTGGCGCCCGGCGCAGTGCTGGCGCTGGCCGGCGACGACCGCGTCGCCAGCCTGGCGCTGCAGGGCACGCTGGCCGGCACCGGCACGCTCAGCGCCGCCACCTACGCCCTGGACGGCGGCACCGTGCTGGCCGACCTGGGCGCGGGCACGCTCAGCGCGCGCGGCAGCAGCACCCTGGCCGGCAGGTCCGCGGCGGGCACGGTCGACGTGCAGGCCGGGCGGCTGACCCTGGCCGGCGCCAACCGGCTGACGGATGCCGCCACGCTGACCGTGGCCGCCGGCGCCACGCTGA
The DNA here is from genome assembly GCA_937864045.1 of uncultured Aquabacterium sp. Classification (GTDB taxonomy): domain Bacteria; phylum Pseudomonadota; class Gammaproteobacteria; order Burkholderiales; family Burkholderiaceae_C; genus Pseudaquabacterium. The sequence goes on along the minus strand of CALMIF010000501.1, from coordinate 18,285 downwards.
CGCTCAACGGCCCGGCCCGCGCCACCCACCTGGTGCTGGCCGGCACGCTGGACGGCAGCGGCACCTTCAGCGCCGCGCAGACCTCGCTGCAGGCCGGCACGGTGCTGGCCGACCTGGGTGGCGGTGCGCTGCACAGCCGCGGCGAGAGCCGCCTGGCCGGCCAGGCCGCGGTCGACAGCCTGGCGGTGCAGGACGGCCGGCTGACCCTGGCCAGCGCCGGCCGCCTGAGCGCCGCGCCGGCCACCGAGGTGGCCGCCGGTGCCCGCCTGGTGCTGGGCGGCGACGAGACCCTGGGCCGCCTGTCGGGCGCGGGCGACGTGGCCATCGGCGCCTTCACGCTGCGCACCGGCGGCGGCGGCAGCAGCAGCTTCGCCGGCGTCATCGACGGCGACGGCGGCCTGGTCAAGCTGGGCGCCGACACCACCTTCGGCCTGACCGGCCGCAACACCTACCGCGGCAGCACCTGGGTGGCCGCCGGGACGCTGGAGGTGGGCGACGGCGCCAGCGCCGGCGCCATCGACGCCAGCCGTGACATCCGCGTCGACGGCACGCTGCAGTTCAACCACGCCGACGCCGTGCTGCTGGCCCAGCCCGTGGCCGGCAGCGGCGGCATCACCCAGGCCGGCAGCGGCACGCTCACCTTCGCCGGCAGCAACAAGACCTACACCGGGCCCACCGACGTGCGCCGCGGCACCCTGGCCAGCCGTGGCGACGAGGCCCTCAGCGATGCCAGCACGGTGCAGGTGGCCGCCGGCGCGGCGCTGCAGCTGGGCGGTGCCGAAACCATCGCCGCGCTGCAGGCCGACGGCCCGGTGCAGCTGGCCGGCCGGCTCAGCGCCAGCGGCGCCCTGGTGTTCAACGGCGCCGCCACGGTGCCCGGTGGCGGGCCGCTGCTGCTTCAGGCGGCGGCCGTCGACGCCAGGGCGGCAGGCAACGACTGGGGCAGCCGGCTGTCGCTGGACGTGGCCGGTGCGGTGCAGCTGTCGTCGGGCGCCGCCGGCGCGGGCCTGCGGCCGCTCACGCTGGGCGAGGTGCAGGTCGGCGGCGGCGGGCGCATCGAGGCGGCCAGCATCCTGCTGGACGGCGCCACCCGGCTGCGCGGCGGCACCCTGGTGCTGGACCTGCAGGGCGGCGAGGTCTTCGTCGAGCCCGGCGGCGAGCTGCTGGGCCGCCTCAGCCCGGCCAACCGCCAGATCGCCTTCACCGGCGACCTGCTGCAGCAGACCGCGGCCACCGCCGGCACCAGCGACGCCGCGCTGGCGCTGCAGGTCGATGCCGGGGCGCGGCTGGACGTGCAGGCCAGCCGTGGCGGCTCGGTGGCGTTGCTCAACCCGGCCAACCGCATCGACGGCGGCCTGTCGGTGGTGCTGGGCGAGGCCGGGCGCGCCTGGGTGCCCAACCTGGTGCGGCCGGCCGGCGGCACGGCGGGCACCGAGTACTCGCTGCAGAACCGGGTGCGCCTGACGGCCGGCCCGCTGCGCATCGCCGGCGCCGGCATCCAGGCCGACGTGGTGCTGCTGCAGGCCGACACCCTGGCCACCGACGACGGCGCGGCCATCGTCGCCAAGCTGCCGTTCGACAACCAGGCCGGCACCGCCAGCTCGCTGCCCGGGCTGACGCTGGTGCTGCGCGACCCCGCGGCCTTTGCCGACAGCGGCGGCGAGACCACCAGCGCCTTCGGCAGCGGCGCCGTGCCGCTGCGCATCGACGTGGGCAGCACCAGCTTCGGCAACCGCACCGAGCTGCCGATCAACGGCGGCTACGTCAGCCTGCAGCCCACCGTGCGCCTGGGCGGCATGGGCCGCACGACGGTGTTCCTGCAGGGCCCGGCCACGGCCACCGGCTACAGCTTCTTCTACGACGGCGCCCGCCGGCAGGGCACGATCCCGGTGTTCTACAACGGCGAATCGGCGGTGCCGCCCCAGGTCTCGGGCTCGATCGCGTCGACGCTGTCGGTGTCCGAGGGCGCCCGCAAGGAGCGCTTCGACGAGGCCGTGCGCACCGAGAACGTGGCCCTGCGCCTGCGCGCCGGTGTCATCGCCGAGGTCGGCCCGGGCACGCCGGCCACGGTCAACACCATGCCGATGGAGGGGCTGCGGCCACCATCGTGCGCGCCAGCGCCCGGCACTCTGTCGTGCGGACCATGACCCACCCCAGCAGCCCGACCGCCTTGATCGCCATGACCTCCACCCGTTCCCGCACCGCCGTCCGCCGCCGCACCGTGCTGCGCTGGACCGCCGCTGGCAGCCTGGCCGGCCTGGGGCCCGTGCGCGCCCAGGGCGTCGCGCCCGATGGCCCCGAGCCACCGCGCCTGGCCCTGCTGATCGGCAACCGCGAGTACCCCGACGGCGAGGACCTGCCGCCCATCCACAAGAACGTGCGCGACCTGCGTGCGGTGCTGGAGAAGCGCGGCTTCGACGTCACCGACGCGGTCGACCTGTCGCTGGCCCAGGCGCGCCAGGCGCTGGCGGCCTTCAACGCCCGGGTGCGCGCCGCGCCGCCGGATGCCACGGTGTTCTTCTACTTCTCGGGCCACGGGGCCCAGGTCGATGCCGAGAACATCCTGGTGTCGGCCGGCATCAGCCCGCGGGCGCGGGCCGACCAGCTGATCGGCGGCAGCATGACCCTCACCCGCGACGTGATCGGTGCGCTGCCGGTGCGCCCCGACGGGCTGACGCTGGCCGTGCTCGACGCCTGCCGAACGTCGCTGAAGCCGGCCGGCGACGGCAGCGAGGGCCTGAACCAGGTCGAGGCGCCACCGGGCTGCCTGATCGCCTTCGCCACCCGCGCCGGGCGCCCGGCCATCGCCCCGGCCAGCGAGTCGGCCAACACCTTCTACACCGCGTCCCTGGTCAAGCTGCTGGCGCAGGCCTCGGGCGAGACGCCGTTCCAGGACCTGTTCCGCCTCGTCAAGACCGACACCTACACGACGATGCTGAACCACCCGGTGCCCATCCTGCGCCGCTTCGCGCAGGAGTCGTTCATCGCCGACAACGCCCGCGTGCGCCGCCGCCTGGCACCGCGCGTGCCCGACGCACCACCGCCGCCGCCGCGCAAGGAGGAAGAGTCCGTCGCCTGGGCGCGCCTGCAGGCCCAGGTGTGGCCGGCCGACGTGGCGCGCGAGGCCGAGGCGTACCTGAAGAACCACGGCGACAGCCCGCTGGCCGGCAGCGCCCAGGTGGCGCGCGACGGCGCCAAGGAGGCCGCCACCATCCTGCGCCGCAACGACGTGCAGCTGTTCCGCAGCGCGTTCCGCCTGGGCGAGGGCCTGGCCGCCGACGTGGCCGACGACGTGACCAAGGCCGGCCGCGGCGACAAGGACGCCGCCGCCCGCCTGGGCCGCCGCATCGCCCCGGCGAAGGGCGCCGACCCCAACGGCCGCTACGAAGGCTGGATGCAGTACGCCGCCGCCCTGGGCAACGGCATCGCCAGCTACGACCTGGCCCTGTACTACCGCCGCGTCCACCAGCCCCAGCTCGCCGCCCAGTACGAGGCCCTGGCCCGCAGCCTGGGCTACACGCCGCCGCCGTCGCTGGACAACCAGCGGAAGTGAGGGCTGCCCGCCTCAGCCCCGCAACAACTTCGCCTCCGCCAGCGACAGCGGCTCCGGCAGCCCCGACAGCACCAGCGTGTCGCCCGCCGCCAGCACCAGGGCGTCGCTGGCATCCACCACCCGGCCGCTGGCCTGGCGCACGCTGACCACCTGCACGCCGATGGCATGCAGCGCCTGATCGCCCAGCGGCTGGCCCACGCAGGCGGCGGCCACCGGCAGCGGCACGGTGTTCAGCCGCGCCTGGTGCAGGTCGTCGGCGGTGTCGTCGTCGGCGCCGTGGAAGTAGCCGCGCAGCAGGTGGTAGCGCTTGTCGCGCGCGTCCCGGGTGATGCGGATCACGCGCTGCATCGGCACGCCCACCAGGGCCAGGGCCTGCGCCGCCAGCATCAGGCTGCCCTCGATCGCCTCGGGCACGACCTCGGTGGCGCCGGCGTCGCGCAGGCGCTCCAGGTCGGTGTCGTCGATGGTGCGCACGATCACCGGCACCTTGGCCGCGTGCTCGCGCACCAGCTGCAGGATCTTCAGCGCCGAGGCCGTGTCGTGGTAGCTGACCACCACCGCGCTGGCGCGGGCCAGGCCGGCGGCCATCAGGCTGGGCAGGCGGGCGGCGTCGCCGAAGACCACGCTCTGGCCCGCCGCCGCCGCCTGGCGCACGCGGTCGGGGTCCAGGTCCAGCGCCATGTAGGGGATGCCCTCGGCCGTCAGCAGCCGCGCCAGGTTCTGGCCGCTGCGGCCGTAGCCGGCGATGATGACGTGGGCCTCGGTCTTGATCGCCTTCTTGGCGATGGTGGTCAGCTGCACCGACTGCATCAGCCATTCGTTGGCCGACAGCTTCATCACGATCCAGTTGCTGCGCATCACGATGAAGGGCGTGGCCAGCATCGAGAGCACCATGCAGGCCAGCACCGGGCTCACCCACTGCGGCTGCACCAGGCCGCGCTCGGCGCCCAGGGTCAGCAGCACGAAGCCGAATTCACCCGCCTGCGCCAAATACAGGCCGGTGCGGATGGCCACCCCCGGCGTGGCGCGGAACAGCCGCGCCAGCACCGCCACCAGCGCCCCCTTGACCACCAGCGGCCCCACGCTGAGCAGCAGCACCAGCCCCCACTGGTCGATCACCGGGCGCCAGTCCAGCTTCATGCCGATGGTGATGAAGAACAGGCCCAGCAGCACGTCGTGGAAGGGCCGGATGTCGGTCTCCACCTGGTGCTTGAACTCGGTCTCGGCCACCAGCATGCCGGCGACGAAGGCGCCCAGCGCCAGGCTCAGGCCGGCATGCTCGGTCAGCCAGGCCAGGCCCAGCGTCACCAGCAGCAGGTTCAGCACGAAGAGCTCCTCGCTCTTGCGCCGCGCCACCAGGGTCAGCCACCAGCGCATGGCGCGTTGGCCGCCCACCAGCAGCAGGGTCAGCAGCACGGCGGCCTTCAGCAGCGCCAGGCCCAGGGCCCAGGCCATGTCCTCGCCGCTGCTGCCCAGCGCCGGGATCAGCACCAGCAGCGGCACCACGGCCAGGTCCTGGAACAGCAGCACGCCCATCACGCGGCGGCCGTGCTCGGTCTCCAGCTCCAGCCGCTCGGCCATCAGCTTGACGACGATGGCCGTCGACGACATCGCCATCGCCGAGCCCAGCACGATGGCGCCGGGCCAGCCCAGCTGCCACTGCACGCCCAGCCAGGCATAGGCCACCGTCAGCAGCGCATTGCCGGCCACCGCGCCCAGCACCGTTAGCACCACCTGGCTGAGGCCCAGGCCGAAGACCAGGGTGCGCATGCTGCGCAGCTTGGGCAGGTTGAACTCCAGCCCGATCACGAACATCAGGAAGACCACGCCGAACTCGGCCAGGTACTTCACGCCCGCCGTGTCCTTGGCCAGGGCCAGGGCGTTGGGGCCGATCAATACGCCCACCGCCAGGTAGCCCAGCATCGGCGGCAGCTTCAGCAGCCGGCAGCCCACCACGCCGAGCACGGCCGCCACGAGGTACAGCAGGACAAGTTCGAGGGTGGTGGCCATGCCGTCCGTTGGGCGCTGGCGCCCGGGGTGGGCGCCTAGAATCGATGCAGGAATCCTGATCCTAAGCCACCCCTTTCGCTCTCACTTCGGCATCCCTTGAGCCAGCCTCTGCCCCCCGTCGACGAAGCCCAGGCCATGCGTGCGCTGGCGCTGGCCGCCCAGACCTTCGAGATCGAGGCGCGTGGCCTGCTGGGCCTGGCGGCACGCCAGGGCGCAGGCTTCAGTGGCGCCGTCGCGGCCATGCTGGCCTGCCGCGGCCGGGTGGTGGTGATGGGCATGGGCAAGAGCGGCCATGTGGGCCGCAAGATCGCCGCCACCCTGGCGTCCACCGGCACGCCGGCGTTCTTCGTGCACCCGGCCGAGGCCAGCCATGGCGACCTGGGCATGGTGCAGCCGGGCGACGTGGTGCTGGCGATCTCCAACAGCGGCGAAAGCGACGAGCTGGCCGCCGTGCTGCCGGCGCTGCGCCGCCTGGGCATCACCCTGGTGGCGATGACGGGCAAGGCCGAGTCGACCCTGGCCCGCCATGCCGACCTGGTGCTCGACAGCGCGGTCGACCAGGAGGCCTGCCCGCTGAACCTGGCGCCCACCGCCAGCACCACCGCGCAGATGGCCCTGGGTGACGCCCTGGCCGTGGCCCTGCTCGACTTGCGCGGCTTCAAGGCCGAGGACTTCGCCCGCTCGCACCCGGGCGGTGCGCTGGGCCGCAAGCTGCTGGTGCTGGTGGCCGACCTGATGGTGCGCGGCGACGCCCTGCCCCGCGTGGCACCCGAGGCGCCCTTCATCGACATGATGCGCACCATGTCGGCCAAGGGCCTGGGCGCGGCCCTGGTGGTCGACGGTGACGACCGGCTGCTGGGCATCTTCACCGACGGCGACCTGCGCCGCCAGGTCGAGCGCGGTGCCGACCTGCGGGCCCTGACCGCCGGCGCGGTGATGCACGCCAACCCCAAGCGCATCGGCCCCGACGCGCTGGCCGCCGAGGGTGCCGACCTGATGGAGCAACACCGCATCACGTCGCTGGCGGTGGCCGATGCCGAGGGCCGCCTGGTCGGCATGCTGACCATCGGCGACCTGATGCGCGCCAAAGTGGTGTGATGGCTCCCCCCCGAAGCGCCTTCGGCGCTCCCCCCCAGGGGGGCGCCGCCTGTGGCCCGGCGAAGCCGGTTCCACGGCGACCGCTTGCTTCGGCCTGCGTACTTGGTCCCGCAGTGCGCCATGGCTGAGTCGGCGCTGTCCTTCCCGCCGGAACTGCTGCTGCGCGCCCAGGGCGGCGGGCTGGGCGTGCGCGCCGCCATCTTCGACGTCGACGGCGTGCTGACCGACGGCCGGCTCTACATCGCCGAGGCGGGCGAACTCTTCAAGGCCTTCCACGTGCTCGACGGCCATGGCCTGAAGCTGCTGGCGCGGGTGGGCATCGCGCCCATCGTCATCACCGGGCGCGATTCACCCGCGGTGCGCCGGCGCATGGCCGACCTGGGCCTGGCCGACGCCCACTACGGCGTGGCCGACAAGCTGGCGGTGGCGCAGGCCCTGCTCGACGCCCGCGGCCTGGCCTGGACCGAGGTGGCGGTGATCGGCGACGACTGGCCCGACCTGCCGCTGCTGGCGCGGGCCGGCTTCGCCTGCGCCCCGGCCAACGCCCATGCCGAGGCGAAGGCGCTGGCGCACCACGTCACCACCGCCCGCGGCGGCGAGGGCGCGGCGCGCGAGTTCTGCGACCTGCTGCTGGCCGCCAGCGGACGCTATGCCGCGTTGTTGGCGGCGCACCAGGGCACGCTGGATGGGCGGTGAACTGACTGTCGCGCGTCCGGGCCGAGCGCCGGGCCGCTCCCAAGCCGGCCCGCAATCCCCTCGGGGGATCGGCCGACGTATCCGTCGGACGAGGGGCTGACATCACACGGCCTGAATTGCACCTGCCCGACCTGCCCGAGGTGTCGGTGCAGCTCGGCTTGCCCGAGGCGGCTGGCGCGCCCGGTCAGCCTGTGCGCGCACGCCAGCCCCTGGGCCGGCGCATCCTGCAGGGACTGTCCTCGTACCTTCCGCTGCTGCTGATGGCCGTGCTGGCCGCCGGCACCTGGTGGCTGGTGCGCAACACGCCCGGCATGCCCGGTGCCAAGGCCCCCGCGCCACCGAGCCAGACGCCCGACTACACGATGACCGGCTTTGCCATCACCCGCTTCGCGCCCGACGGTCAGGTGGCGCTGCGCATCGCCGGTGACATGCTGCGCCACTTTCCGGCCACCGACCGGCTGGAGATCGACGGCGTGCGCATCCGCGCCACCGCGCCCGACGGCCGCATCACCGACGCCACCGCGCGCCAGGCGGTGGCCAACGGCGACGGCAGCGAGATCCAGCTGCTCGGGTCGGCCGAGGTCGTCAGCCAGCTGCCCGGCGGCCAGCGGCTGGAGGTGCGCGGCGAGTTCTTGCATGCCTTCCTGCGCTTCGAGCGGCTGCGCTCGCACCTGCCGGTGCTGGTGCGCCACGGCGGCACCGAGGCCCGCGCCGGCGGCCTGGACTACGACAACCTGCAGCGCCAGCTGACGCTGGCCGGCCCGGTGCGTGCGACGGTGCAGCCGCCCGGCCGGGCACGGGCCACCGCGCCTGCGGCATCTGCTGCGGGCCCACGCTGACGGAAGAACAGGCCACCGCCATGACCCGACCGCTCGTCTTCATCACTGGCGCGTCCAGCGGCATCGGCCAGGCCCTGGCGCTGCGCTACCACCGCGCCGGCTGGCGCCTGGCGCTGGTGGCCCGGCGGGCCGACGCGGTGCAGCAATGGGCCGCCGAACAGCGCATCCCGCCGGCCGACCTGCTGGTGCTGGCTGCCGACGTGCGCGACGTCGGCGCCATCACCGCCGCCGGCCGGCGTTGCATCGACGAAGCCGGCCTGCCCGATGTGGTGATCGCCAACGCCGGCATCAGCATCGGCATGGACACGGCCGACTTCGCCGACCTGGAGGTGATGCGCGCCACCTTCGAGACCAACAACCTGGGCATGGCCGCCACCTTCCAGCCCTTCGTCGCGCCGATGTGCGACCGGCGCAGCGGCACCCTGGTGGGCATCGCCAGCGTGGCCGGCATCCGCGGCCTGCCCGGCCATGGCGCCTACTGCGCCAGCAAGGCGGCGGTGTTTGCCTATTGCGAGAGCTTGCGTGGCGAATGCCGGCCGCAGGGCGTCAAGGTGGTGACCATCGCGCCGGGCTACATCGACACGCCGCTGACGCAGCGCAACCGCTACAGCATGCCCTTCCTGATGGCACCCGACGCCTTCGCCGACCGCGCGTTCGCCCACATCGCCGCAGGCGCCACCAAGCGCTTCATCCCCTGGCAGATGGGTGTGGTGGCCGGCCTGCTGCGCCTGCTGCCGGACTGGCTCTACGACCGCGTGCTGGCCGGGCGGCCCCGCAAGCGGCGGCAGAACGAATAGGCCGGCAGCCGTCGGCCTGCACACCGCGGCCAATGCTGCACGGCCATGAAGGAGGGCCATGAAAAAGGGCGCCCTGGGGCGCCCTTCGTTCTTCAGCAGCGAGCTGCTGCAGCCGGATCAGTAACCCTGGCTGCCGCCGCCGTAGCCACCACCGCTGCCGCCACGCGGGCCGCGACCGGTGCCGTAGGGGCTGCGGCCACCGCCGCCGCCGCCACCGTAGCCGCCACCACCGCCGCCGCCGCCGTAACCACCGCCGCCGCCACCGTAGCCGCCGCCACCACCGCTGCGGCCACCGCCGCCGTAGCCGCCACCACCACCGGCGCCGCCGCCACCATAGCCACCGCCGCCGCTGCGGCCGCCACCACCGTAGCCACCACCGCCGCCGTAGCCGCCCGGGCGCTCTTCGCGCGGACGGGCTTCATTGACGACGATCGCGCGGCCTTCCAGCGGCTGGCCGTTCATCGCGTTCATCGCGGCCTGGGCTTCCGCCGGCGACGACATCTCGACGAAGCCGAAACCCTTGGAGCGACCGGTTTCCCGGTCCATCATCACCTTGGCAGACGTCACGCTGCCGAATTGCCCGAACGCCTGCTGCAGGGACTCGTCGCGCACCGAATAGGCCAGGTTGCCGACGTAAAGCTTGTTTCCCATGAGGGGAAGCTCCTTCTCAAGAAAAGTAAACCATGTGGAGCTTCATCCCTGGCATGAACGATCAAGCTGCAGGCGCCGTCTCCAGACACGGGCCGAGGGCGCGGACGCCCTCGCGAGTCATTATGGTGGCAAAAGCCGTGCCGCCACCAGCGCAGGCAAGCCCGTGCTAACCCGCACGTATCATCAGTGTTGTCATGCGGGTACAACCAGACGGTCAGGGTGCACTGACGGCGCTCGCGTCGGTGCTGCAGAGCATCGATTCGGTGCGCAATGCGCGGGCCGCGTACCTGTTGCTGCTGGCGTTCTCGGCCGGCGGCCTGCTGACGGGCTTTGCCCGCCAGGCCTTCGCGCGCGAGGCCACCCAGACCGCCGCCCTGTGGCTGGGCTGCGCCTTTCTCACCCTGTTCTATCTGAGCAACGCCGCTGGCCTGGTGCTGATGGACGAGGCGTGCGGCCGGCCCCCGCGCCAGCCCCTTGAGGCCCTGGGCGACGCACTGCGCCGCGCCCACCGCCTGCTGCTGGTGGTGGGCTGCGTGCTGCTGGGCGCCGCGGCCCTGGTGGCGCTGGCGCTGGGGCTGCTGGCCGCCTGCCGGCTGCCGGGCGCCGGCCCGGTGCTGCTGACGGCGGCGGTGGTGCTGGTGGTGCCCGCCCTGGGCGTGGCGGCCGCGGCGCTGCTGATGCTGGTCGGCCCGGTGGCGGCGCCTGCGGTGTGGGACGGCCTGGGCACACGGGCGGTGCTGGCCCTGCTGATGCGCCAGCTGCGCCACCACTTCGTGCGGGCGCTGCTGCTGTCGGCGGCGGTGAGCCTGCTGACGGCCACGCTGGCGGGCCTGGTCAGCGCCGTGGTGCTGGCCGGTGGCCGGGCGATGCTGGCGTTGGCGGTGCTGGTGCTGGGCCTGGACCTGACGCCCGGGCCCATCCTCGCCGCGCTGTTCGGTCAGGGCTTCTCGCTGGCCCCGGGCGCGCCGGCACCGTCGGCATTGACCGGCGCGGCCGTGGACGGCGCTGCGCTGGTGTTTGCCTTGGGGCTGGTGCTGCCGGGCGTGGTGTACCTTCGCGGGCTTTGCGAGCTGTACCTGGCGCTGCGCCGCAGCGACGGCCCGCAGACGCCATGACGCCGCCGACCCTGGACCTGCTCAAGCCGCTGATCGCCCTGCTGGCGATCGTCAACCCGATCGGTGCGGTGCCGTTCTTCCTCGCCTTCACCCAGGGGCTGAACCGCGAGCAGCGGCTGCGCACGCTGCGCGTCAGCGCCTTCTCGGCCTTCTGCGTCATCGCCGTCAGCGGCGTGGCCGGGCTGCAGATCATCGGCTTCTTCGGCATCTCGATCGCCAGCTTCCAGGTCGGCGGCGGCATGCTGCTGCTGATCTCGGCGCTGCACATGCTCAATGCCCAGCCGGCCGAAAGCGGCAAGGACGACCTGGCCGAGGGCCAGAGCAAGGCCGACGCCGGTGTCAGCGTGGCCGTGGTGCCGCTGACCATCCCGCTGCTGACCGGCCCGGCGACGATCAGCACCGTGGTGATCTACGCCGAGAAGACGCGCCACCTGTGGGAGCACGCGGTGATCGTGGGCTACGGCGTGGTGATCGGCCTGGCCACCTATGCGGCCTTTGCCGCGTCGGACCGCATCGCCCGCGTGCTGGGCCGCACCGGCATCAACGTGATGACCCGGCTGATGGGCCTGATCCTGGCGGCGATGGCGGTGGAGCTGCTCGCCGACGGCCTGGTCAAGCTGTTCCCGATCCTGGCCAGCCCGACGCTGCGCGGATAAATGAACGAACGCCGAATGCCCGATCCGACCTACACCCACATCGTCGTCGGCGCCGGCACGGCCGGCTGCCTGCTGGCCAACCGGCTGAGCGCGGTGCGCGACAACCGCGTGCTGCTGATCGAGGCCGGCGGCAACGACGACTACCTGTGGGTGCACATTCCCGTGGGCTACCTGTACTGCATCGGCAACCCGCGCACCGACTGGCTGTACTTCACCGAGCCCGACGCCGGCCTGAACGGCCGCAAGCTGCGCTACCCGCGCGGCAAGGTGCTGGGCGGCTGCAGCAGCATCAACGGCATGATCTACATGCGCGGCCAGGCGCGCGACTACGACGGCTGGGCCGAAGCCACCGGCGACCACCGCTGGCGCTGGGCCGAGTGCCTGTCGCACTTCAAGCGCCACGAGGACCACTGGCGCGGCGCCAGCGAATCGCACGCCGCACCCGGCTTCGACCCCGGTGGCGAGCGCGCCGGCGGCGAGTGGCGGGTGGAGCAGCAGCGCCTGCACTGGGAGATCCTGGACGCCTTCGCCGCTGCGGCGCAGCAGGCCGGCATCCCCGCGACCGACGACTTCAACCGCGGCGACAACGAGGGCGTGGGCTACTTCGACGTCAACCAGCGCCAGGGCATCCGCTGGAACGCGACCAAGGCCTTCCTGCGCCCCATCCAGCACCGGCCCAACCTGCAGGTGTGGACCGGCGCCCAGGTCAGCCGGCTGCTGACCACGCGCGACGACAACGGCGTGCGCATCACCGGCGTCGAGGTGCTGCCGCGCGGCCACGACAACCACCTGGCGGGCGCGCCGCTCATCGCCCGGCTGGCCGACGATGGTGGCAGCGGCCGCCATGCGGTGGTGATGGCCGCCGGTGCGGTCGGCACGCCGCAGATCCTGCAGCTGTCGGGCATCGGCCCCGGTGCACTGCTGCAGCAGCACGGCATCGGCGTGGTGCATGACCTGCCAGGCGTCGGCGAGAACCTGCAGGACCATTTGCAGATCCGCGCGGTGTTCCAGGTCGAGGGCGTGAGGACGCTGAACACCCTGGCCAACAGCCTGTGGGGCAAGGGCCTGATCGGGCTGGAATACCTGCTGCGCCGCAGCGGGCCGATGAGCATGGCGCCGTCGCAGCTGGGCTGCTTCACGCGGTCGTCGCCGCAGCACACGCATCCCAATGTGCAGTACCACGTGCAGCCGCTCAGCCTGGACGCCTTCGGCGAGCCGCTGCACCGCTTCAACGCCTTCACCGCCAGCGTCTGCAACCTGAACCCGACCTCGCGCGGCACGGTGCGCATCACCAGCCCCCGGCCCACCGACGCGCCGGCGATCCAGGCCAACTACCTCAGCACCGAGGCCGACCGGCAAGTCGCCGCCGACAGCCTGCGCCTGACGCGGCGCATCGCCGCCCAGCCGGCGCTGGCCAAGTACCGGCCGCAGGAGGTGAAGCCCGGCGTGCAGTTCCAGACCGACGACGAGCTCGCCCGCCTGGCCGGCGACATCGGCACCACCATCTTCCATCCGGTGGGCACGTGTCGCATGGGCCGCGCCGACGACCCGCTGGCCGTCGTCGACCCCCAACTGCGCGTGCGCGGCGTGCGCGGCCTGCACATCGCCGACGCCAGCGTGATGCCCACCATCACCAGCGGCAACACCAATTCGCCCACGCTGATGATTGCCGAGCGGGCGGCGGACTGGCTGCTGAACCCAGGTTGACGGCGGGTAAGTCCGGGCAGACGGCGCTGAGCCGGCTGACTACAGTCCGCCCGCTCGGCATGCGACCTGTTGCAGCGGATCGCATCGCCCGGGGGACCGAGGAGACACGGACAAGAGCAGAACAGATTCACGGGCAGCGGGCCCGGCGCACGATCAACAACACAGCGCCAGCGATGCCCCCGTCCGACTTTTGAATGCCAGGCCCCACGCCTGGCATTTTTCTTGGTGGCGCACGAACAGCACCGCCGCGGTGGCGCAGTTCGGCGCTTTGGCATGCGGCGCGATCGCTAGCCTCGGGAGACCCGTTTCTCCCGCCTGAGCCGCCGCCATGTCCGTCTCCCCTGAACTGCGCACCCTCGAGATCGACATCCCGTCCAAGCCCGACGTGCTGGTCAAGCTGTCGTTGCTGCTGGCCGACGACGAGGTCAACCAGCAGGCCGTCGGCGCCCTGGTCGAGTCCGACATGGCCCTGGCCGCCGCGGTGATGAAGGCGGTGAACTCGTCGCTGTACGGCCTGGCCGGCCGGGTGCAGAGCGTGCAGCAGGCCATCACCTACCTGGGCACGCGCGAGGTCGCCGGCATCACCTTCGAGATGGGCCTGCGCGCGGCCTTTCCGCCCGCGCCCGAGCTGGAGCCGATCTGGCAGCGCGCCAGCCACCGCGGCCTGCTGATGGGCCGCCTGGCCGCTGCGCTGGGGCTGGACGCCTGGGCCGCGCATTCGGCCGGGCTGTTCGAGGAATGCGGCAAGGCGGTGCTGTTCCGCCATGCGCCCGACCACTACCGGGCGATGCTGCGCGCCGCCGCCACCGATGCCGACCTGTGCCAGCTGGAGTACACCGGCTTCGGCGTCAGCCACGACGCGCTGGGCGCGGCGCTGTGCGAGAGCTGGGGCCTGGGCCCCGGCGCGGTGGCCAGCGTGCGCCACCACGTCACCGCCCAGGGCTTGCTGGAGCTGCCCGGCGCGCCGGCGCGGCGCAGCGTGCTGGCGCTGTCGGTGATCGCCGCGGCCATCGTCACCATGCCGCCGTCCATCGACGAGGTGGTGCCGCAGATCGCGCCGCAGGCCGATCTGGATTCGACGCTGGCCCTACGCGCCGCGCGCCGGCTGGTCGACGACCTGCAGGCCGCCCAGGCCCACGGCCGCGCCGCTTGATGCAGGTCAGGCGCCGGCCCGCGATCCGGCTGAGCGCCGCAGGTTCCCTGCCGGCGCCTCGGGTGGCGCCCTGATCTCGAAACTCCCGTGGGCAGCCTGGCGGCCCGCGGCTACGCTGCGTCGGTTCTCCACCGGCTCCGCCGTTGCCGCGAAAGGTCTGCCATGCGCCATGTTCCCGTCGATCCGTCCCAGCTTGCGCTGCAGCGCCTCTACCACTGGGAGAAGACGGCCCCCACGCGGGTGATCTTCACCCAGCCCATGGGCAAGGAGAACGGCGGCGCGGTGCAGACCTTCACCTGGGCCCAGGTGATGGACCAGGCGCGGCGCATCGCCAGCCACCTGAAGGCGCAGGGCATCCAGCCCGGCGACCGCGTGGCGCTGATCAGCAAGAACACCGCCTGGTGGATGGTCACCGACTTCGCCATCTGGCTGGCCGGCGGCGTGTCGGTGCCGCTGTACCCCACGCTGGCGGCCGACACCATCCGCCAGATCCTGCAGCACAGCGAGGCCAAGCTGCTGTTCATCGGCAAGCTCGACGGCTGGGCCGGCATGCGTCCGGGCGTGCCCGCCGGGCTGCACTGCATCGCCATGCCGCTGGCGCCGGCCAAGGACCAGCTGCCGCCCGGCTGCGAGGACTGGGCCACCATCCTCGCCCACAGTCCGCCGCTGGCCGGCGAGCCGGTGCGCGACGGCGACGAGCTGGCCACCATCATGTACACCTCGGGCACCACCGGCATGCCCAAGGGCGTGATGCACAGCTTCGGCACCTTCGCCTGGAGCATCGCCGCGGGCCTGAAGCGGGTGGACGTGATGCGCAGCGACACGCGCATGCTGAGCTACCTGCCGCTGAGCCACGTGGCCGAGCGCACCCTGGTCGAGTTCGGGCTGATCGCCACCGGCATGTCGGTGTTCTTCGCCGAGAGCCTCGACACCTTCGCCGCCGACCTGCAACGCGCCCGGCCGACGGTGTTCTTCTCGGTGCCGCGGCTGTGGGTCAAGTTCCAGCAGGGCGTGTCGGCCAAGATGCCGCCGGCCAAGCTGGCGCGCATGCTCAAGATCCCCATCCTCGGCGGCATCGTGCGCAAGAAGGTGCTGACGGCCCTGGGGCTGGACCAGTGCATCTTCGCTGCCGGCGGCGCCGCGCCCATGCCGCCCGAACTGCTGCGCTGGTACGGCGCGCTGGGGCTGAACCTGGTCGAGGTCTACGGCATGACCGAGAACTGCGGCGTCAGCCACGCCACCCTGCCCGGCGTGCCCCGCCCGGGCACCGTGGGCCAGCCCTACGACGGCGTGGAGACCCGGCTCGACCCCGCCAACGGCGAGATCCAGGTCAAGAGCCACGGCCTGATGCTGGGCTACTACAAGGAACCCGGCCTCACCGCCGAGGCCCTGACCGCCGACGGCTGGCTGCACACCGGCGACAAGGGCGCGCTGGACGTCGAGGGCAACCTCAAGATCACCGGCCGGGTGAAGGACCTGTTCAAGACCGGCAAGGGCAAGTACGTGGCCCCGGCGCCCATCGAGGACAAGCTGGTGATGCACCCCGCGGTGGAAGCCTGCTGCGTGACCGGCGCCAACCTGGGCCAGCCGCTGGCGGTGCTGATGCTCAACGAAGGCGCGGTGGCCAAGAGCAAGACCGCCGAGGGCAAGGCCGAGCTGGAAGCCGGCCTGGCCGCGCACCTGGCCACCATCAACGCCAGCCTGGACCCTCACGAGCAACTGGACTGCCTGGTGCTGGTGACCGAGCCCTGGAGCGTGGACAACGGCTTCATCACGCCCACCTTCAAGGTCAAGCGCAACCGCGTGGAAGAGGTCTACGCCAGCAGCTACGAGCGCTGGGTGGGCCTGCGCAAGAAGGTGATCTGGCTGTAGGTCGACGCAACCGCCTCCGCGCCGCCAACGAGAATCCGGCCCCGGGGCTGGACAGGGCCCGTGACTGGGTGCGGAACGGGCGCGGATGGGGCAGGGAGCGGGCAGCGACGGGCGGGACGGTGCGGACGACGGTGAACACCGCCGGCACGGCGCGGCGTCGCCACGCCCGCCGGCCCCGGTCTGGGAAGACGAGCAGGACCTGCCCGAGTCCGCGGCAGCCACCGCTGCGCCAAGGCCATCGCTCCGCGCGGCGCTGACGGCCTGGCGCGAACAGGCCCGCCACTGGCTGGCCACGCGCCGCCGGCTGTCTGCGGCGGTGGGCGTGTCGCTGGTGGCGCACGCGCTGCTCGCCAGCCTGACCTTCGGCGGCCTGGAGCCCGGCTTGCCGGGCTTCGGCTTCCCGTGGGAACAGCGGCGCGTCGAGGCGCCGCCGTCGGCGCTGCGGGTGCGGCTGGATCAGCCGGCGCCGGGCGGGCTGGCGTCACCGGTCGACCCACGGCCAGTGGCCGCACCGGCAACGTCGGTGGCGGTTGCCGCACCGCCCGCCACGGCGGAACCTGTGCCCGCGCCGGTTGTCGAGCCCGCACCCGCACCCGCACCCGCACCCGCACCCGCACCTGCACCTGCACCTGCACCTGCACCTGCACCTGCACCTGCACCCCTGCCCGTGCCCGTGCCCGTGGCCGTGGCCCCCGCGCCAGCCGTTGTTGTCGCGCCGCCTTCAACAGCGCCCGACACTGCCGCCGAGCCCACGCCGGTGCGCACGGCGGTGCGAACCCCGGACGCGGCACCTGCGCTGGCTGCGCCACCGCTGCAGGCGCCGGCGCTGACGGATCTGCCCCGGCTGCCGGTGCTGGCCACGCCGCCGGCGCCCGACCCCGAGATCGCCCGCGCTGCCGAGCGCGAGCGCATCGCCCGCGAGCTGCGCCGCCAGGCCGAGGCCGCGCGTGCCGCCGAGGTGCGCCTGGAGGCACAGCGCGAGGAGGCCGCCCGCCTGGAGGCGGCGCGCCAAGAGGCGGCACGGCAGGATGCTGCACGACAGGAAGCGGCGCGGCTGGCCACTGCACGCCAGGAAGCCGAACGGCTGGAGGCCGCCCGGCAGGACGCGGAGCGCCAGCAGGTCGCCCGCCAGGACGCCCAGCGTGCCGAGGCCGCCCGCGCCGAAGCCCAGCGTGTGGCGCAGGAGCGCCAGGAGGCGATGCGCCGTGAGCTCGTGCGGCAGGAGGCGGTGAAGCTGGAAGCGGCACGACAGGAGGCGGCACGACAGGAGGCGGCGAGGCAGGAAGCGGTGCGACAGGAGGCTGCGCGACAGGACGCTGCCCGCCAGGAGGCGGCGCGGCAAGAGGCGGCGCGGCAAGAGGCCGCCCGGCAGGTGTCAGCCCAGCAGGAGGCTGTCCGCGCCGCTGCGGCGGCGGCAGCGGCCAGCGCCGCCCAGGACCGCGAAGCCCAGCGCGAGGCGCGCCTGCGCGCCATCGGCCGCCAGCTCGACGAGGAGGCCGCCCGCCGCCAGGCCGCGGCCACGCCGGCCACCGCTGCCAGCCAGCCCCCGCGCGGCCCGCCCACGGTGAGCGCGCTGCGCCGCGGCCGGCTGTTCGGCCGCAGCGATGCCAACGCGGAGCTGGTGCTGTACGCCGAGGCCTTCGCCCGCCGCATCCAGCTCAACACCTTGCCCGAAGGCGTGCGCGAGGTGTTCAGGCGCCCCCACAACCCGCCCCTGGTGACGGTGGCGCTGCGTGCCGACGGCACGGTGGAGTCGGTGGTCATCGTCACCAGCAGCGGCCTGCCCGAGGTCGACGCCGCCGTGCGCCGCGTGGTCGAGAGCGTGGCGCCCTACGCCCCGTTCAGCCCGGTGCTGGCGCGGGAGTTCGACGTGGTGGAGATCCGGCGGACGTGGGTGTTCGACACGGCGATCCGCTTGAACTGAGAACCTGTGAACGAATCACTCACGCCCGCTCGACGCGCCCTGACGACCCCGCTCGTCGTTGCAAATGCTCGCCATATCTCTGGATATGGCTGTGCTTTGCGCCTCGATCGGGGCCGCCCTGGCGCGCCGCTCGGGCGCGACCGATTCATTCACAGGTTCTGAGCGCGCCCGGTGCCACGCCCACGGCCGCAAGTGCGACCGTCGCGGACCGGCC
>CALMIF010000500.1 GCA_937864045.1 uncultured Aquabacterium sp. | reverse complement strand
TGCGGCATGACCATCTACGACCTGTGCCACATGGGCCACGCGCGCATGATGATGGCCTTCGACGTGGTGGCGCGCTGGCTGGCGGCCAGCGGCTATGCGGTGACCTATGTGCGCAACATCACCGACATCGAGGACAAGATCATCCGGCGTTCGCTGGAGCGCGGCATCACCATCCGCCAGCTCACCGACGAGATGATCGCCGCGATGCGCGAGGACCTGGCCGCCATCGGCACGCTGGCGCCCACGCACGAGCCGCGCGCCACCGACTATGTGCCGCAGATGCTGTCGATGATCCGCACGCTGGAAGACAAGGGGCTGGCCTACCGGGCCGACGGCGGCGACGTGAACTTCGCGGTGCGTGGTTTTGACGGCTACGGCAAGCTGTCGGGCAAGAGCATCGACGAGCTGCGTGCCGGCGAGCGCGTGGCGGTGGGTGACGACAAGCGCGACCCGCTGGACTTCGTGCTGTGGAAGGCCGCCAAGCCCGACGAGCCCGACGACGCCAAGTACGCCAGTGACTACGGCCCGGGCCGGCCGGGCTGGCACATCGAGTGCTCGGCGATGAGCTGCGCCCTGCTGGGCGAACGCTTCGACATCCATGGTGGTGGCCAGGACCTGCAGTTTCCGCACCACGAGAACGAGATCGCGCAGAGCGAGGGTGCGCTGGGCCATCCCTTCGTCAACGTCTGGCTGCACAACGGCTTCCTGAACGTCGACAACACGAAGATGTCCAAGAGCCTGGGCAACTTCTTCACCATCCGCGACGTGCTGAAGCGGTTCGACGGCGAGACGCTGCGCTTCTTCTTCCTGCGCACGCACTACCGCAGCCCGTTCAACTTCAGCGACCAGGGCCTGGACGATGCGCGGACCGCGCTGCGCCGGCTCTACACCGCGCTGGACGGGCTGGACCTGCCGGCCGACAACGCCAGCATCGACTGGGCCCAGCCGCAGGCCGCCGCCTTCAAGCTGGCGATGGACGACGACTTCAACACGCCCGGTGCGCTGGCCGTGCTGTTCGAGCTGGCCAACGAGGTGAACCGCAGCCGCAGCCTTGCCACCGGCGCGCTGCTGCGTGCGTTGGCCGCCACGCTGGGCGTGCTGCAGCAGGTGCCGCGCGCCTTCCTGCAGGGCGGTCCGGCGGCCAGCGGGCTGGACGATGCGGCCATCGCCGCCCAGATCGCTGCCCGCGCTGCGGCCAAGGCAGCGAAGAATTTCGCCGAGGCCGACCGCATCCGCCAGGACCTGGCCGCCCAGGGCATCGAGTTGAAGGACTCGGCCGCCGGCACCACCTGGGTGCGCGCCTGAGCATGGCCAAGCGCAGTCTCCCGGGCAGCGAGCCCGCCGCTGCGGCCGTGCCGGTGCCGCCGGCTGCAGTCGAGGCCGCCGTCGACACCGCCCTTGCTGCGACTGTCACGCCGCCGTACTGGGACGAAGCCTGCCGCCATCTGGCCAAGCGCGACCGGGTGATGAAGAAGCTGATCCCCAAGTTCGGCGAGGCCCGGCTGCAAAGCCGCGGCGATGCCTTCACCACGCTGGCGCGGTCCATCGTCGGCCAGCAGATCAGCGTGAAGGCCGCGCAGTCGGTCTGGGACCGCTTTGCCGCCGCGGTGGGCGGGTCGTCGACCCGGCTGCAGCCGGCGGGCGTGCTGGCGCTGGACACGCCCACCTTGCGCGGCGCCGGCCTGTCGGCACGCAAGGCCGAGTACCTGGCCGACCTGGCGCGGCACTTCGCCTCGGGCGCCGTCCACGTGCCGCAGTGGCAGCAGATGGACGATGAAGCCATCATCGAGGAACTGGTCGCCATCCGCGGCATCGGCCGCTGGACGGCCGAGATGTTCCTGATCTTCCACCTGATGCGCCCCAACGTGCTGCCGCTGGACGACCTGGGCCTGCTCAAGGGCATCAGCCAGGGCTATTTCAGCGGCGAGCCGGTCAGCCGTGCCGAGGCGCGCGAGGTCGGCGAGGCCTGGGCGCCGTACCGTTCGGTGGCGACCTGGTACATCTGGCGGAGCCTGGACCCGCTGCCGGTAGACTACTGACCGGGCCAACCACCAAGCCTTGCGCATGACCAAACGCCACTTCCTCGACTTCGAGCAGCCCATCGCCGAGCTCGAAACCAAGATCGAAGAACTGCGCTTCGTGCAGAGCGAATCGGCCGTCGACATCTCCGAGGAGATCGGCCGGCTCGACAAGAAGAGCCAGCAACTGGCCAAGGACATCTACAGCAACCTGACGCCCTGGCAGGTCACGCAGATCGCCCGCCATCCGCAGCGCCCCTACACGCTGGACTATGTGAACGAGATGTTCACCGACTGGCAGGAGTTGCACGGCGATCGCGCCTTTGCCGACGACAACTCCATCGTCGGCGGCCTGGCCCGCTTCAACGGCCAGCCCTGCATGGTGATCGGCCACCAGAAGGGCCGCGACACCAAGGAGCGCGGCCTGCGCAACTTCGGCATGAGCCGGCCCGAGGGCTACCGCAAGGCCCTGCGGCTGATGAAGCTGGCCGAGAAGTTCAAGCTGCCCATCTTCACCTTCGTCGACACGCCCGGCGCCTACCCCGGCATCGGCGCCGAGGAACGCGGCCAGTCCGAGGCCATCGGTCGCAACATCTTCGAGATGGCGCAGCTGGAGGTGCCGATCATCGTCACCATCATCGGCGAGGGCGGCTCCGGCGGCGCGCTGGCGATCAGCGTCGGCGACCAGGTGCTGATGCTGCAGTTCAGCGTCTACTCGGTGATCTCGCCCGAGGGCTGCGCGTCCATTCTCTGGAAGACCAGCGAGCGTGCCAGCGATGCCGCCGAGGCGCTGGGCATCACCGCCCACCGGCTGAAGGCCCTGGGCATGATCGACAAGGTGGTCAGCGAGCCGGTGGGCGGCGCCCACCGCGACACACGCCAGATGGCCTCGCAGCTCAAGCGCGCCCTGGTCGATGCACTGCGCCAGGTCAGCGACCTGAAGACGCCCGAGCTGCTGAACCGCCGCTACGACCGGCTGCAGGCCTACGGCCGATTTGCCGACACCAAGGACCGCTGAGTCCACGCCGCCCACCCCGGGCGGCGTAGTTGCGGTCGCCTTCAGCGGCGGGCGCGATTCCCTCGCGCTGCTGCACGCCACCTGCCGCGCCGCACAGGCACTGGGCCTGCAGGTCGTCGCACTCCACATCCACCACGGCCTGCTGGCTGATGCCGATGGCTGGCTGCGCCGGGCGCAGCAGCTGTGCACCCGCTGGCGCCGCCACGGCTGGCCGCTGACGCTGCGCTGGCAACGGCTGGACGGCCAGCCGGCGCCGGGCGACAGCATCGAGGCCTGGGCCCGCGCCGGACGCCATGCCGCGCTGGCGGCGATGGCGGCCGAGGCCGGTGCCTCGCTGCTGCTGCTGGCGCACCATCGGCGTGACCAGGCCGAGACCTTCGTGCTGCAGGCGCTGCGGGGTGGGGCGCCGGCCGGGCTGTCGGCCATGCCGCGGCAGGTCCAGCGAGACGGCATCACCTGGGCCCGGCCCTGGCTGGACCAGCCGCGTGGCGCGATCGATGCCTACGTCGCCGCCCACCGGCTGAGGCCGGTCGACGACCCATCGAACGGCGATGTGCGGCTGGCGCGCAACCGACTGCGACTGAGCGTGTGGCCGGCGTTGGAACAAGCCTTCCCGCATGCGGAGACCAGCCTGGCCGCCGCGGCCCAGCGGGCACAGGAAGCACGTGCCGCGCTGGCCGAACTGGCCGCGCTGGACCTGGCGCTGCTGGTCGATGGCGACGGCGCGCTGGCCGTCGCCGGCTGGCGCGCGCTGTCGGCCGCCCGGCAGGCGAATGCGTTGCGCGCCTGGTGGGCGCAGCAGGCCGGCCACAGTGCGCCACTGGCTTTCGTCACCCGGCTGCTGGTCGAGGTGCCGGCCAAGGGGGCAGGCACATGGCCTGCCGGTGGCGGCTGGGCCTGCGGTCTGCGACGCGGCCGGCTGCAGGTGTTGGCGCCGCCCAGCCTGTCAGATGCAGTTGGAGTGGCGGATTAGAATCCTGGGTTGCGCACCGGGGCCGCGCCACGCCTGAAACCCGCCGAGCACCGCTTGGCCGTGGAGACCGGGTACCGATGGAGCCCCGTACGAAGTCTCGCGACTTCACTCAACCATGGCATTGATCGTTCACAAGTACGGCGGCACGTCGATGGGCTCGCCCGAGCGCATCCGCAACGTCGCCAAGCGCGTGGCCAAATGGGCCCGTGCCGGCCACCAGATGGTGGTCGTTCCTTCCGCGATGAGCGGCGAGACCAACCGCCTGCTGGGCCTGGCCAAGGAACTGCAGCCGGCGCAGCTGGATGCCGCCGCGATGCGTGAACTCGACGCCATCGCCGCCACCGGCGAGCAGGTCAGCGTCGGCCTGCTGGCCCTGGCGCTGCAGGCCGAAGGCCAGGCGGCGGTCAGCTACGGCGGCTGGCAGGTGCCGATCAAGACCGACAGCACCTACACCAAGGCGCGCATCGAGTCGATCGACGATGTCCGCGTGCGCGCCGACCTGGCGGCCGGCAAGGTGGTGATCATCACCGGCTTCCAGGGCATCGACGAGGGCGGCAACGTCACCACGCTGGGCCGCGGCGGCAGCGACACCTCGGCGGTGGCCGTGGCCGCGGCGATGAAGGCACACGAGTGCCTGATCTACACCGACGTCGACGGCGTCTACACCACCGACCCGCGCGTGGTGCCCGAGGCGAAGCGGATGAACACCATCAGCTTCGAGGAAATGCTGGAGATGGCCAGCCTGGGCAGCAAGGTGCTGCAGATCCGCTCGGTCGAGTTCGCCGGCAAGTACCGCGTGCCGCTGCGCGTGCTGTCCAGCTTCACCGCCTGGGACATCGACATCAACGAGGAAGCCAAGTCCGGCACCCTGATCACCTTCGAGGAAGACGAAAAAATGGAACAAGCCGTCGTGTCGGGCATCGCGTTCAACCGCGACGAAGCCAAGTTCACCGTGGTCGGCGTGCCCGACAAGCCCGGCATCGCCTACCAGATCCTGGGCGCCGTGGCCGCGGCCAACATCGACGTCGACGTGATCGTGCAGAACGTGTCGCACGACGGCCGCACCGACTTCAGCTTCACCGTGCACCGCAACGACTTCCAGCGCACGAACGACCTGCTGAAGAACACCGTGCTGCCGGCCACCGGCGCGGCGCAGTTCACCGCCGAC
>CALMIF010000499.1 GCA_937864045.1 uncultured Aquabacterium sp. | reverse complement strand
TGGACCGACCTGATCAACAACATCGCCCTGGCCGCGCACCGCCACGCCCAGGCCGGCGGCGAGGTCGTCGACCCCGACGCCCTGGTGCAGCGCGCCGACGACCTGAAGATGCAGAAGGTGCGCGCGCGGGTCGACGCCATCGTGCAGGACCGCGCCACCGCCGAGGCGCTGAAGCCCTGGTACAACCAGTTCTGCAAGCGCCCCTGCTTCCACGACCAGTACCTGCCCACCTTCAACCGGCCCAACGTCACCCTGGTCGACACCCAGGGCCAGGGCGTGGAGCGCATCACCGAGCGCGGCGTGGTGGTGGCGGGCAAGGAATACGAACTCGACTGCCTGGTCTTCGGCACCGGCTTCGAGGTCGGCACCGACTTCACCCGCCGCCTGGGCTTCGAGGTGACCGGCCGCGGCGGCCAGACGCTGACCGACAAGTGGAAGGACGGTGCCAGCACCTTCCACGGCCTGTTCACCCGCGGCTTCCCCAACCTGTTCGTGATGACCACGCAGCAGTCGGGCCAGAGCGCGAACTTCCAGCACATGCTCGACGAGCAGAGCCGCCACATCGGCCACATCATGGGCGAGGTGAAGGCGCGGCGCGTCAACACGCTGGAAGCCAGCGCCGACGCCGAGGCCGCCTGGGTCGACACCATCGTCAAGCTGGCGCGGGGCCGGCGCGACTTCCTGGCCGCGTGCACGCCGGGTTACTACAACAACGAGGGTGCACCCGACGCGCGCACCGAGCGCAACAGCCAGTTCTGGCGCGGGCCGATGGTCTTCATCCGCATGCTGGACGAATGGCGCAAGGCCGGCACGCTGCCGGGGCTGGAGCTGACGCCGCTGCCGGACCGCTGACCGCCATGCGGTTCATCAGCATTCCCACCAACGGCATCACGCTGCGCGGCGCGGTGGTGGGCAGCGGCCCGCTGGTGCTGCTGGTGCACGGCTTTCCGGAAGGCTGGTACAGCTGGCGCCACCAGCTGCAGCCCATCGCCGACGCCGGCTTCACCGCCTGCGCGGTCGACGTGCGCGGCTACGGCGGCTCGGACAAGCCGCCCGCGGTGGCCGACTACACACTCGAACAGATCACCGCCGACATCGCCGGCGCGGCGGCCCACCTGCAACCCGGCGCGCCGGCCATCCTGGTCGGCCACGACTGGGGTGCGCCCATCGTGTGGAACACGGCGCTGGCGCACCCGCAGCACGTCAGCGCGGTGGCGGGGCTGTCGGTGCCGTGGACCGGCATCCCGAAGGCGCCGTTCCTCGAACCCATCCGCGCGGCGTACACCGCCAAGGGCCGCTTCTTCTACCAGGTGTATTTCCAGGACGAGGGCGTGGCCGAGGCGGAGCTGGAGGCCGACGTGCGCACCAGCCTGCGCCAGTTCGTCCACGCCATCAGCGGCGACGCGCCTGATGGCACCTGGCCGAAGGACAAGCCGCATGGCGCCAAGCTGCTGGATGGCCTGCCGGATCCGCAGCCGTTCCCGGCGTGGTGGACCCGGGCGGATGAAGACCACTTCGTTGCCGAGTTCGAGGCCTCCGGCTTTCGCGGCCCGCTGAACCGCTACCGCAACCACGACCGGGATTTCGCCTGGCAGCAGCAGTTCATCGGCCGCCAGATCAGGCAGCCGGCGCTGTTCATCGGCGGCGAGCGCGACCTGGCGCTGCGCATGCTGCCCGGCGTGCAGCCGGTGGACCTGATGGCGCCGCACCTGCCCGGGCTGCGCGGCGCCCACATGCTGCCCGGCATCGGGCACTGGACGCAGCAGGAGGCGCCCGCCAAGGTGAACGCGCTGCTGATCCCCTGGTTGAAAGGACTCTGATGCGCGCTCCCCTGCCCGCGTTCAAGCCCCTGCCGCTGAAGCCGCCGGCCGTCGACGTGGAGCGGCGCGCCGACGGCTGCATCCTGCTGCGCTCGCGCCACGCGCCCGGCCCCAGCCCGCGCAGCATCGCCCATCTGCTGCAGGAGCGCGCCGGCCAGCACCCCGACCGGCCTTGGATGAAGCAGCGCGCCCCAGGCCACGGGCCCTGGCGCACGGTGACCTACGGCGAGGCGCTGGCGGCGGCCGAGTCCATCGCGCAGTGGCTGCTGGACCGCGGCCTGGGCCCCGACGACAGCGTGATGGTGCTGTCGGCCAACAGCATCGAGCACGCGCTGCTGACCCTGGGCTGCTACACCGGCGGCGTGCCGATCGCGCCGATCAGCCCGGCCACCTCGCTGCTGTCCAGCGACCATGCCCGGCTGCGCCACTGCGCGGCCGTCGTGCGGCCGAAGATGGTGTTCGCCCAGGCCGGCGCGCCCTTCGCCAAGGCGCTGGCGGTGCTGCGTGCCGCGCACCCGGGGCTGGTGGTCGTCACGGTCGATGGCGAAGGCGAAGGCGCGATTGCGCTGTCCATGCTGCTGGCGACCCAGCCGACCGCGGCCATAGCTGCCGCGCGCGACACGCTGGGCCCGGCCACGGTCGCGAAATCCCTGTTCACCAGCGGCTCCACCGGCCTGCCCAAGGGCGTGCCGCAGACCTTCGGCATGATGAGCGCGACCATCGCCGGCCAGGAGGGCCTGCGTGCCGAGCCGCCCGAGTCCGGCGTGGTGCCGCAGAGCCTGGAGTGGATGCCCTGGAGCCACATCAGCGCCGGCAACATCGGCTTCAACGGCGTGCTGTGGAACGGCGGCACGGTGCACCTGTGCGAAGGCAAGCCCATCCCGGGCCAGTTCGAGACCACGATCAAGAATCTGTACGAGGTCTCGCCCACCGTGTTCGGCTCGGCGCCCATCGCCTTCGGCATGCTGGCCGACGCGATGGAGCGCGCCCCCGCCCTGCGGCGCAACTTCTTCCGGAACCTGCGCTACATGGGCTACGGCGGCGCCACGCTGAGCAACGACGTCTACGACCGCCTGCAGGCCCTGGCGATTGCCGAGACCGGCCACCGCATTCCGCTGACCACGATGTACGGCGCCACCGAGACCCAGGGCGTCACCGTCACCCACTGGGCCACCGAGCGCGTCGGTCTGGTCGGCCTGCCGGTGCCGGGCATGACGATCAAGCTGGTGCCCAACGGCAGCAAGCTGGAAGTGCGGGTGAAAGGCCCGACCGTGACCACCGGCTACCACGCCGACCCCCAGCGCACGGCCGCTGCCTTCGACGAAGAAGGCTTCTACAAGCTGGGCGACGCCGCGCGTTTCGTCGACGAGGCCGACCCGACGCAGGGCCTGGTGTTCGACGGCCGGGTGACCGAGGACTTCAAGCTCGACAGCGGCACCTGGGTCAGCGTGGGCCCGCTGCGGCCGGACATCGTGGCCGCCTGCAGCCCCTATGTGATGGACGCCGTGGTGACCGGCCAGGACAAGCCCTTCGCCGGTGCTTTGCTGTGGCCGTCGGCCGCGGGGCTGAAGGCGCTGGACGCCGATGGCCGGCCGGGCGACGCGACGACCAAGCTGCGCGCCGTGGTGGCCGACCGGCTGGCGGGCTTCAACGCCCTGGCCGGCGGCTCGTCGCGCCGCGTGGCGCGCTTCACCTTGCTGACCGAGCCACCGTCCATCGACGCCGGCGAGATCACCGACAAGGGCTATGTGAACCAGCGCCAGACGCTGGAGCGCCGGGCCAGCCTGGTGGCGGCGCTGTATGCCGAGCCGCCGGGTGATGGCGTGGTGGTGGTCTGATCCTTCAGCGAGACCAAGCACCGATCATGAGCGACGACGAAACGATCCTGTACGAGCAGCCTGCCTTCGGCGTGGCGCGCATCGTGATGAACCGCCCGGCGGCGCGCAACGCCCAGAACCTGCAGATGGGCTACGACCTGAACGCGGCCTTCGACCGCGCGGTGGCCGACGACGCGGTGAAGGTCATTGTGCTGGCCGCGGCCGACCCGCATTTCTCGTCGGGCCACGATCTGCGCGGCGACGGCGGCGTGGTGCTCGGGCAGCAGCCCACCGTGTCGAACTGGGGCGGCTTTGCCCAGCCCGGCGCGCATGGCCGCTTCGCCCGCGAGCAAGAGATTTATCTGCAGAACACCCGCCGCTGGCGCAACCTGCCCAAGCCGACGATTGCCGCGGTACAGGGCCGCTGCATCGCCGGCGGGCTGATGCTGGCCTGGGCCTGCGACATCATCGTCGCCAGCGACGACGCGCTGTTCTGCGACCCGGTGGTGACCATGGGCGTGCTGGGCGTCGAGTGGTTCGTCCACCCCTGGGAGCTGGGCGCGCGCAAGGCCAAGGAATTCCTGTTCACCGCCGACAACTGGTCGGCCGCCGAGGCGCACCGCCTGGGCATGGTCAACCAGGTGGTGCCGCGTGATCAGCTGGAATCCACCGTGCTGGCGATGGCCGGCCGCATCGCCAGCAAGCCGGCCTTCGCGCTGGCGATGGCCAAGCAGGCGGTGAACCAGACGCTGGACATCCAGGGCCAGCAGAGCGCGGTGGATGCCGCCTTCGGCCTGCACCACCTGTGCCACGCGCACAACAAGGAGGTGTTTGGCACCGTGGTCGACCCGGGCGGCGTGCCCGCGGCGGTCAAGCGCTGAGGTCCGCATGCCCGACTTCCTGAGCGATGAACTGACCGCCCTGCGCGAGCGCACGGTGGCGCTGGCCCAAGGCCCGCTGGCGGCGCTGCGCGACGACCCGACGCTGACGCCCGCCGAGCGGTCGGCCCAGGTGCGCGCCCTGGCCAAGCAGGCCGGCCTGTTCGGGCTGACGCAGGACGCGCGCACCCCCGCGCTGACCCTGCTGGTGGCGCGCGAGACGCTGGCGCGCCACGGTGCCGCTCATCTGCCCGGCCTGTTCGGCCCCGATGCCGGCCTGCTGGCGGGCGTGGCCGAGCCGCTGCGCAGCACGCACCTGGCGCCGATGCTGGCCGGCGAGCGGCGCGGCGGCTTTGCCTTCACCGAACCCGGCGATGCGCCTCGGCCGACCTGGGCGGCGGTCGACGGCGACACCCTGATCGTCAGCGGCCGCAAGAGCTACGTCACCGGCGGCGCGGAGGCGGATTTCCTCGTCGCGTTGGTCGAGGTGGACGGCCAGGGCCCGGCGATGGTCGTCATCGACACCGCGCTGCCGGGCGTGGTGATCGACCGCAGGTTTGCGTCGCTGGACGGCAGCACGCATGCCGCCTTCCGCTTCGACGGCGTGCGCGTGCCGCGCAGCCATGCCATCGGCGCGCCGGGCGCCGGCCGCAGCCAGGCGCTGGCGCGCATCAGCGCGGTGCGGCGCCTGGTGGCCGCTGACGCACTGGGCACGGCGCTGTGGGCGGTGGACTTCGTCGGCGCCGATCTGCTGCGGCAGCGGCGCGGCGGACCGCGGGCCGCCAGCGAGCGCATGCGCCTGCGCTACGGCGCCATGCGCATCCAGGCCTATGCGGCGCGGTCGGCGGTCTACCGCGCGGCGCGGCTGCACGACAGTGGCCGGGACGCGGTGAACGAGAGCATCGCGGCCAAGGTGATCGCCACCGAGACCGCCGGCCAGCTGGTCGACCAGGCGATCCAGCTGGTGGGTGGCGAGGCCCTGGTCACCGGCCACCCGCTGGAGGCGGCGCTGCGCCACCTGCGCGCGCTGCGCCTGGCCGAGGGCGAGACCGACGTGCTGCAGGTCAACCTGGCGCGCGGCTCCCTGGACCTGGGCAAGGGCGGGCTGTAGCGCCTGCCGCCCACCCCGGGCTTGCCCGCAGGGTGTACCGCGTGTGACGCAGGCCGCCGGCGGGGCTGTGGAAGACTGGCCAGTCCACTCGATCCACCCCTTCCGAAAGGCACGCACCATGCGCCAGGCCGTCATCGTCTCCTATGCCCGCACCGGCCTGGCCAAGGCCGCGCGCGGTGGCTTCAACAACACGCCCAGCATGACGATGCTGGGCCATGCCATCCAGCACGCGGTGCAGCGCAGCGGCGTCGACCCGGCCGAGGTGGAGGACGTGGTCGCCGGCCAGGTGGCGGCACACGGCAACGTGGCGCGTGCCGCGGCCATGCTGGCCGGCCTGCCGGTGACGACCTCCGGCGCCACCATCCACCGCGCCTGCTCGTCGGGCCTGAACGCCATCGCCGTGGCGGCGCAGCACATCGTGCACGACGGCGCCAGCGTGATGGTCGGCGGCGGCGTCGACAGCATCACCTTCCAGGGCGGCGGCGGCGGTGGCAAGGACGACCGCCTGACCGAGCTGCTGCCCGCATTCTGGATGCCGATGATCGACACCGCCGACATCGTGGCCGAGCGCTACGGCCTGAGCCGCGAATACCAGGACGCGTACTCGCTGCGCTCGCAGCGGCTGATGGCCGCGGCCCAGGAAGCCGGCAAGTTCAAGGACGAGATCATCCCGGTGAAGACGGTGATGAAGGTGGTGGACAAGGCCACCGGCGCCGAGTCGCTGCGCGAGGTCACCGTCGACCGCGACGAGTGCAACCGCCCCGACACCACGCTGGAAGGCCTGGCCAAGCTGCAGCCGGTCAAGGGCCCGGGCAAGTGGGTGACGGCCGGCAATGCCAGCCAGCTGAGCGACGGCGCCGCCGCCGTGGTGCTGATGGAGGCCAAGGACGCCGAGCGCCGCGGCCTGCAGCCGCTGGGTGCCTTCAAGGGCTGGGCGGTGGCCGGCTGCCAGCCCGACGAAATGGGCATCGGCCCGGTCTTCGCCATCCCCAAGCTGCTGGCGCGCCATGGCCTGAAGATCGGCGACATCGACCTGTGGGAGCTGAACGAGGCCTTCGCCAGCCAGTGCCTGTACAGCCGCGACAAGCTGGGCATCGACCCCGAGAAATACAACGTCAACGGTGGCTCCATCGCCATCGGCCACCCCTTCGGCATGACCGGCGCCCGCCTGGCCGGCCATGTGCTGATGGAAGGCAAGCGCCGCGGCGCCAAGCATGTGGTCGTGTCGATGTGCATCGGCGGCGGCATGGGCGGCGCCGGCCTCTTCGAGGTGTATTGATGAACATGAAGCCCCCACGCTCACTTCGTTCGCTGCCCCCCGAGGGGGCGCGTCAGCGCCTTCGGGCGGCCGGGCAGCGCTGACATGGCCGGCCGCCTCGCGGGCAAGGTCTGCGTCATCACCGGTGGCAGCGGCGGCATCGGCACGGCCACCGGCCGGCTGTTCGCGGCCGAGGGCGCGACGGTGGTGCTGGTCGACCTGGACGCGGCGCGGCTGCATGCGGCGGTGGCCGAGATCGCCGCCGGCTCGGCCGTTTCGGCGCAGGTGGCCGACGTCAGCGACGAGGCGGCGATGCAGGCCGTCATCGCCGACACCGTCGCCCGCCACGGCCGGCTCGACGTGCTGTTCTGCAACGCCGGCATCGAGGGCCGCATCGCGCCGATCGCCGAGACCACGGTGGCCGACTTCGACCGCGTGATGGCGGTGAACGTGCGCGGTGTGTTCCTGGGCCTGAAGCATGCGCTGCCGGTGATGCAGCGCCAGGGTGGCGGCAGCATCATCATCACCTCGTCGGTGGCCGGCTTCAAGGGCGGCGCCTACCTGGCACCCTACGCGGCCAGCAAGCATGCCGTGGTGGGGCTGATGCGCTCGGCGGTGCTGGAGTCCGGCAGCTCGGGCGTGCGCATCAACACCATCCACCCCTCGCCCATCGAGACGCGGATGATGCGGGCCATCGAGAGCGGCCGGGCCCCCGGCGCCGAGGCCGCAGCCAAGCAGATGATCACCACCCGCATCCCGGCCGGCCGCTACGGCACGCCCGACGAGGTGGCCGCCACCGCGCTGTTCCTGGCCAGCGACGACAGCCGCTATTGCACCGGCGGGCGCTACAGCGTCGACGGCGGCATGACCGCGGGCTGAGCGTCAGTCGATCTGCACGAACACCCGGCCGCCTTCGATCCTGACCGGGTGGCAGCGCAGCGGCTCGCAGGCCGGCTCCCAGGTGGCGCGGCCGTCGCGCACGTCGAACTTGCCCTGGTGCAGCGGGCACTCGATCTCGTGGCCGTCAAGGAAGCCATCGCACAGCCGGGCATCGCCATGGGTGCACAGCATGTCGCTGGCATAGACCGCATCGCCCACGGTGTAGAGCGCGATCTCGCGCCCGGCGACGACCACGCCCAGCACGTCGTTGGTGGGCAGGGCGTCGGCCGCAGTGGCGTCGATCCAGGGCTTGTCGCTCATGATGGGAGTCAGATGGGATCGATGATCGAATTCGGGATCATCTCGCTGTCGTCGATGATCTCGCGCACCGCGAACTTCAGCCCCGCCGGCGTGCGCACGATGGTGTCGAAGCTGCGGCCGACGTTGAACACGGTGGACGTGTGGCTGAGCTTGGTGCGGAACACCGCGTAGTTGGCCTCGCAGCGCCAGCGGTCGTCGCTGGCTTCGCGCAGCACCGGGATGCCGACCACATGGCGCTGGCAGTACGGGTCGTGGAACAGCGTTTCCTGGATGCCGTAGGCGCGGTCCTGCAGCATGCCCTTGCTGGTGAAGGCCGGCGTGGCGAGCGGAAAGCTGCGCTCGTGGTTTTCACGCGGCTGCAGGCGGTAGACGCAGTCCTCGGTGAAGAACTCGCACCAGTCGGCCCAGCGGCCGGCATCGACCGTGCTGGCGTAGTCGGCATAGAGCTGGGTGATGGCCAGCCAGTCGGGAAAGTCGATGGTCATCACGGCGCCTCCATCACGTCGCGCCAGTAGCGGTCCATGCCGCGGATCAGCGTCTCGGTGACCATGTGCTCGGTGTCGCCCACGTCGCGCCCGCCCAGCTCGGCCACGGCGCGGTGCGCGGGCTTGCTTTCGAAGGCCTGCTGGCTGAACTCGATCACCTCGCCATCGTCGGCCGACACGAAGCCGGCCGGGCCGAACAGGTTGGCCTGGGTCAGCCGGCGCTGGGTCATCTCGGGCGTGTCGTCGGCGAAGCCGAAGTGCGTCCAGACGAAGTCGAAGCTGCCGCGACCGTCGGGCTGGATGTGGCGCGTGGACACGCTGTTGACCTGCTGCTGCAGGATCACGCTGGGGAAGAGGGTGGTCATCACCGCCGTGGGCACTGGTGCGGCAGGGTCCGTTGACGCCGGCCCGCTCCACCAGGCCTCGGGCACGATGTCGATGAAGCTGGGATCGTGCAACTGCATGCCGGCCTTGAAGCTGGCCACCTGCGTCACCTGCGCAGCCTGGCCCGCGGCGCCGCGGGTGCTGATCATCGCCGCGTGGCGGTGCTTCGCATCCATGCGCAGCCGGCTCTTGTTGTCGGCGCGCCAGAGGCCGAAGGTGACGAACCAGGTGTGCAGCAGGCCCGGGTGGTACGGGTCCTTGATGTTCTCCTGCATCAGCTTCCAGTTGCCCGGGATGCGCTGGCGGTTGTAGCCCAGGATCACCAGCTGGCGGCCGTTGAACAGGCGGTCGAACCAGCCCAGGATCTCGGGGCCCAGGAAGTCCTCGAAGGGCTCGACGTCGGGGTCGAAGGCCGCGAACACCACGCCGCCGCGGCGGGCCACCCGCAGCTTGGTCAGCCCGTGCTCGGCGGTGTTGAAGTCGCCCGGCATGCCGCCGTGCACCTGGCCACCCGGGTCGAGC
>CALMIF010000498.1 GCA_937864045.1 uncultured Aquabacterium sp. | reverse complement strand
GGGCCTGCACCACGCTGCCGGCGTCCAGCTTGCCCAGCGGCGGCGCCTGCTCGGCGACGAACTCCACATCCGGCTGGGCGGCCTTCAGCAGTTGCTTGAAGGTGGCTGCCGCGCTCTGGCCGTATTCGTAGTTCGGGTAGACGATGGCCCAGCGCTTCTTCTTCAGCTTGGCCGCCTCAGGCACCAGCATCGCGCTCTGCATGTAGGTGCTGGGCCGCAGCCGGTAGGTGTAGCGGTTGCCGCTGCCCCAGACGATCTTGTCGGTCAGCGGCTCGCTGGCCAGGTAGAAGAACTTCTTCTGCTTGGCGAAGTCGGTCAGCGCCAGGCCGATGTTCGAGAGAAACGCGCCGGTCAGCACGTCCACTTTCTCGCGCGAGACCAGTTCCTCGGCCGCCCGCACCGCATCCCCAGGGTTGCCGTTGTCGTCGCGGGTGATCAGTTCGACCTTGCGGCCCAGCAGGCCGCCGGCGGCGTTGATCTCCTCCACCGCCAGCTCCATGCCCTTCTTGTAGGGCTCCAGGAAGGCCGGCTGCACCTTGTAGCTGTTGACTTCGCCGATCTTGATCGGCCCACCCTGGGCCTGGGCGCCGGTGGTGGCGAGGCCGGACAACGCGGCCAGCGCGGCCAGGAAGTGCTTGCGGTTCATGCGGAGCCCTCGGAAGGAGAAGTTGGAACGGGTCGAACCATAACGGGTGCGCGGGCGGCTATCGCAAGCCGTCCTGCCCGACGATCTCGCTGGCCTGCAGCCCGCCCACCCGCGGCAGCGGCCGGCCGCTGTCGGTGACGGCCACCGCCACCACGATCTCGTTGGCCCGCGGCGCGTCGGCCACCCGGGCCTCGATCGCGTCGAAGTGGCTGCGCACGAAGGCGGCGTCCTTGTGGCCCAGCGGCACGTCCACCGCCGTGCCCACGCCGCCCTGCTTCTTGGCCGACGGTACCAGCGCGGCGCCCTTCTCCACCGCCTTGCGCAGCGGCGCGCCCAGCTTGGGGTGCAGGATGGCCGCGGCATGCTCCAGCTCACCGGCCTCGCCGACGATGGCCGCCTTGCCATAGCTCTGCGCCTGGCCGGGCTGGATGCCCAGGGCCTGCACGCACTTCTCGCCCAGCAGCGCGCCCAGTTCCTCGCCAATGGCGATCAGCGCGTCGAGATTGGCCTCGTAGCGGCCGGCAAAGGGGTTGGCGATCACCGCCATCGCCAGCGCGCGCCGGGTGGGCGGGCTCACGTCGCGGCCCATCTCGCGGCGGGTCTCGTCGACCTGCACGACCAGTTTGCGGATGTCAGCTGGCATGGGTGTCTCCTTATCGTTGTCCGTCCCACTTGGCGATCGCATCGGCCGCCAGACCACCGACGCGGGCATGCACCCGTGCACCGCAGCTCATCGCCAGGATCACGACCATCTCGTCGGGCCGGGGCGATCCAGGCACGCGCACTTCCATGGCGTCGAAATGGCTGCGCACATAGCTGGCGTTGATGTGCGTCAGCGGCACGTCCAGCGTGGCGCCGGGCGGGCCCACCTTCTTGGTGCTGGGCACGATGGCCAGGGCGTTGCCGCTCTGGCCGCTGCTGCCCTCGCCGCGCTTGTACGCGGCGGCATCACCCTTCCAGCCCAGCAGTTCGCGCATCGCGTAGCCACCCGGCACATGCCACAGGGCACCATGCTCCAGTTCACCCGCGGCGCCGATGATCGCGCCCTTGCCGTAGCCCTGGATGGCCTCGGCCGGCACCGCCATCGCCGCCAGCAGACGCCGCGCCATGTCCAGGCCGACGGGGTTCAGCGCCTCCATCATCGGCAGGATGTCGGGCTCGTAGCGGCCGGCATAGGGGTTGGTCAGCACCGCGGCGATGGCGCCCCGGCGCAGCGGCACGGCGGCACGCGGGCCGCCTTCGTGGTGGATGTCCTCGACCTGCGTGAACACGCGGCGGATGTCGATCAGGCTCATGGCAATTCGTTTAGCAATTACTACACCAACTCTAAATCCCCCGTCGGCGCCAGCCGAGCGAGGGAACCCTGACAGACCAGCAGCGTGGCCTCGATCAACCCCAGGGCCCGCAGCCGCCGTGCCATCGCCAGACCGTGGTTCAACGCCTGCTGCACCAGCGCCGGCGGCAGGGCTGGCACATCGACGGTGACCGGGCGCTCACCCAGGTCGCTGTCGTCGCGCAGACTGCTGGCCGGCGCACGGTGGATTCTGGCGTCCTGCACGTCGACCGCATTGGCGATCACCGTCGCCGCCGCATCGGCCATCGCAGCGGTGGCAGCCAGCACGGTGACGCTGTCGGCGATGCCCAGCGAATGACTGCGCCCGCGCCAGCCGCTGGTGGCCACGCCCCGCACCGGGCTGCCGTAGTCCACGCCGAAGCCTGCATCGGTGCACAGCTGCCCCGCTGCGGTGCGGGCGAGGGCAGCGGCATCGACCCTTGCCAGGTCGGCGAACAGGCCGACCCGCGCAGACTGCCCCGGCGCCAGGTGCAGCGCGATGTCGCCGCCGTTGTTGACCCAGGCGCGGGTGATGCCGGGGCGCTGGTAGGCGGCGATCAGCTCCTGCGCCACCGAACCGGCCACGGCCGCCATGGGCGTGATGAAGCCGTCGGCCGCGTCGCGCAGCGGCGCGCAGGCGTCCCACATGCGCCGGGCCACGGCACCGCGCAGCGGATGGATGCCACCGGCGACCACCGGCTGGCGCAGCAGCGGCAGTTCCGCCACCAGTTCGGCGAGCAGCGGCTGGAAGCGTGCCCAGGCCGCCGCGTGCGCCGCAGCGACCGCCTCGGCGTCGCCCTCCGCAGCGATCACGCAGTCGATCGGTCCGTGCTGGAAGTGCCACCGGCCGTCCGCCAGCGGCGCGCGCTGCGCCTGCATCGCCATCAGCCCAGCAGGGGCGGCGCGCCCAGCGGCCAGCCGTTGACGGCGGGCTGGTCGGCGATGCGCCTGGCGGTGGGCGCACCGTCGGCATGCCAGGCACCGGTGGCCAGGGCCTGTTCCAGCGTGCGCACATAGGCCATGTGCCCGCCCAGGCGCTGGTAGTCGTCCAGACGCAGGCTGAACTCGATGGGCGCGACGATGGCCGGCGTGGGCACCGTGCCGAAGCTGTTGGCCGGCATGCGCAGCACATCGACCATCACCGTGATGCCGCCGCCCGGCCACACATAGGCCGGCGCGCCGCCACAGCTCACGTTCACCAGGCTCTGCTTGATCGCCTGGGTCAGCCGCACCGGGTTGTCGGTGACGCCCGCCCGCAGACTGCCGCCGGCGCCGGCCACGAAGAGCACGCTGCACAGCGCCGGCTCGCAGTTCTCGCCGATGCGATCGACGATGGCCTGCACGTCGGCCGGCAGGGTTGCGGCACGCGGCTGCAGCGCGTCATCCAGCACGAACCAGCCGGCATGCTCGCCGGTGGTGCTGACCATCAGCAGGCGCTGGCCGGGCCAGGCTTGTTCGGCGTCCCAGGGTTCCAGGATGGACAGCGGGTTGGCAATGTCGGTGCCACCCCAGCCGGTGCCGGGGTTGGCCACCTGGAAGTAGCGCCCCGGCGTGCTCTTGCGGCCGCGGATCTTCAGGCCCGACGGTTTCAGGCTCAGGCAGCGGCCGGCCTGGTGCTCGGTCAGCACGCCGGTGATGTGGTCGTCGACCACCACCACCTCGTCGACCAGGCCGGCGAACTGCTGGGCGAAGATGCCGATGGTCGCCGACCCGCAGCCCAGGCGCATGCGCTGCTCGGGCACGCCGTTGACCACCGGGGCGGCACCGGCCTGCACCCGCAGCTGCGCGCCGCCGTCGATGGTCAGGTCCACCGCCTGGCGGTTGCCCAGCGCGGCCATGGTGTCCACCGTCACCCGGCCTTCCTTCTTGCTGCCGCCGGTGATGTGGTGCACGCCACCGATGCTGAGCATCTGGCTGCCGTATTCGGCGGTGGACACATGGCCCACCACCTCGCCGTTGCAGCGCACATTGGCCTGCTCGGGGCCCAGCCAGCGGTCGGTGTCGATCTTCAGCTTCAGGCTGCAGTAGCTGAAGATGCCCTCGGTGACCACGGTCACCATGTCCACGCCCTGGGCGGGGCTGCTGACGATGAAGGGCGCGGGCTTGTAGTCGGGATAGGTGGTGCCAGCGCCGACTGCGGTGACGAACAGCGCCGGCGCGCCTGCGTCCCGCACCAAGGCCGGGCTGCCTGCTGGCAGGAAGGGCACCAGGTCGGCCGTCTCGGCATCGCCGCCCACTGCATCGGCACGCTGGCGCACCAGCAGCACCGGGTCCACCCGCACCAGCACGCCAGCGGCATTGGCATAGCGGTCGCAGGCGCCGACCTTGCCCTCGCTGATCTGGCACAGCACCGGGCAGGCGTTGCACTCGACCTTGTGCGCCGCCATGCGGGCATTGCGCGGCGCCGCGCGCCAGGCCTCGGGGTTGGCCGGGGCCGCAACAGCCGGTTCGCCGAGGCCGTCGGTCTTGGTGTGTTCGTGCTCGGACACAAGGGACTCCCGCTTGATCGAAGACAAGTCCCGCACCCCGGGACAACCCGATGCCTGAGGCACAATGCGGGCCAGCTCTGCAGGCGGCGATTTCATGTAGTGCCTGCTAAACCAATGTGTAGCCGATGCTACAGACAAAGGCGCTGGCCAAGCAAGCGCCGCCCCACCGCACCACCATGAGCGCCTTCAACGAAGAAACCGTCCTCACCGTCCACCACTGGACCGACCGGTTGTTCAGCTTCACCACCACCCGCGGCACCACGCTGCGCTTCAAGAACGGCCACTTCACGATGATCGGCCTGCGCGTGGACGGCAAGCCGCTGCTGCGCGCCTACAGCGTGGTCAGCGCCAACTATGAAGAGACGCTGGAGTTCCTGAGCATCAAGGTCCAGGACGGCCCGCTCACCAGCCGGCTGCAGCACATCCAGCCGGGCGACAAGGTGATCGTCGGCAACAAGCCCACCGGCACCCTGCTGATCGACTACCTGCTGCCGGCCAAGCGCCTGTACCTGATGGGCAGCGGCACCGGCCTGGCGCCGTTCATGAGCATCATC
>CALMIF010000497.1 GCA_937864045.1 uncultured Aquabacterium sp. | reverse complement strand
GCCGCAGCCTGGTGGCGGCGCTGGCGCTGGGCGCCGAGGGCATGAACATGGGCA
This sequence comes from uncultured Aquabacterium sp., assembly GCA_937864045.1. Taxonomy (GTDB): domain Bacteria; phylum Pseudomonadota; class Gammaproteobacteria; order Burkholderiales; family Burkholderiaceae_C; genus Pseudaquabacterium. Next base: position 8,529 of record CALMIF010000497.1, on the reverse strand, counting down.
CGCGCTTCATCGCCACCAAGGAGGCGCCGGTGCACCAGAACGTCAAGGACGCCATCGTCGCTGCCAGCGAGCTGGACACCCGCCTGGTGATGCGCCCGCTGCGCAACACCGAGCGTGTGCTGCGCAACGACGCGGTCGACCGCCTGATCGCCAAGGAAAAGGCCCTGGGCGCGGCCATCAAGTTCGAGGACATCATCGAGGAAGTGGCTGGCGTCTACCCGAAGATCATGGTCGACGGCGCGATGGAAGCCGGCGCCTGGAGCTGCGGCATGGTGGCCGGCCTGATCCACGACGTGCCCACCGTGAAGGAGCTGATCGACCGCATCATGGCCGAGGCCGAGCAGATCATCACCCAGCGCCTGGCGCGCTTCGCCAAGGCGTGAGTTGGCAGCGGTGGGCGGACAACCTGCAGGCCGCCTGACGCGTTGAACGCCGATGACCGCAGTTCCTCCTGTCGACCGCACACCGGCCGCCCTGGTTCTTGCCCTGGCGGCTGTTTTGCTGCCCGGGCTGGCCGCAGCGGCGCCGGGCGAACCCACGGCGCGCGACCGCCATGCCGCCCAGTGCGTGGCCGCGCTGGACGCCAGCGCCGATGATCTGGTGCGCCAGGTCAAGGCCGGCAACGGCGCCGCCCGCAAGCCGCTGCTGGAGCGCCTGACCGCCGGCGCCAGCTTCATTGGCGAGGCCTACCTGCATGGTGACGCCAGCGAGGGCCAGGCGCGGGCCCTGGTCGACCAGGCCGAGGCCGAGCAGCGCCGCCTGAGCGCTGCCGAGCTGGGCGCCCGCCAGACCGCCTGCGCCAGCGAGGGCGCCCGGCTGCTGGCCGCCGCCAATGCGCTGGAGCGGGCGGTGGTCAAGCGCGTCGCCCGCAAGCGCATGGACAAGCTGCTGGGCGAGTGACGCGCGCCGCCGCGGCCGGCCATCGGCAGAATCCGCCGGCATGCACTACCTGCAATTCGACCTGAGCGACGACGCCGACGGCGTGACCACGCTGGAAGCGGTGGCCGCCACCGGGCCGGACCGGCATGCCGCGGTGCTGGCCGAGGCGCAGCAGGTGCTGGACTGGGCCTGGCGGCTGTTTCCGCACAGCCACGGCCCCATCGACGAGGGCCACGACTGGCACCACGACCTGCAGGTCACCCGCGACGGTGAGCACTGGCAGGTGGTGACGCTGACGCTGGCCGCGTCGCCGCGCTTTGCCGACGCGTTCCAGGCGGCGTTCGGCACCGCGGACTGACCGCTTTCGCCGAGTCGCGTCGGCGACATGGCGGGGCGGTTTCGGCGCGGTTTCGGGATGCCCCCGAATCCACCGCCGGGGTGCGCTGGCTAGAGTGGGCGAATCCCCGCCAACCCGCCGCCGCCATGCCCACCGACATCCCCGAACTGCTCACCGTCGACGCCTTCGTCCGCCACTGGGCAACCGACCGGCCGCAGCGCTCCGCGATGGTGGGCGAGCGGCGCATCGACTTCGCCGAGCTGGAGGCCAGCACCGCCCGTGTCGCCAGCGCGCTGCAGGCCGCGGGCCTGCGCAAGGGCGACCGCATCGCCTGGCTGGGCAAGAACGCGGTGCTGTACTTCACCCTGCTGTTCGGCGCCGCGCGCATCGGCGTGGTGATGGCGCCGGTGGGCTGGCGCCTGGCCGCGCCCGAGCGCCAGTACATCGTGCACGACACCGAATCGAAGCTGCTGTTCGCAGGCGACGGCTTCGCCGACGACGCCCGGGCGATGGCGGCGCAACTGCCGCTGGTGCAGCGCATCTTCTCGGCCGACGAGGCCTGGGCCTGGATCGACGGCGCGGCGCGCAGCGACTTCACGCCCGCCGGGCCGGACGACGCGATCCTGCAGCTCTACACCTCGGGCACCACCGGCCACCCCAAGGGCGTGGAGCTCAGCAACCGCAACCTGTTCGGCTTGCGCCGCGCGGCGCAGCAGGCGGGCCTGCCCTGGGCCGCCTGGGACGACGACGAGGTCGTCATGGTCGCCATGCCCTGCGCCCACATCGGCGGCACCGGCCTGGGCTTCATGGCGCTGGCCGGCGGTGTCAGCGGCTGCGTGATGGCCGAGTTCACGCCCGACGGCGTGTTCGACGTGATCCAGCACGAGGGTGTGACCCGCTTCTTTGCGGTGCCGGCGGCGCTGCAGATGCTGGTCAACCACCCGCGCTGCGGCCAGACCGACTTCAGCCGGCTGAAGTACATCTTCTACGGCGCCGCGCCGATTCCGCTGGAACTGCTGCGCCAGTGCGTCAAGGCCTTCGGCTGCCAGTTCCTGCAGGCCTATGGCATGACCGAGACCACCGGCACCGTGGTGACGCTGCCGCCGGAGGACCACGACCCCAACGGCAGCCCCCGCATGCGCGCGGCGGGCAAGGCGGTGCCGGGTGTCGAGATCAAGATCGTTGGCCCTGACGGCCAGACCGTGCCCACCGGCGAGGTCGGCGAGATCGTGACCCGTTCGTCGAACAACATGCTGGGCTACTGGAAGCGCCCCGACGCCACCAAGGCCACCAAGACCGCCGACAACTGGGTGCACACCGGTGACGCCGGCTACATGGACGCCGACGGCTATGTCTACATCCACGACCGGGTGAAGGACATGATCATCAGCGGCGGCGAAAACGTCTACCCGGCCGAGGTGGAGAACGCCATCTACGGCCACCCCGACGTGGCCGACGTGGCGGTCATCGGCGTGCCGGACGAGACGTGGGGCGAGGCGGTGAAGGCGGTGGTGGTGCCGCGGCCGGGCAGGACCGTCACCCCTGACAGCGTGATCGCCTGGGCCCGCGACCGCATCGCCGGCTTCAAGGTGCCCAAGAGCGTGGACGTGATCGCCGAACTGCCGCGCAACCCGACCGGCAAGATCCTGCGGCGGGCGTTGCGGGCGCCGTACTGGGAGGGGCGCGACCGGCAGGTGAACTGACGGCCAGTCGCCACTGGCCTTCAACCGAAGGCCAGGCCCTCGAACTTGCCGGTTTCCCGCCAGCCCTTCAAGTACTGGAAGAAGGCACTCGCCCCCGCCGGGTAGCCCACCGCGTACTTCGCGGGCTCGGTCGGCGCCGCGCCCTCGTTGTTGTAGTAGCCGGGCGTGCAGTCGGGCCCGCCGATCATGCGGCCCGGGCCGGTCAGCAGCTGGGCCACCCAGGCGGCCTGGGCCTCGGGCGTGACCTCGACCGTGCGGTGGCCGTGGTCCAGCGCGTGGCGCAGCACGGTGGCGATGGTGCGGCCGGCCTCGGTCAGGTTGTGCGGCACGTTGGAGATCAGGTTGGCGCCCTGCGCCGGCTGCACGAAGAAGGCATTCGGGAAGCCGTGCACATGCACGCCGTGCAGGCTGCGCATGCCCTGGGCCCGGGCGTCCGACAGCTTCAGGCCGTCGCGGCCCACGATGTCGAAGCCGGCGCGCACCGTCCAGTCGCTGCCGACCTCGAAGCCGGAGGCGTAGATGATGCAGTCGACCGCGTGCTCGACGCCGGCCACCACGATGCCGCGCTCGGTGATGCGCTCCACACCCTGGCCGTCGGTGTCCAGCAGGCGCACGTTGGGCTGGTTGAAGGCGGGCAGGTAGGCGTCGTGGAAGCAGGGCCGCTTGCACAGCTGGCGGTACCAGGCCTTGAGCTGCTGCGCGGTGGGGCCGTCCTGCACCACGCTGTCGACCCGGGCGCGGATCTCGCTCATCTTCTCGAAGTCGGCGTCCTCGAAGGCGGCCAGCATGGTCTGGGGCGTCATCTCGCTGCGCGGCATGCCCCCCAGTTTGGCGCGGATGCGCCGGGCCAGCTCGGTCCATCCGTCCTGCACCAGGTCTTCGGTGGCCTGGCCGCCGGCCGCGTTGGCGGTGAAGTTGTCCAGCCAGCGCTGCTGCCAGCCGGGCGTGGCGATGCCGGCGAACCAGTCGGCGTCGATGGGCGCATTCGCCCGCACGTCCACCGACGAGGGCGTGCGCTGCACCACCAGCAGCTGGCAGCCGCTCCTGGCCAGGTGCGGCACGCACTGCACCGCAGTGGCGCCGGTGCCGATGATCGCCACCCGCTTGCCGGCGAGCTTGTCCATGGTGGCGCCCAGCGGATCACCGCCGGTGTACGCGTCGTCCCAGCGGCTGGTGTGGAAGGCGTGGCCCTGGAAGCTGTCGATCCCGGGAATGCCCGGCAGCTTGGGGATGTGCAGCGGCCCGGTGCCCAGGCCGATGAAGTCGGCGGTGAAGTCGTCGCCGCGGTCGGTGGTGATGCGCCAGACTTGGGCCGCGTCGTCCCAGCGCAGGTCCTTGACCTCGGTGTGGAACAGCGCGTGCTCGCGCAGCCCGTACTGTTGGGCGATGCGCTGGCACTGCGCCAGGATCTCCGGCGCATGCGCGTACTTCTCGGTCGGCCGGTGGCCGGTTTCCTCCAGCAGCGGCATGTAGACCATCGACGCGGTGTCGCATTGCGCGCCGGGGTAGCGGTTCCAGTACCAGGTGCCGCCGACGTCGCCGCCCTTGTCGATCAACCGCACGGGGCCGATCCCGGCTTCGACGAGGCGCGCGCCGGTCACCAGGCCGGCAAAGCCCGCGCCGACGAAGGCGAAGCGCACATGGTCGGTCTTCGGCGCCCGTTCGGTGCGCGGCGTGTACGGATCGTCCAGGCCATGGTCCAGCACGCCGTCGATGCGGCGGTACTGGGCATGGCCGTCGGGGCGCAGGCGCTTGTCGCGCTCGGCGCGGTACTTGGCCTTGAGGCTGTCCTTGTCCAGAACCTTCGGCCCCTCGTCCGGCGGGTACGCCGGCCGGACGAGGGGATCGCGGGCCGGCTTGGGAGCGGCCCGGCGCTCGGCCTGCCCGTGCTCATCGCCCCAGCCCCGGCTTGCCATCGCGCCAGGCGGCCGCGAAGGCCGGCTCGTAGGCGTCTTCCGGTGCGTTGCGCACCATCACGTCGATGCGCTCGGCGTCCTCGCCCACGAGGATGCGCCAGCGCCCGGCGCGCACGCCGTCCAGGATGATGGTGGCGGCCTGCTCGGCGCTGGTCGGCGCCTTGTCGCGGAAGTCGACCGCCCGCTGGTGCATCAGCTGGCGGATGGTGTCGTCGCTGGCGTTGGCCACCGGCGCACCGGCCTTGACCATGCGCGCCCGCATCAGCGCCACCACCGCGTCGGGCATGGCCAGCGCGTCGTAGGTGTTCAGCGCGATCGAGGTGCCGATGTGGCCGGGCATCACCACGTGGGCCGTCACATGCGGCGCGTTGCAGCGCAGGTCGGTGACCAGCGCCTCGGTGAAGCCCTTCACCGCGAACTTGGCGGCGCTGTAGGCGGTGTGCGGCGTGTCCGGCCCCAGGCTGGCCCAGAAACCGTTGACGCTGCTGGTGTTGACGATGGCGCCCACCGGCGCGGCCACCAGCAGCGGCATGAAGGCGCGGGCGCAGAAGTACACGCCGAACCAGTCGACGTTGAAGGTGCGCTCCCAGTCGGCGCGGCTGCCGTTGACGAAGGCGCCGCCGCCGCCCGTGCCGGCGTTGTTGAACAGCAGGTGGATGTGGCTGGCGCCGTGCTCGGCCATCACCGCGTCGCGGAAGGCCAGCACCTGGGCCTCCTGGCTCACGTCGCAGACGAAGGTGCTGATGCGCGTGCCGGCCGGTGCGCCGGCCAGGGCCTGGTCCCGGCTTTGTGCCATGTGGGCGGCGGACACGTCGCACATCGCCACATGCACGCCGGCGGCGGCCAGCTGGCGCACCAGCGCGCGGCCGATGCCGGTGCCGCCACCGGTCAGGACGGCCAGCTGGCCGGATTGGATCTGCATGGGAACGCCTTGCTCGGGTGGACGGAGGGGCGTCCGGCTAGGGGCGGCACGGCGCTGGCGCTGCTGCCCGCGTGACAGGCGTTCGGCGCGCCGCATACTGCAGGCCCGCCCAAAGCGCATCGCCACGGCCCGATGACCCGCCTGTCCCTGGAACTGCAGCGCCTGTTTCCATCCACCCCGGCCGACGGCCGCCTGCGCCGCCTGGTGCTGGAACTGCGTGCGCCGGCCGACTGGGCCGCGCTGGGCCGGGTGTGGCAGGGCGTGCAGACCGATCTGGGCTGGCCGGCGCCGGCCATCGCGTTGTCGGGGCAGGACGGCGTGCAGCTGTGGTTCGCGCTGCAGCAGCCGGTCGACGCGGCCGAGGCCGGCGCCGTGCTGCGCTGGCTGGTGCAGCGCCATCTGGCCGAGCTGCCGGCGCACCGGCTGCGCCTGCTGCCCGGCACGGACGGCGCGCTCGGCTGGCGGCCTGGCGCGGTGCCGCTGCTGCAGGCCGCTGGTGACGACGGCGAGCGCTGGTCGGCCTTCGTCGCACCCGACCTGGCGCCGCTGTTCAGCGAGACGCCATGGCTGGATGTGGAACCCAACCCCGAGGGCCAGGCCAGCCTGCTGGCGGGGCTGCGCGCCATCACCGCCGAGGCATGGCAGCGGGCGGTGGCCGTCGCGCTGCCGGTCGCCGATCCGCAGCCCCTGGGCGCCGCGCCGGCCACCATGGCTGCATTCACCGACCCCAGGGCCTTCCTGCTCAGCGTGATGAACGACCCCGCCGTTCCGATGGCGCTGCGCATCGACGCCGCGAAGGCGCTGCTGCCCGGCGCCTGATCAGGTGCCGCAGAAGGTGCGGTAGCCGGCGCTCAGCGCAGCGGGCGCCGGTTCGGCGAAGCGGGCGGCGGCCGGGTCGTCGTCGAAGGGCCGGCGCAGCGCGGCCAGCAGGTCGTCGAAAGGCGTCAGGTCGCCGTCGCCCTGCGCCGCGGCCAACGCGTCCTCGACACGGTGGTTGCGCGGGATCACCAGCGGGTTGACCTGGCGCATGTGGTCGGCGCGTGCCGCCGTCAGCGCCGGGTTGGCGGTGTCGAGCTGTGCGCAGCGCGCCTGCCAGCGGTCCAGCCAGGGGTTCAACGCCGCCGGCTGCTCGCCGAACAGCGCGCGCAGCGGGTTGGCATCGCCGGCGGCGGCATCGGCCAGCCGGCGCCAGGCCAGGGTGAAGTCGACCCGGTGGGCCTGCAGCAGGGCCAGCCAGTCGTCGGCCAGTGCGGCGTCGGCCGTGTCGCCGCCATCGCCCAACCCCAGCTTGGCCGCCTGGCCCCGGCGCAGCGCCGCGTCATGCCAGGCCGGAAAGGCGTCGATCACCGCCATGCAGTCGGCCACCGCCCGCTGCACCGCGGCCTCGTCGTCGGGTGAATCGACCATCAGCGGCATCAGGGCCTCGGCCAGCCGGGCCAGGTTCCAGCGGGCGATGGCGGCCTGGTTGCCGTAGGCATAGCGGCCGTGGTGGTCGATGCTGCTGAACACCGTGGCCGGGTCGTAGGCCTCCATGAAGGCGCAGGGGCCGTAGTCGATGGTCTCGCCGCTGATCGTCATGTTGTCGGTGTTCATCACGCCGTGGATGAACCCCAGGTTCAGCCATTGCGCGATCAGCGTTGCTTGCCGTTCGGCCACGCGGCGCAGCAGCTGCAGGTGGCGATCGGGCACACCTGCCAGGTCGGGGTCGTGGCGGGCGAGGGCGTAGTCGGCCAGGGTGGCCAGTCGCTCCAGGTCGCCGCGGGCGGCGAAGAACTGGAAGCTGCCCACCCGCAGGTGGCTGGCCGCCACGCGGGTGAGCACCGCGCCGGGCAGGGCGCCTTCACGCTGCACCCGGGCGCCAGTGGCCGCCACCGCCAGCGCACGGGTGGTGGGCACACCCAGCGCGTGCATGGCCTCGCCGATCAGCACCTCGCGCAGCATCGGGCCCACGGCGGCCAGGCCGTCGCCCCCGCGTGAGAACACGGTGCGGCCCGAGCCCTTGAAGGCGATGTCGCGGCGCTGGCCGCGGCGGTCGATGACCTCGCCCAGCAGCAGGGCCCGGCCGTCACCCAGCTGCGGCGAGAAGCCGCCGAACTGGTGGCCGGCATAGGCCTGGGCGATGGGCTCGGCGCCGGGGGGCAGGGTGTTGCCGCTGAACAGCGCGTCGCCGGCATCGCCCTGCAGTGCCTGGGCATCGAGTCCCAGTTCGGCGGCGAGGTCGGTGTTCAGGAACAGCAGCTGCGGCGCGGGGGCCTCGGCCGGTGTCGCCCGCACGAAGAAGCCCCCGGGCAGGCGGGCGTAGGTGTTGTCGAAGGCGAAGGTCGGCATGGCGGCCATCACCCTTGCACCAGCGCCTTGAGCGCCTGCGCCACCGGCGCGGCGTCGTGCGGTCGCACCAGGCGGGCGACCTCGGTGCCGTCGCGCAGGAAGACCAGGGTGGGCCAGAGCTTGACGCCGAAGCTGCGGCCCAGCGCGCGGCCAGGGCCGTCTTCCACCCGCAGGTGGCGCACGCCGGGCTGGGTGGCGGTGGCCGTCTGCACCGCCGCCCGGGCCGCGCGGCAGTGGCCGCACCATTCGGTGCCGAATTCCAGCAGCAGCGGCCCGGTGCTGGTGTCGATGTCGGCGCGGCGGGGCGCCTCGGCCGGGGGCAGGTAGCGGGCGGTGTCCATCGCGGCATTGTCGGCCGCGAGGCAAGGCAACACACGCAGGACGGCGACTCAGTCCAGCTTGATGCCCGCCTTGCCGATGGCCGCGCCCCACAGCGCGTTGTCC
>CALMIF010000496.1 GCA_937864045.1 uncultured Aquabacterium sp. | reverse complement strand
GCTGGCCGCGCGCTGGACGGTGGGCCTGTCGCTGATCGCCTTCATCGGCGGCGGCCTCGTCGGCCTGGCCTTGCTGCTGGCGCGGCTGGCGCAGCGGCCCGGCGCGCAGCGCGGCGTGGCGGCCTATGTGCAGCTGTTCCAGGGCACGCCGCTGCTGATGCAACTGTTCCTGGCCTACTTCGGCCTGGCCCTGGTGGGGCTGAACGTGTCGGCCTGGGTGGCGGCCAGCCTGGCGCTGAGCTTCGGCGAAAACATGCGCCACGTGGTTGGCCCGCAGGCGCTGCGCATCGCCGTGCCGCCCACCGTGGGCTTTCTGGTGCAGGTGATCAAGGGCACGGCCCTGGCGTCGGTGATCGGTTTCATCGAGCTGACCGAGGCCGGCACCATGATCACCAACGCCACTTTCAAGCCGCTCTCCGTCGACGCCTGCGTGGCGTTGCTGCAGTTCGCGCTGTGCTGGCCGGTGTCGGCCGCCAGCCGCAAGCTGGAGAGGAGCTTCCAACGTGGCCACTGACACCACCCCGGCGACCACCGCCGCCCCCATCGTCGACATCGCCGCGCTGCGCAAGCGCTTCGGCGCCAACGAGGTGCTCAAGGGCATCGACCTGCAGGTGCAGCGCGGCGAGGTGATCGCCATCATCGGCAAGAGCGGCTCGGGCAAGGGCACCCTGCCGCGCTGCGTCAACGGGCTGGGGGTGTTCCAGCACGGCAGCCTGCTGGTCGACGGCCTGCCGCTGAAGCTTGGCGACGCCAAGGCCATGCGGGCGCTGCGCCAGCACGTGGGCATGATCTTCCAGAACTTCAACCTCTTCCCGCACCTGGGCGTGGGCCGCAACGCGATGCTGGCGCCCACCCTGGTGAAGCAGACCGACACCGACGCAGCCGCCGCGCAGGCGAAGAAGCTGTTGCAGCGCGTGGGCCTGGCCGAGAAGTTCGACGCCTGGCCGGATCAACTGTCCGGCGGCCAGCAGCAGCGCGTGGCCATCGCCCGCGCCCTGGCGATGGCGCCCAGCGTGATGTTGTGCGACGAGATCACCAGCGCGCTGGACCCCGAACTGGTGGGCGAGGTGCTGCGCGTGGTCGAGACCCTGGACGACGAGGGCATGACGCTGCTGATGGTCACGCACGAGATGAACTTCGCCCGCAAGGTGGCCGACCGGGTGGTCTTCATGCACGCCGGGCGCATCCACGAGATGGGGCCGCCGGAGCAGCTGTTCGGCAGTCCGCAGACGGCGGAGTTGAGGCAGTTCTTGTCGGCGTTGCATTGAGGGTGGGCAGCCCGTCACACCCCGCCAGCGGTGACGCACATGTCGCCTGTCAGCCTCACACCCCGCGCAGCACACTGAATTCCCGAAACAGCCGCGCTGGCAGCGGCGTCGACAGGCGCCACACGATGTTCATCGGCCGGTCGCCCTCGGCGGACTCCAGTGTCACCGGGCCGCAGGCGCGGTAGGGCGCACCCTTGCGCGGGCGCACGAACAGCTGGAACTGCCAGCCGTTGGTCGCGCTGTCCAGGTAGCGCCGGCCGCCCGGCGTGTCGGGGCCGGCGCTGTTCTGGGTCTGCCAGTGGAAGCGGTCGGCGCTGATCGCGTAGTCGTGGTACGCGATGCGGTCGTGGTAGCCGGCGCTCTTGTCGAGCGTGACGAACAGCAGCTCGGTCTTGCGGTCGAGCAGCGGCAGCACGCCGGCCTGGAAGGGTGCGCGGCGCGTGGCTGTCAACCAGTCGACCGCCGTCAGCACCTCGCGCACGCCGTAGGCGGCATGCAGGCACAGCGGCGTGTCGTCCAGACCGGGCAGGGGCTGGGCGTCGAGGTTGCTGCGGGCCTGCAGCAGGGCTGACAGTTCGGCCAACTCACCGCCGATGTCCGGGTGCGCGGCCAAGCGTTGGGCGAAGTCCTCCGGGCCTGCAGCCTGGCGCTGGCCGCCGTCGATCTGGTAGGCCAGCATCTGCACCCGCGTGCGCAACGGCTGCGCCTGGGTGTGGGTCAGTTGGGCTTGCAACGCGCCCGCCACCGCCATCGTAGCCAGCCGGCTGGCGTCATCCACGTGCAGCAGGTCGCCCAGGCGGCGGCTGAAGTAGTCCTCTTCCGGCCCGGGCTCGGCCAACAGCAGGCCCGCATCGCGGCGCAGCGCCGTCCAGCCGCTGCGACCGGTGCCGGTGGCGGAGCGGTACACGTCATCCAGATCCAGCGCCTGGTCGTGCAGAAAGTCGGCCAGCCGCACCGTGCGGCCCTTCAGCGCGGCATAGGTCTGCAGCTCGGTCTTCAGCCGGCGCCAGGTCTGCGAGGTCAGCGCACGCAATCCCTGCAGCACCTGCTCGCGCGTCTGGCGCTGCAGGTGGATGTGGCACCCGGGCGGCAGGCTGCCGAAGCCCTGCTCCACACCGTCGACCAACTCGCGGCGCGACAGGCCGGTCAGGCTGGACAGCAGGCGGTCGAAGCGGAAGTCGGCGCGGTGCTGGCCGACGAAGTCCAGCACCAGGCAGCTGTCCTTGCCCGGCGCCAGGCGCAGGCCGCGGCCGATCTGCTGCTGGAACAGCACCGGGCTCTGCGTGGGCCGCAACAGCAGCAGCGTGTCGACCATCGGCAGGTCCACGCCCTCGTTGTAGAGGTCGACGGTGACCAGGGCGCACAGCTCGCCGCTTTGCAGCCGCTGAGGTGCGCGGCGGCGTTCGTCCCTGTCGGTCTCGCCCACCACGCAGGCCGCTGGCAGGCCGGCGCGATTGAGCCAGTCGGTCATGAACTGCGCGTGGGCGACCGACACGCAGAACACCAGGGCACGGCTGCGCACCGCGTCCGAGGCCAGCCGCCGCCATTCGTTGACCACCAGTCGGGCGCGCACGTCGTTGGCCGTCACCAGCGTGTCCAACGCTTCGCGCTCACCCGGCTTGTCCCAGGGCACGGCCGAGAAGTCGGTGGCGTCGTCGCAGGCGTAGTACTCGAAGGGCGCCAGCAGTTGCAGGTCCAGTGCATGCCACAGGCGCAGCTCGACGGCCGGGCTGCCGTCGGGCCGGGCGTCGAAGTAGGGGATGATCGGCACATCATCGCTGCGCTCGGGCGTGGCGGTCAGGCCCAGCAGCAGACGCGGGCGCACGGCCCGGGCAAAGGTGTCGAAGCGGTCCGCCGCGAGGCGGTGGCATTCGTCGACCACCACGGTGTGCCAGTGGTCGGCACCCAGCGTGGCCACGAGGTCGCGGCTGACCACGCTGTCGATGGTGGCGAACAGGTGGTCGAAGCGCTGGGGCTGGTGGTTGCCGGTCAGCAGTTCGCCGAACTCGGGGTCGCGCAGCACCTCGCGGTAGGTGCGCAGGGCCTGGCGCAGGATCTCTTCGCGGTGGGCCACGAACAGCAGGCGCGGCCGGCCGCCCTCGGCACGGCAGCTGTGGCGGTAGTCGAAGGCAGCCACCACCGTCTTGCCGGTGCCGGTGGCCGCCACCAGCAGGTTGCGCAGGCGGCCGCGGGCACGCTCGGCCGCCAGCTGTTCCAGCATCTCCTGCTGGTAGGTCTTGGGCTGCAGGTCGAAGAAGCTGATGGCCGTTGGCGGCTCGCCGCTGAACGACTCGCGGCCCAGCGCAGCGGCCAGCGCCTGCCGGTGCGATGCATCGTCCGGGTCGTAGCGCTGGAACTCGCTGTCGGCCCACAGCGTCCCGAAGTGGGCCACGGCGCGGGCGAACAGCGCCTCCTGCCCACGCTGCGCCAGCTTCACCGTCCATTCCAACCCGCCGGTCAGTGCCGCGCCCGACAGGTTGGCGCTGCCCACGTAGGCCGAGCCGAAGCCGGTGCGGCGGTGGAACAGCCAGGCCTTGGCATGCAAGCGCGTGCGCCGGCCGTCCAGCGAGACACGCACCTCGCAGCCGGGCAGTCGCGCCAGCTCGTCCAGCGCGCGGGCTTCGGTGGCGCCGGTGTACGTGGTCGTCAGGATGCGCAGCCTCGTGGCCGCCCTGCTCTGCGCCCCCAACGCGGTCACCTGCTGCAGCACGTCCTGCAGCTTGCGCACCCCCGACACGGTGATGAAGCTGACCAGGATGTCGACCTGATCGCTGGACGCCAGTTCGCGCCGGATCTCCTGCAGCAACGACGGCGAACCCTTGCCGGCGGTGAACAGCCAAGGCACGCCGAGGCCGATGGCCGGCGGCACCGCAAACTGCCCGTCGCGCTGCACCGCGCGCAGCACACGCAGCGGCGGCACCAGCAGGTCCACGACATCCGCGGCGCGACCGTCTGCCTCGCCAGCAGCAGCCTGCAGCCGCTGGCGCAGCATCACCAGCAGGTCGTTCACCAGCGCCAGTTGCTGCCGCGCCTTGTCGGCATCGTCGCCGGGCAGGTCATCGAGGATGGCGGCCAGTTGGCCCGTGATGGCTTCGGCCAGCGCCTGACCGGCCGCGCCGTTCAACGCCAGGATGTCGGCCTTGTCGGCGCCGATGCCGGCCAGCGACCGGGCCAGGCTGTCGGTCAGCAATTGGTCGTACAGGCCGTCGGGGAGCGTCATTCAGGATTTGCGGGATGCCATGCGGATGATCAAGCGTGCATTTGTGGCCCGACCGGCGCCGCCGGGCACCCTGCGCGGAGTAGCGCCACCAAGGCGGCACAGACCCGATCATGGGCATCGGTGGTCAGCTCGCCAGCCACGGCCTGCACCAGGGACGCGTGAGCCGTGAACAGCTTGGCGGGGCGTGCGTAGCTGGTGAGGCGCAGACCACCGGCGGCGAAGTCCGCGTCAGCGATCTCGACGGCAGCAGGGTCGGCGTAGGGCTTGCTGGTGATCTGGCACAGCAACCAGTCGCCACGGCCAGCGTCAGCCAGCACGAGCGCGGGCCGAAGCTTTTGCGCCGAGAGGTCGGAAAACGGAAACGGCAGCAACACCACCTGCCGACGCACGATCAAAGGCGCGCTCACGATCCGCTGCTTGCGGCGCCCGGCTGCAGATGCGCCCAGGCCGCATCCTCCTCGTCCCGCAGCCAATCCACCGCCAGGCTGGCCTGGCTGGCGGCGGAACCGTCGACGGCTTCGTCCAGCGGCCGTGTGAACGTCACCAGCACACGCTGCGGCTCGGTCAGCCGCACCGGCTCCAGAAAGCGCAGGGCGCCATCGGCTTGCAGAACGGCTTCGACGGTGTGGAGCATGGGAGGACCTTCAGCAAACGTTGAAGACACAGGCTTGCTGATTATCCGGGGCGCTGTCCTTCAACGGCCGCCTCAATGCCCCCGCGTCCCGATCCAGGTCCCGCCCAGCACCGCCGCCAGCCCCACGCCGTGCCACACGGTCAGCGGCTCGCCCAGCAGCCCCACCGCGAAGCCGACGCCGAAGATCGGCACCCAGTAGGCGTAGAGCGCGGCGCGGGCCACGCCGATGACCTGCAGGGCGCGGTTCCAGACGATGCCGCCCAGGGCGGTGGCCAGCAGGCCGGAGACGACCACCAGCGCCGCCGTGACCCAGCCGATGTGCGCCGCGTCGTAGACCAGGGGCGACGGCCGCAGCGCCAGGTGCGCGGCCAGCAGCGCGGTGCCGGCCACGTTCAGCACGGTGCTGATGCACACCGGGTCGATGCCGCGGGCCTGGCGCTGCACGATGACGCCGCCCAGCACCCAGGTCGTCACCGACCCCAGCACCAGCAGGTCGCCCAGGCCGGCGCCACCCAGGGCCATGCCGGGGCGGTGCAGCACCACCGCAGCCACGCCGCCGAAGCCCAGCGCCACGCCGACCAGGCGCCGTGGCGACAGGCGCTCGCGCAGCAGCAGGGCCGCCATCAGTGACGAGATCAGCGGGTTCAGCGCAATGATCAGCGCCGCATTCGCCGCCGCCGTGCCGGCCACGCCGAAGGTGAAGAACAGCTGGTTGACATAGACCATCAGCACGGCGCAGGCGAGCAGCGCCCACCACTGGCGACGGGTCAGCGTGGGCCAGCGCAGCCGGCCGCGGGCGATCTGCCAGGCGACCATGACGCACACCGCCACCGCGGCCACCGCCATGCGCAGCACCGACACCAGCAGCGGCTCCATCACCGCCAGCAGCAGCTTGACGACCGCCAGGTTGGCGCCCCAGGCCGCCATCGTGGCCAGCAGCAAGACGCGCAGCGCCGGGCTGGCCGGCGCCTTGAAGCTACCGCTGCTCACGCCGCCTGCTGCCAGGCGTCGGCGAACAGGCGCGCCTGGGCGGCCACCGCAGCAGCCGTCATGCCCGGCTTGTAGAGCGCCGAGCCGATGCCCGCGCCGGCCGCACCGGCGGCGCGCCAGGTGGCCAGGCTCTGCGGCGTGATGCCGCCCACGGGCAGCAGCGGCACGCCCGGCGGCAGCACGGCGCGCAGCGCCTTCAGCACCGGCGGTTGCACCATTTCGGCCGGGAAGAGCTTGAGCCCATGGGCACCGGCATGCAGCGCGGCGAAGGCCTCGGTGGGCGTGGCCACGCCGGGCAGGCAGACCAGGCCCAGGCGCTGGGCCTCGAAGATCACCTCGACATCGGTGTTCGGCGCCACGATCAGCCGGCCGCCGGCGGCGTGCACCGCCCGCACCGCGTCAGCATCCAGCACCGTGCCGGCGCCCACCAGGGCCTGCGGGAAGGCGTGGGCCAGCGCGGCGATGCTGTCCAGCGGTTGCGGGCTGTTCAGCGGCACCTCGATGACGGACCAGCCGGCGTCGACCAGGGCCTGGCCGACCGGCAGCGCCTCGGTGGGCGTGATGCCGCGCAGGATGGCGACCAGGGGCAGCTGGGTCAGCGCGGCGGCCAGCAGGCGGGCGGGTGCTTCGGCATCCGCGCCAGGGGCCTGGCGCAACAGGCGGTCGGCCAGCGCCTTGGCGCGGCGGGTGTCCGGGTCGGAGTCTGCAGTCATGCCGGCAGTGTGCCCGGCGGGGCCACCAGCCCGGCCGCCCGGGCCACGGCAAGAACGCCAAGCCAGCCGGCGTCGTTGGGCGCCAGTCGCACCGCATGGCCGCGTGCCTGCAGCGCCCGCTGGTAGCGCAAGGCCAGCGCCGGGCTGGCGATCACGCTGACCGGCGTACCGCCCGGCAGTTGGGCGGCCTGAGCCCGCAGTTCCTCGCCGATCAGCAGACCCGACAGCCGGCTGGCCAGCGCCGCGCCGGATGCGCGGTCGAACAGCGCCAGCGTGCGGATGGCAAACAGGTGGTGCAGCAGGCCGCCCGGCGTCGCGGCCTGGGCGACACCGGCGTCGAAGGCGTCAGCATCGAGTTCGCCGTCCTCGGCCGGCAGCATGCGCGCCAGGATCGACTGCTGGCGCAGCAGGGCGTAGACCTCGCCGGTCATGTGGGTGGCAAAGCCGGTGATGCGGCCATCCTGCACCCGCAGCCACTTGCTGTGGGTGCCGGGCAGAACGAAGGTGTGATCGCCGGCAGGATCGGCCAGCGACTGCAGCGCGCCGACCACCTGCACCTCTTCGCCGCGCAGCACGTCGGGGATGCCGGCGGCCTCGGTGCTGAGGCCGGGCACGATCGCCAGCCGGCCCGGCTGCAGCCACAGCAGCCCGCGCACCAGGTCGTCCGGCCCGGCCGGGCATTCGACATATGGCGCCTCGGCCCAGCCCTGGCGGCTGCCGACCATGCCGCTCATCAGGCACGGCAGGCCGGGGTGCGCCGCCAGCCAGGCGCCGAATTCGGCGTCGAAGGCGGCGGGCCAGCCGCCGGGCGGCACGCTGAGCAGGCCGCGCGGTGCGGCATGCGTGGCCAGCACCGTGCCATCGGCGGCCAGCAGCGCACCGCGCAGCGCGGACGTGCCCCAGTCGACGGCGAGCAGCGCGGGCGCGGTCAGTGGTTGTCCTTGGGCACAGCCGACCCGCGCTGGCCGACCAGGAAGTCCAGGTCGCAGCCTTCGTCGGCCTGCAGCACATGGTCGACGTACAGCTTCCAGTAGCCGCTGGCCATCGCCGGGGCGGGCGCCTGCCAGGCGGCCAGGCGTTGCGCCAACTCCTCGTCGCTGATGTGCAGGTGCAGCTTGCGGGCGGGCACGTCCAGCGTGATGGTGTCGCCGTTCTTCACCACCGCCAGCGGGCCGCCGGCCGCGGCCTCGGGCGCCGTGTGCAGCACCACGGTGCCGTAGGCGGTGCCGCTCATGCGCGCGTCGCTGATGCGCACCATGTCGGTGATGCCCTTCTTCAGCACCTTGGGCGGCAGCGGCATGTTGCCCACCTCGGCCATGCCGGGGTAGCCCTTGGGGCCGCAGTTCTTCAGCACCAGGATGCAGGTCTCGTCCACGTCCAGGCTGTCGTCGTCGATGCAGGCGTGGAAGTCGGTGGAGTCCTCGAACACCACGGCGCGGCCGGTGTGGGTCAGCAGCGCGGGCGTGGCCGCGCTGGGCTTGATGACCGCGCCGCGCGGCGCCAGGTTGCCGCGCAGGATGGCGATGCCGGCCTTGTCCTTGAAGGGCTCGGCCATCGTCTTGATCACGCGCGGGTCGAAGTTCTGCGCGTCGGCGATGTTCTCGCGCACGGTCTGGCCGGTGGCGGTGACATGGTCCAGGTGCAGGGTCGATTCGATGGCCTTCATCACCGCCGGCAATCCGCCGGCGTAGCAGAAGTCTTCCATCAGGTGCTCGCCGCTGGGCTGCAGGTTGACGATGCAGGGCATCTCGCTGCCCAG
>CALMIF010000495.1 GCA_937864045.1 uncultured Aquabacterium sp. | reverse complement strand
CGGCCGTAGCGGTGGCCCAGGCCCATGCGGTAGACGCTCTTGGCGCGGCCCACGTTGCTGGTGCCGTAACGGCCCAGCGGGATGGTCTCGTCGGTGGGCAGGCCGCAGGGCATGCTGCCCACCCACAGCTGCTCGTCGCCGGGCTCGGTGCCCATCGCCCGGTAGGTGGCCTGGTGGATCTCGGTCAGCTCGGCCAGACAGGACTCGACCGACGGATGCACGCCGGTGATCAGCTCCAGCTGGCTTTCGCTGTAGTCGGTGGTGATGTGCGGGTGCGTCAGCGCCGAACCCAGCGCCGCGGGGTGCGGCGTCAGCGCCAGGCCACCGCCGGCCAGGGCGCGCAGGCTTTCCTTCTCGATGCCGCGGCGGATGCCCGCCAGCCGTGCCAGCGGCAGGGCACGCAGTCGGTCGTGCAGTGCTGTCACCGGACGTCTCCTCTTGTCTTCCTCAGGTTCGGGCCGCCACCCTAACAGAGGCGCATGACTGTTGCTGACCCGCGGTTGACCGGGTTTGTGCTATGCCGACGCAACCTTGGGCGGCACCAGCGCCAGCCGCAGCGCGGCCGCGCAGCAGGCCATCGCCGCCCACTGCGCCGCGCCCAGCGGCTCGCCGTGGGCCAGCGCGCCCACCACCATCGCCACCACCGGCACCAGGATGGCCGACAGCCCCGCCACGCTGGCCGGCAGCAGCCCCACGACCGCGAACCACGCGGCGTTGCCGATGGCCATGGGCACCAGGGCGATGTAGAGCATCAGCGCCAGGATGCCCGGCGACGGCCAGTGCCAGGGGCCGGGCGGCGCCAGCAGCAGCGCGCCCAGCGTGGTGGGCACCGACACCGCCAGCAACTGCCAGCCCGACAGCACCAGCGGATGCACGCCGACATCGGCGCGCTTGAGCACCAGGGTGCCCACCGCCCAGCCGATGCCGGCCAAGAGCCCCAGCGCCACGCCCAGCGGCGCCTGCGCGTAGACGCCCAGGCTGCGCCAGGCCAGCAGGGCCACCGCCACCGCGCCCAGCGCCAGGGCCAGCAGCAGGCGCGGGCCCAGCTTCTCGCCCAGCACGGCCCAGCCGATCAGCGCCGCCCACAGCGGCATGGTGAAGCCCAGCACCGCCGCCTGGCCCGAGGGAATCATCACCGCCGCATAGGTGCTGGCGATGTTCCACAACAGCAGGTAGCAGGCGGTGGCCAGGCCCAGGCGCGGCCAGTGGCGCCGCGCGATCACCAGCGACAGCCCGCGCCAGCGCGCCACGCCCAGCAGCACCAGCCCGGCCAGGGTGACGCTGACCGCGCGGAAGGTCCACACCGGCACCTCCCGCACCACCACAGGAAACAGCGACCAGTTGGTGCCCCAGACCAGGGTGATGAGCGCCAGCAGCAGCAGGGCATGGCGGGGAATGGCGGCGGCGGCGGCGGAAGGGCTGGAAGGCATCGGCCGAGTATGCGGTCCACCCGCCAAGGCCCCGGCCCGCACGGCCATCCGCACCGCCCCACTGCGGGTTGTCCAGAACTCCTGACAGGGCTTGTGGGGAGTCAGCGTCAATTTTGCCGATTTTGACTTTGCTCAAGCCGGTCACCCTCAGGTCTGCCCGGGGGCGCCCGATAGCCGTGGCATCGCATCGCCGATGCCTTCCGGCCGCCTCTCCATGCACCACGATTCCAGCTCCACCCGCGTTGTGCCGCCCATCGCAGCGCCTGCCGGCTGGTGGCAGCGCTGGCGCGGCCGGCGCGCCGCAGCCGCAGCCGACCCCGCCGCCCTGGCCCAGGTGCAGCACTGCCTGGGCGAGGCCGCCCAGCGCTGGACCGCCCATGTCGGCCTGGCGCAATCGCAGATCGACCAGGCCATCGGCCAATTGCTCGACGGCTTCAACCAGATCCTGGGCGAGCTGGACGCGCTGATCCTGCGCCGCGACACCGACGGCGACGGTGCCGAGATGACGGACCGCGCCAACATGCTGGCGCTGTGCGAGACCCGCCTGCTGGGCCTGCTGCAGACGCTGGACGGCTTCGTGCAGTCGCGCGACGCGGTGCTGGGCTCGGTGCGCGGCCTGTCGCAGGCCTCGGGCAGCCTGCGCGACATGGCCGAGGACGTGGGCAAGCTGGCGCGCCAGACCAACCTGCTGTCGATCAACGCCGCCATCGAGGCCGCCCGCGCCGGCGAATCGGGCCGCGGCTTCGCGGTGGTGGCCAGCGAGGTGCGCCGGCTGTCGGGCGAATCGGGCCTGACCGGCCAGCGCATCGGCACCCAGGTGCAGCAGTTCGCCGAGCAGATGCAGGCTGCGCTGGACCAGGCCGACGAGCAGGCGCAGCGCGGCAGCAGCGCGATCGCCGCGTCGGAGAAGACGATCCGCGCGGTGGTCGGTGACGTCGACGTGGCCGTGGCCCAGCTGCACGAGCAGGCGCTGGCGCTGCGCAGCCGGGGCGAGGGCATCCGCACCCAGGTGCAGCAGCTGATGCTGGCCTTCCAGTTCCAGGACCGGGTGCACCAGATCCTGGGCCAGGTCAACGGCTCGATCACCAGCGCCGTGGCGCGGCTGCAGGCGGCCCTGGCCGAGGGCCGGGCGCCCGACCCCGCCGAGTGGGACGCGCTGCTCAATGCCGGCTTCACCACCAACGAGCAGCACGCCCTGGCCGGCGGCCAGGCCACCAGCAGCCCGGCCAGCACCGAGACCACCTTCTTCTGACCCCGCACCCGACCGACCCGAGAAGCAGAACCCCCATGGCCAAGACCATCCTGATCGTCGACGACTCCAGCTCGCTGCGCACCGTGGTGAAGATCGCGCTGAACCGCGCCGGCTACGACGTGCTGGAGGCCGGCGACGGCAAGGAGGCGCTGGCCCAGCTCGACAAGGCGGGCAAGGTCAACCTGATCGTCAGCGACGTGAACATGCCGAACATGGACGGCATCACCTTCGTCACCGAGGTGAAGAAGCACCCGCGCCACCGCTTCACCCCCGTGGTGATGCTGACCACCGAGGGCCAGGACGCGAAGAAGGAGCAGGGCCGCGCCGCCGGCGCCAAGGCCTGGATCACCAAGCCCTTCAACCCGCCGCAGCTGCTGGACGCGGTGTCCAAGCTGGTGCTGCCCTGAGCGGCGCGCCCACCGGCACCGGAGCCGCCATGGCCACCAACCTGCCCGAATCCCTGGCCGACGACGCGCCGGTCGAGCCCGGCCTGCAGCTGCCGGCCGAGCTGACGATCTACACCGCCGCCGAGACCCGCACCGCCTGGCTGGGCTGGCTGGCCGGTGAAACCGGGCTGGACGAGCCGGTCTGCGCCATCGACGCCAGCGCCTGCCACGAGGTGGACGCCGCCGGCCTGCAGCTGCTGGTGGCCCTGGCCCACAGCCTGGCGCGCCGCCAGTGCCGGCTGCAGCTGCTGCAGCCCGCCGCGCCGCTGCGCGCGGCCTGCGCCGAACTGGGCCTGGCCGGCCTGCTGATGGCAGACGCACAGGAGGCCGTGGCATGAAGCCGATGGACATGGACCTGCAGTTCGTCACCGAGGCGCTGCCCGCCTTCGTGAGCGAGGCGCATGAGCAGATCGCCGGCATCGAGCTGCTGCTGCTGCAGTTGGAGGACGCCCCCGACGACCGCGACCTGCTGGATGCGCTGTTCCGCTGCGCCCACACCGTCAAGGGCTCGGCCGGCATCTTCGGGCTGGACGCGGTGGTGGCCTTCACCCACCACGTCGAAAGCCTGCTCGACCGCCTGCGTGGCGGTGCGCTGCAGTTGACGCCGGACCTGGGCGCCCTGCTGCTGCGCTGCAACGACCAGATCCGCGCCCTGGTCGATGCCGCCGCCGACCCGGCCGCCGACGATGCCGCGGCCCATGCGCTGCGCGCCGACCTGGTGCAGCAGCTGCAGGCTGCCAGCGGCGACACCGCCGCCGCACCCGCGGCCGCCGTGGACGCCGTGGATGCAGGCGCCCCGGCGGCACCGGCCGGCGCCGACCTGCCGTGGACGGTCAGCGCCCGCTTCGGGCCCGAGACCTTCCGCAACGGCATGGACCCGCTGACCATCCTGCGCTACGTGGCCGGGCTGGGCCGCATCGCCGGGGTGCAGTGCGACACCGGCGCCGTGCCCGCGCTGGAGGCCATCGACCCCGAGACCTGCCACCTGGACCTGTGCCTCGCGCTGCACACCGAGGCCCCGCGCGAGGCCATCGCCGGTGCCTTCAGCTTCGTGCAGGACGACTGCGTGCTCGACCTGCAGGCCCCGCAGGCGCCGGCCGCGGCCACCCCGGTCGACGCGGCCGCCACCGCCGCGCCGCCGCCGCGCCTGGGCGAGCTGCTGGTGCAGGTCGGCGTGGTCACCCCCGACGAGGTGGCCGAGGCCCTGCAGGCGCAGGACGCCGCCCGCGCCGCCGGGGCCACGCCGGCGCCGCTGGGCCAGATCCTGCAGGACCGCAGCGGCGTGCGCCCGCAGGCGGTGGACGCCGCGCTGCAGACCCAGGCCCAGCGCCGCGGTGCCGGCCCCGGCGCAGCCGACGACAACCGCTTCATCCGCGTGCAGGCCGACCGGCTGGACGCGGTGATCAACCTGCTGGGCGAGCTGGTGATCGCCGGTGCCGGCGCGCAGCTGCTGGCGCGGCAGACCAAGCACCGCGGCCTGGTCGAGGCCAACACCCAGATGGGCCGCCTGATCGAGGAGATCCGCAACGGCACGCTGAAGCTGCGCATGGTGCCCATCGGCGAGAGCTTCTCGCGCTTCCGGCGCGTGGTGCGCGACACCGCCGCCGAGCTGGGCAAGGACGTGGCGCTGGAGATCGTGGGCGCCGACACCGAGCTGGACAAGTCGGTGGTCGAGCGCATCGCCGACCCGCTGATGCACCTGGTGCGCAACGGCCTGGACCACGGCCTGGAAACGCCGGCCGAGCGCACCGCCGCAGGCAAGCCCGGCCAGGGGCGGCTCACGCTGTCGGCCCAGCACGAGGCCGGCGGCATCCTGATCCGCATCGCCGACGACGGCCGCGGCATCCGCCGCGACAAGGTGCTGCAGCGCGCGTGGTGGCGCGGCCTGCTGCCCCAGGGCGTGACACCGCCGGACGACGACATCCTGCAGCTGATCTTCGAGCCCGGCTTCTCCACCGCCGAGACGGTGACCAACCTGTCGGGCCGCGGCGTGGGCATGGACGTGGTGCGCCGCAACATCGAGGCCCTGCGCGGCACGGTGACGGTGCACAGCACCGAAGGCGCCGGCAGCACCATCGACATCCGCCTGCCGCTGACCCTGGCCATCATCGACGGCTTCCTGGTCGGCGTGGGCAGCACCAAGTTCATCTTTCCGCTGGAGGCGGTGGTCGAGGTGATCGCCGCCCGCCACACGGAGGTGCACACCGACGGCCGTGGCCGCGCCTGCGTCGAGCTGCGCGGCAAGGTGCTGCCGGTGGTCGACCTGCGCCGGCTCTATGCGCTGGACGGCCAGCCACCGGCGCGGCCGTCGGTGGTGGTGATCCAGGCCAACGGCCGCGCCTTCGGCGTGGTCGTCGATGCGCTGCTGGGCCAGCACCAGACCGTCATCAAGCCGCTCTCGCGCATGTTCCAGTGCCTGCGCGGCGTCTCCGGCTCGTCGATCCTGGGCAGCGGCGAGGTCGCGCTGATCGTCGACGTGCTGGCCCTGGCCCAGCGTGCGGCGCAGGCCGC
>CALMIF010000494.1 GCA_937864045.1 uncultured Aquabacterium sp. | reverse complement strand
ACTCGGCTTCGACGATGCGCGCATCGACGCGCTGGTGGCCAGCGGCGCGGTGCGGCGACCGACGCCTGCACCTGCGGCCCGTTCGGCTTGACCCGGGTTGACCGTCCAGCTCAGGGTGGCGTGCGCAGCGACGCCAGCTTGTTGCGCAGCTCCAGGCCGAGCGTGACGATCTCGGCATGCGTGACCACACCCGTGCTGAGGGCGCTGTGGCCGGCCAGCTCCTTGCACTGCCGCTGCTGGTCGGCGCCGACCAGGCACTGGAAGACACCGCGCGGAAACGGCGTGCGCCGCATGCGCGGCGTGATCGCGAATTCCATGAAGTCCTGCGAAAGGGCTGAATTGACCGTGGCCTCGATCAGCGCGTCGGGAAACTTTCCGTCGGTCATGCGCCGCACATGGGTCGCGAGGCCGGGCGCCAGGTCGGGCCGGGTGCGGCCGGTCGCGGGGTCCCAGGCACCGTGCAGCAGCAGGCGGTTCCCGCGCACCGGCATGCCGTCGCTCAGGCGCCGCTCGACACCGCCCAGGAACATGTCGCCGCAAGCCGAAGCGCACCGACCCGAGATCAGCGTGTTGAGCCCGGCCTGGCGGATCTCCTGGCCCAGGCGCTGGCCGGTCCGGGCATCCCCGCCCGGGCTCTGGTGCAGCAGCACCTGGCGCAGGCCCGTGTTCACCAGCGCATCGCGCAGGCGCCGCAGGTCATCGTCGACCACCGGGCCCGACAGGGCCACGGGCTACCGCCCCATCACCACGCCCTCGCGGCGTGGGTCGGCACCGCCGAACCAGCCGGTGGCCGTGCGTTGCAGGGCCTGCAGGCCGCTGGGCAGGTCGGTCAGCACCACCTGGTGGCCGCGGGCCTTCAGCGCCTCCAACGTCGCCTCGGGGAAGCGCCCCGCCTCCAGCACCGTCGGCCCGTTGAAGCTGCCGAAGTTGGGCAGGTCGATGGCGCGCTGGGCATCCAGCCCCCACTGCAGGCTGCCGACCAGGGTCTTGGCGGTGAAGTGGATGATTGCCGGCCCGCCGGGTGAACCCAGGCTCATCAGCAGTTGGCCGGTGCGACGGTCGAACACCAGGGTCGGGCTCATGCTGCTGCGCGGGCGCTTGCCGGGCTGCACCCGGTTGGCGACCGGCCGGCCCTGGGCGTCGGCGGGCGCCAGCGAGAAATCGGTCAGTTCGTTGTTCAGCAGGAAGCCGCCGGGCAGGCCGGTGCCGCCATCGCTCATCACCCGGCTGCCCCACACCGCCTCGATGGTGGTGGTCATCGCCAGCGCCCGGCCTTGCGCATCGACGATGCTGATGTGGCTGGTGCCATGCTCGGGCTGGTCGGGCATGGGCGCGAACGCCCATCGAGCGACCCGCGTGCCGCCGGGCGTGCCGGCCTCGGCCCGGCCCATGCTGCGTTGGCCGACCAGGCCGGCGCGCTGCTGCAGGTAGGCGTCCTCCAGCAGGCTGCCCCAGCCGCCGTCCGGTGCGGGCACGAAGTCCGGGTCGGCCACGTACCGGGCCCGGTCGGCGAACGCCAGGCGCGCGGCCTCGGTGTAGGCGTGCAGCCAGTCGGCCGATGGCACCCCGGGCGTGTCGCCGCGCAGCGGATCGGGCAGCGCCGGCAGGCGCTCCAGGATGCCCAGGATCTGCATCACGCCCAGGTGCCCCGACGACGGCGGCGGCATGCCGCAGACGCGGTAGTTGGCCAGCCAGTCGGTGCAGATCGGCTCGCGCTGCAGCGGCACATAACCCGCCAGGTCGGCGGCCACCAGCCGCCCCGGCGCGGTGGCATGGCCGCGCACGCGGCGCACGATGTCGTCGGCCACCGGCCCACTGTGCAGCGCGGCGCTGCCCTGGGCGGCGATGGTGCGCAGCACGGCGGCCAGCGCCGGGTTGCGCAGCAGCGTGCCGGCCGGCACGGGGCTGCCATCGGCACGGAAGAAGTAGCCACGCGCCTGGGCGTCGGCCTGCAACGCCGTCTCGCCCTGCAACTGCTGGTGCACCCGGGCGCTGACGACAAACCCGCGTTCGGCCAGGCCGATGGCCGGCTCGAACAGCATTGCCCAGGGCAGCTTGCCGTGCAGCCGGTGCGCCGCTTCCAGCATGCGCACCGCGCCGGGCACGCCGACCGACCGGCCACCCACCACCGCCTGCGCAAACGGCACCGGCTTGCCATCGACCCCCAGGAACAACCGCTCGTCGGCCGCCGCCGGCGCGGTCTCGCGGCCGTCCCAGGCCTGCACCGCGGCGCCGTCCCAGTGCAGCAGGAAGGCGCCGCCGCCGATGCCGCTGCTCTGCGGCTCGACCAGGGTCAGCACCATCTGCACCGCCACCGCTGCATCGACCGCGCTGCCCCCGGCCTGCAGGATCTGCAGCCCCGCCGCGGTCGCCAGCGGGTTGGCCGCGGCCACGCCGAAGCGCTGGAACGCCCAGCCCGGCTTGTGGGCGACGAGGGCGATGTCCCCGGGCAGCGGCGGCAGGTCGGCCGGGGGTGGCGGCGCTGCGGCACAGCCCGCCAGCAGCAGGGCGCCGAGCAGCCGCAGCACACGCATGCTCAGACCTTGGCCGCCGCAGCCAGCGCGGCGTCGATGTCCCAGAGGATGTCGTCGACATGCTCCAGCCCGATCGACAGCCGCACCATGTCCGGCGGCACGCCGGCGGCCAGTTGCTGCTCGGCGCTCAGCTGCCGGTGCGTGGTCGACGCCGGGTGGATCATCAGCGTGCGCGTGTCGCCGATGTTGGCCAGGTGGCTCATCATCTGCGCCGATTCGATGAACTTGACGCCGGCCGCCATCCCGCCCTTGACGCCAAAGGACAGCAGGCCCGAGGCCGCCGGCCGACCGCCGATGTGGCGCATCTGCCGTTGCACCAGGCCATGCTGCGGGTGGTCGTCCAGCCCGGGATAGTTGACCCAGCCCACCTGCGGATGCGCGCGCAGATGCCGCGCCACCGCCAGCGCATTGCTGCTGTGGCGTTCCATGCGCAGCGGCAGCGTCTCCACGCCCTGCAGGATCTGCCAGGCGCTCATCGGGCTGAGCGCCGAGCCGTAGACCCGCAGCGTCTCCATGCGCGCCCGCATGGAAAAGCCGAAGTCGCCGAAGGTCTCGTAGAACTTGACGCCGTGGTAGCCAGCGCTGGGCTCGGTCATGCCCGGGAACTTGCCGTTGTCCCAAGGGAAGGTGCCGCTCTCGACGATCACCCCGCCCAGCGTGGTGCCGTGGCCGGCCAGGTACTTGGTGGCCGAGTGCACCACGATGTCGGCGCCCAGCGCGATCGGGTTGCACAGGTAGGGGCTTGGCACGGTGTTGTCGATCACCAGCGGCAGGCCATGCGCATGGGCCACGTCGGCCACGGCGGCGATGTCCAGCACCGCCAGGCTGGGGTTGCCCAGACTCTCGGCGAACACGGCGCGGGTGTTGGGGCGCATCGCGGCGGCAAAGGCCTCCGGATTCGTTGCGTCGACGAAGGTGGTCTCGATGCCGAACTTGGCCAGGCTGACCGCCAGCATCGTCACGGTGCCGCCGTACAGCGCGCCGGCGGCCACCACATGGTCGCCCTGCTGCAGCAGGGTCATCAGCGCCATGGCCTCGGCGGCCATGCCGCTGGCGCTGGCCACCGCGGCGCGGCCGCCTTCCAGCGCCGCCACCCGCTCCTCCAGCGCCGCCACCGTGGGATTGGAGAGCCGGCTGTAGACGTTGCCGAAGGTCGCCAGGTTGAACAGGTCGGCCGCATGGTCGGCGCTGTCGAAGACGAAGCTGGTGGTCTGGTAGATCGGCAGCGCCCGTGCGCCGGTCTCGCGG
>CALMIF010000493.1 GCA_937864045.1 uncultured Aquabacterium sp. | reverse complement strand
CGACCGAGGCCTCCGATGCTGATCAACTTCTTCTACACCCTGCGCGCGGCCAAGCTGCCGGTCTCGGTCAAGGAATTCCTGACCCTGCTGGAGGCGGTGAAGTCGGGCGTGATCGACCAGTCGGTCGACCAGTTCTATTACCTGGCGCGCACCGCCCTGGTCAAGGACGAGGCCCACTTCGACAAGTTCGACCGCGCCTTCGGTGCCTACTTCAAGGGTGTGGAGATGCTGGCCGACTTCACCAAGGAAGTGCCGCTGGAGTGGCTGCGCAAGAACCTGGAGCTGGAGCTCAGCCCCGAGGAGAAGGCCAAGATCGAGAAGATGGGCTGGGACGAGCTGATGGAGACGCTGAAGAAGCGCTTCGAGGAGCAGAAGGAGCGCCACGAGGGTGGCAACAAGTGGATCGGCACCGGCGGCACCAGCCCCTTCGGCGCCTATGGCGTCAACCCGCAGGGCGTGCGCATCGGCCAGGAGAAGGGCCGCAACAAGAGTGCGGTGAAGGTGTGGGACCAGCGCGCCTACAAGGACTACGACGACAACCTGGAACTGGGCACGCGCAACATCAAGGTGGCGCTGCGCCGGCTGCGCCGCTTCGCCCGCGAGGGCGCGGCCGAGGAACTGGACCTGGACGACACCATCCACAGCACCGCGGCGAATGCCGGCCTGCTGGACATCAAGCTGGTGCCCGAGCGCCACAACAAGGTCAAGGTGCTGCTGCTGATGGACGTGGGCGGCACGATGGACGAGCACATCCACCGCGTCGAGGAGATGTTTTCGGCGGCCAAGACCGAGTTCAAGCACCTCGAGTTCTATTACTTCCACAACTGCGTCTATGACTTCATGTGGAAGAACAACAAGCGCCGCTTCAGCGAGAAGACGCCCACCTGGGACATCATCCGCAAGTACAACAAGGACTACAAACTCATCTTCATCGGCGACGCGACGATGAGCCCCTACGAGATCCTGCAGCCCGGCGGCAGCGTCGAGTACAACAATGAAGAGCCCGGCGCCGAGTGGATCCAGCGCCTGACCAACGCCTTCCCCAAGTACGCCTGGATCAACCCCGAGCCGCAGGGCGTGTGGCAGTACCGCCAGAGCATCGCCGTGATGCAGCAGCTGGTGAACCAGCGCATGTTCCCGCTGACCCTGGCCGGTCTCGAAGGGGCGATGCGCCTGCTGTCGAAGTGACGGCGCACCGCCCGGCACGCACGCTAGGCGGCCTGCGGTTCTGGCTGGGTCTGGTCCCGGTCCTGATGCTGGCACTGCAGCTTGCGGGCTGCGCCACGGTGGCCCAGTGGCTACCGGGCGCCAAGCCTGCCTTGGCGGATGGTTCCGCCAGCGCGCCGCAGGTGCCCGAGTTCCAGCTCGAGGTCCAGGCCCCGGCGCCACTGCGTGCGCTGCTGCTGCGCCACCTCGACCTGGCCCGCCTGCAGCAACTGCCCGAGGGCGAGCGCCTGGGGCCGGGCGAGTTCAACCGCCTGGTCGCCGGCGCGCCGGCCCAGGCGCGCGAGCTGCTGCAGACCGAGGGCTACTTCGACACCCAGGTGCAGGTGCAGCGCGAGGCCGCCACAGCTTCGACGCCGCGCCTGGTGCGCCTGCTGGTCGAGCCCGGCGTGCCGACCCGCGTGGCCGCGCTGCGCTGGCAGGCCCAGGGCGCGGTGCAGGCGCAACTGGATGCCGGCGCCGACACCGACGCCGCCGAGGCGCGGCGCCTGCGCACGATGCTGCAGGCGCCGGACAACGGCGTGCTCGGCGTGGGCGACGTGTTCCGCAATGCCGACTGGGCCGCCACCAAGCAGCAACTCGTCACCCGGCTGCGCAGCGCCGGCTATGCCGCGGCCCGGCTGGTCGACAGCGCGGCCGACGTCGACGCCGACGCCCGCACGGCGACGCTGTCGGTCACGCTGGACAGCGGGCCGCGCTTCCTGGCCGGGCCGCTGCTCGTCAGCGGCCTGAAGCTGCACGACGAGGCCACGGTGCGGGCGCTGGCCGGCTTCGACACCGGCGACGCCCTGACCGAGGAACGCCTCACCGCCTTCCAGGACCGGCTACAGAAGACGCGGCTGTTCCAGAGCGCCAGCGTCACCGTCGAGCCCGACCCCGCCCAGGCCGGCGCGGCGCCGGTGCGGGTGCGGGTGCAGGAGTCGCTGCTGCAGCAGGCCACGGCGGGCCTGGGCTTCAGCGCCAACACGGGGCCGCGGATGACGCTGGAACACACCCACCGGCGCGTGTTCGGCTGGCCGGTGGTGGCCGACAACAAGCTCGAATGGGGCCGCGACGCCCAGAGCTGGAGCGGCGATTTCAGCAGCCACCCCGGGCCCGGCTTCTGGCGCCGGATCGCCGGTGTGCAGATCGAGCGCGCCGTCAGCGACGCCGACGTGGTGCTGACGCAGCGCCTGCGCCTCGGGCGTGCCCAGGACACGCCGCGCATGGAGCGGCTGTTCTTCCTGGAGCTGGTGCGCTCGCGCCAGGCCGACCTGCCCGGCACCGAGGGCGCCGTGCGCTCGGGCGGCGTGGCGTCCATCGCCAACGCGCTGAGTGCGAATGCGCACTGGGTCTGGCGCGACCTGGACAACGTGCTGCTGCCCACCCGCGGCCTGAGCCTGGCGCTGCAGACCGGCGTCGGCCAGGCCAACCAGCATGGCGGGCCGAGCGGGCCGTTCGCCCGCCTCTACGGCCGGCTCACGGCCTACCTGCCGCTGGGCGACCGCTGGTACGGCACGGCACGCGCCGAGCTGGGCCACCTGGGCCATGGCACCGGCGTGAAGGTGCCGGACGCGCTGGGCTTCCGGGCCGGCGGCGACGACTCGGTGCGTGGCTACGCCTGGCGCAGCCTGGCGCCCACCGACGCGACCGGCGGCACCGTCAGCGGCGAGCGCCTGCTGACCGCCAGCGTCGAGGTGGCGCGGCCCATCCTGGCGAGCATGCCGTCGCTGTGGGGCGCGCTGTTCATCGACGCCGGCCGGGCCGTGAGCGACTGGCGCGAGTTCTCGCCGGCCTGGGGCTACGGTGCCGGCCTGCGCTGGCGCAGCCCCATCGGCCCGCTGCGCCTGGACCTGGCCTGGGCCGACGAATTGAAGAAGCTGCGCCTGCACTTCTCGGTGGGCATTGCCTTCTGAACATGGTCCCCCCCGAAGCGCCTCCGGCGCTCCCCCCAGGGGGCGTCGCCAACGGCCCGGCAAAGCCGGTTCCGCGGCGACCGCTTGCTGCGAGCGGACGCACTCGACACTGGTGGCACAACTGACATGGCAAACGCGACGCCGCCCACCGATCCACCTGCACCGCCTGCCCAGCGCACCGGGCGCACCGGCCTGGTCCTGCTGCTGCTGTTGATCGGCGCCCTGCTGGCCCTGGCCGGTGCCACCTGGCAGGCCTGGCGCTCACCGGCCACCCTGCCCTGGCTGCTGCAACAGGTGCCCGGGCTGCAGGTGCAT
>CALMIF010000492.1 GCA_937864045.1 uncultured Aquabacterium sp. | reverse complement strand
TCGCGGATCGGCGTCACCTCGGCGGCGGTGCCGGTGAAGAAGGCCTCGTCGCAGATGTAGACCTCATCGCGGGTGATGCGCTTTTCCTTCAGCGTCAGGCCCAGGTCCTGGCAGATGGCGAAGATGGTGTCGCGGGTGATGCCGTTGAGCGCGCCGGCCGAGAGATCCGGCGTGTAGACCACGCCCTTCTTGATGACGAACAGGTTCTCGCCCGCGCCTTCACTGACGAAGCCGGCACTGTCCAGCAGCAGCGCCTCGTCGTAGCCCTCGTCGGTGGCCTCCATGTTGGCCAGGATCGAGTTGGTGTAGTTGCTCACCGCCTTGGCCTGCGTCATCGTGATGTTGACGTGGTGGCGGGTGTAGCTGCTGGTCTTCACGCGGATGCCGCGCGCCAGGCCTTCTTCACCCAGGTAGGCGCCCCAGGCCCAGGCCGCGACCATCAGGTGGATGGTGTTGCCCTTGGGGCTGACGCCCAGCTTCTGGTCGCCGATCCACACCAGCGGGCGCAGGTAGCAGCTCTCCAGCTTGTTCTCGCGCACCACGTCGCGCTGGGCCTGCATCACCTGTTCCGGGGTGAACGGGATGGTCATCCGAAGAATCTTGGCGCTGTTGAACAACCGCTCGGTGTGCTCCTGGAGCCGGAAGATGGCTGTGCCTTGCTGCGTGTTGTAGGCCCGCACGCCCTCGAAGGCGCCACAGCCGTAGTGCAGGGTGTGGCTCAGCACATGGATCTTGGCGTCGCGCCAGTCGACCATCTGCCCGTCCATCCAGATCTTGCCGTCGCGGTCGGACATGGACATCGGTTGACTCCTGTGCTTTCGGGTGATTTGGACAAACCGTAATTATAGGTGGGCCCCCGCGGCGGAGATGGGGTGGTCGGAAGTCACGCCTGGCGGGCGGGCACGTCGCGGCAGCGCCCGGCTTGTGCAGTCTGCACGCCGCCGCTGCGCAGGTCGGGCCAACACTGCGGGCCTGTGCCCGGTGCCGCGATTGCGGTGGCGCCAGGCGTCGTCGTCGTCCAACCTGACCCTCTGCCATGCGCCGTGTCCCGAACCCCCGTGCCCTCTGTGCGCTGGCCCTGCTGACCGCCGCCGCCGCCCAGGCCCGCCCGATCCAGCTTGGCAGCTGCGCCGTGGCCAACGTGTCGGGCAACCATGCCACCGATTGCCTGGGATACATCAACGGCAACGACAGCGTCTCCGCGCTGCAGCAACTCGTCGGCAGCACCTGGCACGGCATGAGCGTGTTCGGCCTGACAAAGTACAAGGACGAGAGCGTGCTCGGTGGCTCGACGAACGTGCTGTTCGACGTGCTGCGGTCGACCGGCGACGCCAGCCAGGGCACGCTGACCTTCCTGCGCAGCATCAACGGCCCGGCCGTGCTCACGTTCAAGGGCGGCAACAACTGGGCCGCCTACTTCTTGCCGAACGGCGGAAGCGCGGGCACCACGATCAGCTTCGACATCCCCGGCGTTCAGGGGGCCGGCCTGTCGCATGCGTCGGTCTACACCGCCGCGATGCCGCAGGTGCCGGCCCCGCCGCCGCCACTGCCGCCCGCGCCGCCACCGACCCCGACGCCGCCGCCCCCTGCCACGCCGGTGCCCGAACCCTCCGGCCTGGCCCTGGTGGTGCTGGCGTTGGCCGCCGCCGCCGCTGCCGGCGCGCGCCGCCTCGGCTGACTCAGGCCGCCGTCGGCGGTTCGTCGACCGCCGGACGGCTGAAGTCCCAGTCGACGACGCGACCGCCTTTGAGGCGCAGCGTCACCGATGCGCCCGAGTCGTCGGTCCAGCGGAAGGTCTCGGGCTGGCCCGGCGCCTCGTCGGCCAGCTTCTCGCCCAGGCTCTGCGTCAGCTGGATCACGTCCATCAGCCGCAGGCGCGGCTTCAGCTTCGCCTGCAGCATCACCGCGCTGGCCACCCGGCCCACCGGCGCGCCGCCGGCCGTGCGCATCGCCCGCAGTGCCCGGGTGAACTGCAGCAGCAGCCAGAACACCACCACCGACAGCGCCAGCACCACGCCGCGCCAGCCGTACTGCACCCAGCCCAGCGCCACGGCCACCACCGCCAGCGCCCATCCCAGTCTTGCATCCATGCCTGTCTCGCTCGTGTCCGTTGTGGCGCGGGTCAGAGGCCGCGCACGACCTCGATGGCTTCCTCGATGCGCTCGACGGCATGCACCGTCAGGCCCTCGATCGGCTTCTTCGGCGCATTGGCCTTGGGCACCAGCGCGATGCTGAAACCCAGCTTGGCCGCTTCCTTCAGCCGCTCCTGCCCGCGCGGCGCCGGCCGCACCTCGCCGGCCAGGCCCACCTCGCCGAAGGCGAAGAAGCCGCTGGGCAGCGCCTTGCCGCGCAGGCTGCCCTGGATCGCCAGCAGCACCGCCAGGTCGGCCGCCGGCTCGCTGATGCGCACGCCGCCCACCGCGTTGACGAACACGTCCTGGTCGGCACACATCACGCCGGCATGGCGGTGCAGCACCGCCAGCAGCATCGCCAGGCGGTCGCGCTCCAGGCCCACCGACAGCCGCCGCGGGCTCACGCCGCCCGAATCGACCAGGGCCTGGATCTCCACCAGCAGCGGCCGCGTGCCCTCCAGCGTCACCAGCACGCAGCTGCCGGGCACCGGCGCACCGTGCGTCGACAGGAACAGCGCGCTGGGATTGCTGACGCCCTTGAGCCCGCGCTCGGTCATCGCGAACACGCCGATCTCGTTGACCGCGCCGAAGCGGTTCTTGATCGCCCGCACCAGGCGGTGGCTGCTGTGGGTGTCGCCCTCGAAGTACAGCACCGTGTCGACGATGTGCTCCAGCACCCGCGGCCCGGCCAGCGCGCCTTCCTTGGTGACATGGCCGACCAGCACGATGGTGCAGCCGCTGGACTTCGCCGCCCGGGTCAGCTGCGCCGCGCATTCGCGCACCTGGGCCACGCTGCCGGGCGCGCTGGTCAGCTGGTCGCTGTAGACGGTCTGGATCGAGTCGATGACGCAGAAGGCCGGCTGCTCGCTGGCCAGCGCGGCCTGGATCTTCTCCAGCTGGATCTCGGCCAGCACGCGCAG
>CALMIF010000491.1 GCA_937864045.1 uncultured Aquabacterium sp. | reverse complement strand
GAGGTCGCGATCATGGGCGTGTGCAAGAGCAGCATGGAGCCGCGCTGGGACGGCAAGCAGTTCGTGCCGCGCCTGATCCTGCCGCTGTCCCTGAGCTGGGACCACCGCGTGATCGACGGCGCCGCCGCGGCCCGCTTCAACGTCTATTTCGCCAGCCTGCTGGCCGACTTCCGTCGCATTGTTCTGTGACGACGGACGCAACCAACAGGAGACACACATGGCATTGATCGACGTGCTGGTGCCCGACATCGGCGACTTCAAGGACGTGGCGGTGATCGAGCTGCTGGTCAAGCCCGGCGACACCATCGCGGTGGACCAGAGCCTGATCACGGTCGAAAGCGACAAGGCCTCGATGGAGATTCCCTCCAGCCACGCCGGCGTGGTGAAGGAACTCAAGCTCGGCATCGGCGACAAGGTGAGCCAGGGCAGCCTGGTGCTGACGCTGGAGGCCGCCGGCGCCGCCGCAGCCACATCGGCCACTGCGGCACCCGCGCCTGCGGCTGCTGCGCCGGCCCCCGCAGCCGCAGCCGCCCCGCAGGCCGCCAGCCACGCCGGCGGCGCGGATCTGGAATGCGACATGCTGGTGCTGGGTGCCGGCCCGGGCGGCTATTCCGCCGCCTTCCGCGCCGCGGATCTGGGCATGAAGGTGGTGCTGGTCGAGCGCTTCCCCACGCTGGGCGGCGTCTGCCTGAACGTGGGCTGCATCCCGAGCAAGGCGCTGCTGCACGTGGCTGCGGTGATGGACGAAGTGAAGCACTTCGCCGACCTGGGCGTGGAGTTCGCCGCGCCCAAGGTGGACCTGTCCAAGCTGCTGGCGCACAAGAACAAGGTGGTGGGCAAGCTCACCGGTGGCCTGGCCGCCATGGCCAAGATGCGCAAGGTGACGGTGGTGCAGGGCGACGGCAGCTTTGCCGATCCGCACCACCTGTCGATCGTGATGGCCGACGGTAAAACGCAGACCATCAGGTTCAAGAGCGCCATCATCGCCGCCGGTTCCGAAGCGGTGAAGCTGCCCTTTCTGCCGGCCGACGACCGCATCGTCACCAGCACCGGCGCGCTGCAGCTGCGCCAGCAGCCCAAGACGATGCTGGTGATCGGCGGCGGCATCATCGGCCTGGAGATGGGCACGGTGTATTCGACGCTGGGTGCGAGGCTGGACGTGGTCGAAATGCTCGACGGCCTGATGCAGGGCGCCGACCGCGACCTGGTCAAGGTGTGGCAGAAGATGAACGCCCACCGCTTCGACAAGCTGATGCTCAAGACCAAGACCGTGGGTGCCGAGGCCACGGCCGACGGCATCAAGGTCAGCTTCGAGGGGCTGGACGGCACGAAGAGCGAAGGTGTCTACGACCTGGTGCTGCAGGCCGTGGGCCGGGTGCCCAATGGCAAGAAGATCGGCGCCGACAAGGCCGGCGTCGTCGTCGGCGACCGCGGCTTCATCCCGGTGGACGTGCAGATGCGCACCAACGTGCCGCACATCTTCGCCATCGGCGACATCGTCGGCCAGCCGATGCTGGCGCACAAGGCGGTGCACGAGGCCCATGTGGCGGCCGAGGTCGCTGCCGGCGACAGCAAGGCGCAGTTCGACGCCCGCGTGATCCCCAGCGTGGCCTACACCGACCCCGAGGTGGCCTGGGTCGGCCTGACCGAGGACGAGGCCAAGGCCAAGGGCATCAAGGTGAAGAAGGGCCTGTTCCCGTGGACGGCCTCGGGCCGGGCGATCGCCAACGGCCGCGACGAGGGCTTCACCAAGCTGCTGTTCGATGACAGCCCGGAAGCACACGGCCATGGCCGCATCCTGGGCGGCGGCATTGTCGGCACGCATGCCGGCGACATGATCGGCGAGGTGGCCCTGGCCATCGAGATGGGCGCCGACGCGGTGGACATCGGCAAG
Organism: uncultured Aquabacterium sp.; assembly: GCA_937864045.1. Lineage (GTDB taxonomy): Bacteria > Pseudomonadota > Gammaproteobacteria > Burkholderiales > Burkholderiaceae_C > Pseudaquabacterium. Next base: position 8,012 of record CALMIF010000491.1, on the reverse strand, counting down.
ACCATCCACCCGCACCCCACGCTGGGCGAAAGCATCGGCATGGCGGCGGAAGTGGCCCACGGCAGCTGCACCGACCTGCCGCCGGCGCGGCGCTGAGCCCGCGCTGACAAGGCGCGACGGACTTCACGGTCCGATTCAAGTTCGCGCCCGGGGGGCCGACAACGACTGCAGGGCTGGACCGGACGCCGCGTGTCGCGCGGTGCCTGGGCCACCCGCCGTCGCTGCTGCCCGGCGTGCCCTGCGCACGCCCACCGCCCTTGGACTCCTCCGCCCACGCCGATCCCGTCCTGCAGGCTGCCCGGCCCGTGGCCTGGGTGGTGGCCTGCGCCTGTGCGGCCCTGCTGCTGGCCTGGGGCCTCGGTGCGGGGCTGCCGCTGCTGGCCGCCACTGGCGCCGGCGGGCTGGGGCTGGCGGCCGGGATGTGGTCAGGGCGCCGTAGCCTGGCGCGTGACGCCGGGCGCCTGCTCGACCTGCCCCTGCCCGGCGCGGCTGGCGGCACTGCGCTGTCTGACCACCCCGATGCCCAGGACCTGCCGGTCGATCTGGACGGCCTGACCGCTCCCGAACTGCGCCCCCTGGCGCAGACGGTGCGCGCATTGCGCGAGCGCCAGCAGGCACTGTTCGACGCCCAGGCCGAGCAACTGGAGCAGTGGCGGCGCCAGGCGCATGCCGATCCGCTGACCGGCCTGCCCAACCGGCGGCACTTCACCGCCATGCTCGACGCCGTGCTGGCCGATGGCACCCTGCCTGACGAATCCGGTCTGCTGCTGCTGCGCCTGCATGACCTGCAGGGGCTGAACATCCGTGTCGGCCATGCGGCGGCCGACCGGGCGCTGCTGGCCATCGCCGAGGCCCTGCAGGCCTATCCCGACCGCAACGGCCGTTGCGTCGCCGGTCGGCTGGGTGGTGCCGAATTCGGCCTGCTGCTGCCGGTCGGTGGCCTGGCCCGCGAGACCGCCGTCGCCCTGGGCCAGGCCCTGCAGCGACCGCTGGCCGCCATCGATGCCCAGGCCCGGGTACTGATCGGTGCCGTCGACCTGGCGCCGCCTGCCGGGCCCGGCCTGCCGATGGACGCCGGCCAGGCCCTGGCGCTGGCCGATGCGGCGCTGGGCCGGGCTGAAGCCGACCAGCGCCCGCCCGTCGACGGTGGTGAATCGCCGCCTGCCGCGGAGGCCGGCCTGGCACCGCCCGCGCCGTCCTGGCAGCGCCGCATCACCCGCGCGCTGGACCAGGGCCGCGTCGCGCTGGCGGCCTACCCGGTGCGCACCGGCGACGGCCGGCAACTGCATCTGGACTGCCCACTGCGGGTGCAGCTGCGCCCCGGCGGCCCGATGGAGCCGGCCAGCCGCTGGCTGGCCCTGGTCACACGCGGCCGGCTGTGTGCTGCAGTCGATGAGCGTGCCGTGGCGCTGGCGCTGGCGGCCATAGCCGAGGACGGCCTGGCGCGCTGTGTCAACGTGGCGGCGCAGTCGGTGTCGTCGGTCGGTTTCGTGGCGGCAGTGGCGCGGCTGCTGCAGCAATCGCCCGACGCCGCCTGCCGCCTGTGGATCGACCTGCCCGAACAACTGGCGCTGGAACGGCCGCTGCTGGTGCGCGACGTGGCGCGCCGCTGGCGCGCGCTGGGCGCGATGCTGGGGCTGGAGCATGCCGGCGAGGGCCTGGCGCGCATTCCCCGCCTGATCGACCTGGGGCTGGACTGCGTGCGCATCGACAGCCGCTTCGTCAACGGCATCACCGGCCCCGGCGCGGCCGACGCCCGGCGCCATCTGCAGGGCCTCGTGCGCCTGGTGCAGGCCGTGGGCCTGCAGGTCACGGCCGAGGGCGTGCGCGACAGCGCCGACCTGGAGGCCCTGTGGCAGCTGGGCTTCGACGCCGCCACCGGACCTGCCGTGGGTGCGCCATCGGCCGAGGTTTTGGCCGCCGCCGCTGTCGTCGCGGACGTCGCGCACGACGAAGACGCGCTCAGCCCGGCCTGAGGCCAGCGCCGCCGGACTTCAGATGCTGCTGCAGCGCAGCGCGTAGCGGCCTTCGCGTCGGCAGGCGAAGAAGTGCTGCAGCGTGTCCTTCACCGTGCGGAAGGCGATCTGGTCCCAGGGCACCTCGTGCTCGTGGAACAGGCGGGCCTCCAGCGTCTCGGGGCCGGGGTCGAGCGCGGTGTCGGTCATGCGGGCGCGGTAGAACAGGTGCACCTGGCCCACGCGCACCACGCTGATCATCGTGAACAGCTCCTGCAGCTCGATGTTGGCACCGGCCTCCTCGGCCGTTTCGCGCAGGGCGCCGTCCTCCACCGTCTCGCCCAGCTCCATGAAGCCGGCCGGCAGGGTCCAGAAGCCATGGCGTGGCTCGATGGCGCGCCGGCACAACAGCACCTGCTCGCCCCACACCGGCACCGTGCCCACCACGTTCAACGGGTTCTCGTAGTGGATCAGCTTGCAGGCCGGGCAGACCGCGCGCTCGCGGTTGTCGTCGTCGGGCACCCGGTAGGCGACGGGGGTGCCGCAATCGCGGCAATGCTTGATGCGGCGCAACTCGATCATCGGGAAAGTGTAGCGGTGGCCCATGGCATGATCGTTGGCGCTTCCTGCCCAACCACTCTGCACACGCCGCCATGTCCTTCGTCATTCCCGCGCCCGCCACCCCGTCCGTGCCCGTCGTCGGCGGCGGTCAGTTCCCCGTGCGCCGCATCTATTGCGTGGGCCGCAACTACGCCGAGCATGCGCAGGAAATGGGCTTCACTGGCCGCGAGCCGCCGTTCTTCTTCATGAAGCCGGCCGACAGCCTGGTCAACGTGGCCGACGGCGCGACCGGCGCGATGGCCTACCCGACGCAGACCGCCAACCTGCACCACGAGGTGGAGTTGGTGGTGGCCATCGGCACCGGGGGGCGCGACATCGCCGCGGCCGATGCGGACCGCCACATCTGGGGTTATGCCATCGGCCTGGACATGACCCGCCGCGACCTGCAGAACGAGATGAAGAAGCAGGGCCGGCCCTGGGAGATCGGCAAGGCCTTCGATGAATCTGCCCCGATCGGCCCGCTGCACCCGGCCGCCAACGCTGGCGACCTCACACGGGGCGCGATCACGCTGGCCGTCAATGGCGCGGTGCGGCAGAAGGGCGACCTGTCCGAGCTGATCTGGAGCGTGGCCGAGACCATCGAGGTCATCTCCAGGGCCTGGGCACTGCAGCCGGGCGACCTGATCTTCACCGGCACGCCGGCCGGTGTGGGCGCCGTGGTGGCGGGCGACCTGATGGAAGCGACCATCGCCGGCCTGGGCACGCTGCGCGTGCGCGTGGGCTGACTGGCGGAGGACCGAGCATGAGACGTCCTGTGGCATCTGCGGCGAGCGGGCCGAGCGCCGGGCCGCTCCCAAGCCGGCCCGCCATCCCCGCGGGGGATCGGCCCATGTGCCCATGGGGCGAGGGGCTGGCATGAAGCTCTACAACTACTTCCGTTCCTCGGCCTCGTACCGGGTGCGCATCGCGCTGGCCCTGAAAGGGCTGGACTACGACTACATCCCCGTGCACCTGGTCAAGCGCGAGCACCTGGACGCCGGATACGCCAGTGTCTCGGCCTCGCGCCTGGTGCCCACGCTGCAGGATGGCGACGCCCTGGTGACGCAGTCGCTGGCGATCTGCGAGTACCTGGATGAAACGCATCCGCAGCCGCCGCTGCTGCCCGCCGATGCGCTGGGCCGGGCGCGGGTGCGGGCCATCGCCCAGGACATCGCCTGCGAGATCCACCCGCTGAACAACCTGCGCGTGCTGCGCTACCTGACGCACGACCTGAAGCTCAGCGAGGACGACAAGAACCGCTGGTACCGCCACTGGGTGGAAAGCGGCCTGGAGGCGGTGGAGCGGCAGCTGGCCGCGCAGCCCGGGCGCTTCTGCCACGGCGACACGCCGGGCCTGGCCGACCTGACCCTGGTGCCGCAGATCTTCAACGCCCAGCGCTTCGACTGCCGCACCGACCACGTGCCGAACGTGATGCGGGTGTTCAAGGCTTGCATGGAACTGCCGGCCTTCAGCCAGACCCAGCCCTCGGCCTGCCCGGATGCCGGCTGAAGCCGGCGGGGCCGGGCTGCCCGACGCCATCCGCCCCGACTGGCCCGCGCCGCCCGGCGTGTGGGCGCTGATGAGCACGCGTGCCGGCGGTGTCAGCGCGGCGCCGTTCGACAGCCTGAACCTGCGTCCGCCGGTGCTGCCGGGCGCGGCCGTCGACGACCCCGCGGCGGTGCACGAGAACCAGAGCCGTTTTGCCGACGCGCTGGGCGCGCAGCCAGTGTGGCTGGACCAGGTGCATGGCGCCGACGTGCTGCGGCTGTCGCCCGGTCACCTGCAAGCCGGCGCGTCCTTGGTGCGTGCCGATGCCAGCATCTGCACCGAGCCGGGCATGGCCTGTACCGTGCTGGTGGCCGACTGCCTGCCGGTGCTGTTCTGCAGCCGCGATGGCAAAGCCGTGGGCGCCGCCCACGCCGGCTGGCGTGGCCTGGCCGGCGGCGTGCTCGACAACACGGTGTCCGCGCTGTGCGAGGCCGCCGGCTGTGTGCCGGCCGACGTGCTCGCGTGGCTGGGGCCGTGCATCGGCCCGGCGGCCTTCGAAGTAGGCGCCGACGTGCTGCTGGCTTTCGGCGCCGATCCGCAACAGCTGGCGCCGGCCCATGCGGCGCTGTTCCGCTTCAGCCCGCGGCCTGATGGCAGCGCCCGCTGGCGCGCCGACCTGGTCGGGCTGGCGCGCTGGCGCCTTGGGGCGCTGGGCGTGGGGCAGGTCTCGGGCGGTGGCTGGTGCACCGTGGAGGGCGCATCACGGTTCTTCTCGTACCGGCGCACGCCGGTCACCGGGCGCATGGCCGCCGGCATCGCTCTGGCTGGCTGAGACGGTTGTTTCGGCTTCCGCGGCTTCGGCCGCCCGCCGGGCGCGGCGTCGGCCGGGCGTGCCGAGCACGTACATCACGATCGACAGCGGCAGCAGGCCGTACAGCACGAAGGTGAAGAAGGCGCCCAGCAGGGTGCCCTGGGTCGAGGTGGCCTCGGCGATGGTCATCAGCACGACGACGAACATCCAGGCAATGGGAACGATGTGCATTTCAGATTGCGGTACGTAATATCGCTTATCAAAAAATTGAGTCATCATCGGGTAAGCTAGAAGCCTTACAACCGGTGCTTTGGCACAGCATCGCACAAGGGCACGCGGTTTGCGTGGCCCGGCACAGGTGGAGACAAGCATGAGCAAGAAGCCCGCAGCAGGCGCCGATCCTCTCGCCCCCATGACCCAGGCAGCCGCCCAGGCTGCACAGGCGGCCCAGCAAAACGTGCAGGCCTTCGGCAGCGCGATGACCGAGATGTGGAAGACCATGTCCGGTCTGAGCTTGCCGATGGACGCGATGGCGAAGCTGCAGAGCGACTACATCACCCAGGCCACGGCGATGTGGAACGGCGCGCTGACGTCGTTCCAGAAGGAGGGCGCGCCCGCCGCGCCGCTGGGCGACAAGCGCTTCGCGGGCGACGCCTGGACCAAGAACCCGGCCGCCGCGCTGTACGCCCAGGCCTACCTGCTGAACGCCCGCACGCTGATGCAGATGGCCGAGAGCGTGCAGGGTGACGCCAAGACCAGGTCGCGCATCCGCTTTGCGGTGCAGCAGTGGGTGGATGCCGCCAGCCCGGCGAACTTCCTGGCCACCAACCCCGAGGCCCTGGCCAAGGCGGTGGAGACCAAGGGCGAGAGCATCGCCCAGGGCCTGCAGCTGCTGTGGAAGGACATCGAGCAGGGCCACATGTCGCAGACCGACGAGAGCAGCTTCGAGGTCGGCCGCAACGTGGCCACCAGCGAAGGCGCGGTGGTGTTCGAGAACGACCTGTTCCAGCTCATCGAGTACAAGCCGCTGACGGCCAAGGTGTATGAGCGGCCGATGCTGTTCGTGCCGCCCTGCATCAACAAGTACTACATCCTCGACCTGCAGCCCGAGAACTCGGTGATCCGCTACACCGTCGAGAACGGCCACCGGGTCTTCGTCGTCAGCTGGCGCAACCCCGACGCCAGCCTGGCCGCCACCACCTGGGACGACTACATCGAGCGTGGCCCGATCGCCGCCATCGCCGCGGTGCAGGACATCACCGGCGCCGAGACGATCAACACCCTGGGCTTCTGCGTCGGCGGCACCATCCTGGCCAGCGGCCTGGCGGTGCTGGCTGCCCGCGGCGAGAAGCCGGCCGCGTCGATGACGCTGCTGACCACGCTGCTGGACTTCAGCGACACCGGCATCCTCGACGTCTTCGTCGACGAGGCCAGCGTCAAGCTGCGCGACATGACCATCGGCGCCGAGGCCCCCGGCGGCCCGGGCCTGCTCAAGGGCAAGGAACTGGCGACGACCTTCAGCTTCCTGCGGCCGAACGACCTGGTGTGGAACTACGTGGTCGGCAACTACCTGAAGGGCGAGGCGCCGCCGCCGTTCGACCTGCTGTACTGGAACGGCGACTCGACCAACCTGCCGGGCCCGATGTACTGCTGGTACCTGCGCAACACCTACCTGACGAATGCGCTGCGCAAGCCCGGCGCGCTGACCGTCTGCGGCGTGCCGCTGGACCTGACGAAGATCACCTGCCCGACGTTCATCTACGCCTCGCGCGAGGACCACATCGTGCCCTGGCAGGCCGCGTTCAAGAGCACCGAGGTGCTGGCCGGCAGCAAGGACAAGACCTTCGTGCTCGGCGCCTCGGGCCACATCGCCGGCGTCATCAACCCGGCCAACAAGAACAAGCGCAGCCACTGGGTCAACAGCAAGCTGCCGGCCACGTCCGACGACTGGTTCAAGACCGCCACCGAGACGCCCGGCAGCTGGTGGCCGGTGTGGTCGGGCTGGCTGGGCAAACAGGCTGGCAAGCAGGTGGCCGCGCCCAAGGCCTACGGCAACCGCAGTCACAAGGTCATCGAGGCCGCCCCAGGCCGCTACGTGAAACAAAAGGCCTGAGAGCCTGTCTGATTCCTTCCATCCTTCTGGAGACTTCCCCATGAGCACCGAGATCGTCATCGTCGCCGCCGCCCGCACCGCGGTCGGCAAGTTCGGCGGCACGCTGGCCAAGACCGCCGCACCCGAACTGGGCGCCACCGTGATCAAGGCGCTGCTGGCGCGCAGCGGCCTGAGCGGCGAGCAGATCAACGAAGTCATCCTGGGCCAGGTGCTGACCGCCGGCTCGGGCCAGAACGCCGCCCGCCAGGCGGTGGTCAAGGCCGGCCTGCCGCTGGAGGTGCCGGCCTTCACCATCAACAAGGTCTGCGGCTCTGGCCTGAAGGCGGTGATGCTGGGCGCCCAGGCGATCCGCGACGGCGACAGCGAGATCGTCATCGCCGGCGGCCAGGAGAACATGAGCGCCGCGCCGCACGTGCTGCCCAACAGCCGCGACGGCCAGCGCATGGGCGACTGGAAGCTGGTCGACACCATGATCACCGACGGCCTGTGGGATGTGTACAACCAGTACCACATGGGCATCACGGCCGAGAACGTGGCCAAGCAGTACGGCATCACCCGCGAGCAGCAGGACGCCCTGGCCCTGGCCAGCCAGCAGAAGGCCGCCGCCGCCCAGGAAGCCGGCCGCTTCAAGGACGAGATCGTGCCGGTCTCGATCGCGCAGAAGAAGGGCGACCCGATCGCGTTCGACAGCGACGAGTTCATCAACAAGAAGACCAGCGCCGAGGCCCTGGCCGGCCTGCGTCCCGCCTTCGACAAGGCCGGCTCGGTGACCGCGGGCAATGCCTCGGGCATCAATGACGGCGCGGCCGGCGTGGTGCTGATGAGCGCGGCCAAGGCAGCCGCCCTGGGCCTGAAGCCCCTGGGCCGCATCGCCAGCTACGCCAGCGCCGGCCTCGACCCCAAGGTGATGGGCATGGGCCCCGTGCCCGCCGCCCGCAAGGCCCTGCAGCGCGCCGGCTGGAACGCCGCCGACCTGGACCTGCTGGAGATCAACGAGGCCTTCGCCGCCCAGGCCTGTGCCGTGCACAAGGAAATGGGCTGGGAC
>CALMIF010000490.1 GCA_937864045.1 uncultured Aquabacterium sp. | reverse complement strand
CCCAGGCAGCCCGAACGCGGAATCAGGGTTGCTGAGGTTCATCGCTAATCAGGTGGCGGCTGCACTGGCCGCAGCCGGGCCGGCGCTGGCCGCCGACAGCGCGGCGCTGTTCAAGCAGCGCTGCGCCATCTGCCACCAGGACTCGGCCGCCGGCACGCCAGGCCTGGCCCCCAGCCTGCTGGGCGTGCACTGGCAGAAGCTGGGCGCCGAGCGTGCCTACCTGCCGACCGTGCTGCTGAAGGGGCTGTCCGGGCCCATCAAGGTGGACGGCCAGCCCTTCGTCGGCAGCATGCCGGCGATGGCGCCGACGCTGGACGACGAGGCGCTGGCCGCCGTCGCCAACCACTTGCGCGGGCTGCAGGGCGCCGCTGCCGACAAGCCCTACGCGGCGGCCGACATGGCCGAGGCGCGGGCCAGGCCCGGCAACCCGACGCAGAGCCGCAATCAGCGCCGGCAACTGCTGGGCGAGTGAGCATGACCGGGCGGGGCGCTGCGGCGATGGCGGCCGGTCTGCTGGTCGCCGCCGTGGCGTCGGCCCAGCCCGCCGGCACCAACCCGCGCAGCCTGCATGTGCTGCACTGCGCCGGCTGCCACGGCATGGACGCGTCCGGCGTGCCCGGCCAGGGGGTGCCGACGATGCGCGGCAACCTGGGCCTGTTCATGCAGCGGCCCGAGGGCCGGGCCTTCCTGCTGCAGGTGCCGGGCGTCAACAACGCCGGGCTGACGGATGCGCAGATTGCCCAGGACACCAACTGGATGGTGACCGCCTTCTCGGCCGACACCGCCCCGCCCGGCTGGCCGGCCGACACCGCTGGCGAAGTGGCCGCCGCCAAGGCGGCACGCCCCAGCGACGTGACGCAGGCCCGCGCCGACCTGGTGGCCCGGCTGGCGCGCGAGGGCATCACCATCAAGTGAACCCTGGCTGCCCCCGATGGGCATGGCCGGGCGCGGCGGGCATGATCGGCGCCGAACCCGCATTCCGGAGACCCACGCCCATGTCCGCCAATCCCAATCTCGCGGCATACCGCGCCGCCCGCGACTTTCTCTTCACCCACCGCACCGACCTGGCCACCGCGCACGCCGGCTTCCGCTGGCCGCAGCTGGACCAGTTCAACTGGGCACTGGACCACTTCTACGACCTGGCGCGCGACAACCATGCGCCCGCGCTGTGGATCGTGGCCGACGACGGCAGCGAGCAGAAGGTGACCTTCGCCGAGATGTCGGCCCGCAGCAGCCGCGTCGCCAACTGGCTGGAGCGCCAGGGCGTGGCCCGCGGCGACCGCGTGCTGCTGATGCTGGGCAACGAGGTGCCGCTGTGGGAGCTGATGCTGGCCTGCATCAAGATCGGCGCGGTGATGATCCCGGCGACGCAGCTGCTCAGCCGCGACGACCTGATCGACCGCTTCGCCCGTGGCCGGGTGCGGGCCGTGGTCACCACGCCGGCGCACACCGCCAAGTTCGACGGGCTGGACGGCCATGCCCCGGGACCGGTGGTGCGGGTGGTCGTCGGCGGGGCGGCCGAGGGCGCGTCGCACTGGCTGGCCTATGCCGACGCCGACGCGGCCAACCCGGTCTACACCGCGAAGCAGCCCACCCGCCCCGACGAAACCCTGCTGCTGTACTTCACCAGCGGCACCACGGCCAAGCCCAAGCTGGTGCAGCACACCCACACCAGCTACCCGGTGGGCCACCTCAGCACCATGTACTGGATCGGCCTGCAGCCGGGCGACGTGCACTGGAACATCTCGTCGCCGGGCTGGGCCAAGCACGCCTGGAGCTGCTTCTTCGCGCCCTGGATCGCCGGCGCCACGATCTTCATCTACAACTACAACCGCTTCGATGCCCGGCGCGTGCTCGACGTGCTGGTGGCCAAGCAGGTGACCACGCTGTGCGCGCCGCCCACGGTCTGGCGCATGCTGATCCAGGAACAGCTGGGCGGCTGGCCCGTGCGGCTGCGCGAGCTGCTGAGCGCCGGCGAGCCGCTGAACCCCGAGGTGATCGAGCAGGTGCGCGCGGCCTGGGGCATCACCATCCGCGACGGCTTCGGCCAGACCGAGACCAGCGCCCAGGTCGGCAACCCGCCGGGCCAGCCGATCAAGTTCGGCTCGATGGGCCGGCCGCTGCCGGGCTACCGCGTGGTGCTGCTGGACCCCGACGACAAGCCGGCCGAGGAAGGCGAACTCAGCCTGGCCCTGGCCGACGACCGGCTGGGCCGCCCCACCGGCCTGATGGTGGGCTATGCCGACTCACCCGAGAAGACGGCCGAGGTGATGCGCGCCGGCCACTACCACACCGGCGACGTGGCCCAGCGTGATGCCGAGGGCTACATCACCTATGTCGGCCGCGCCGACGACGTGTTCAAGGCCAGCGACTACCGCATCAGCCCCTTCGAGCTGGAGAGCGTGCTGATCGAGCACCCTGCAGTGGCCGAGGCGGCGGTCGTGCCCTCCCCCGACGCGCTGAAGCTGGCCGTGCCCAAGGCCTTCGTCACGCTGGCCGCCGGCCATGCGCCGGACGAGGCCACGGCGCGCAGCATCCTGGCCTTCTGCCGCGAGAAGCTGGCGCCGTACAAGCGCATCCGCCGCCTGCAGTTCACCGACCTGCCCAAGACCATCAGCGGCAAGATCCGCCGGGTGGAACTGCGCCGCGCCGAGGAAGCCCGGGCCATGCCGCCGGTGGCGGCGGCCGGCGAGTTCTTCGAGTAAGCCGCCGGTGCAGTTGCTGGGGTTCGGCGCGGCCCAGCTGGCGGCCATCGGCGCCATCGCGCTGGCCGCCTTCGTGGTGCGCGGCGTGTCGGGCTTCGGCTCGGCGATGGTGGGCATCGGCGGGCTGAGCCTGTTCCTGCCGCCGCTGCAGGTGGTGCCGGCCTTTCTGGCGCTGGAGCTGCTGACCACCGCCCACCTGCTGCCGTCCGTCTGGCGCCAGGTCGACTGGCGCAGCCTGCGCTGGGTGATCGGCGGCTGCCTGCTGGCCACGCCGCTGGGCCTGGGCCTGCTGGCCGCGCTGGACGCCGGCCTGATGCGCCTGGTGGTCTCCGGCAGCCTGCTCGCGATCGCGGTGGCGATGCTGGGCGGGCTGGCGCAGCGCTGGGCGCCGAAGCAGACCCCCGGGCCGGCGGGCGCGCTGGCGGTGGGCGCGGTGTCCGGTGCGCTGAACGGCGCGGTGGGCATCAGTGGCCCGCCGGTCATCGTCTTCTACTTCGCCACCACGGCCGCGGCCACCAGCCGGGCCACGCTGATCGCCTACTTCCTGTTCACCGACCTGTGGGCCCTGGCCCTGGCCGGCGCCGGTGGCCTGCTGACCAGCGCCGCCCTGCCGCTGATCGGCGTGGCCCTGCCCTTCTCGCTGGCCGGCATCTGGCTGGGCCAGCACATCTACCTGCGGCTGGACGAGGCGCAGATGCGCAAGCTCGTGTGGAGCCTGCTGGCGCTGCTGGGCACGGCGGGGCTGCTGAACGCGCTGCGCTGACGCCGCCAGGCGGCCTAACGCACCGTGTCGGCGATCGAGCTCAGCCCCTCCTGGTAGGTCTCGATGCTGCGCTGGCGCGCCTGCACGCTGTCGTCGATCACGCCGGTCAGCACCTTGCGCGTGGCCTTCACCAGCCGCTGGCGCAGGTCTGCATGGGTGGCGTCGGACAGGGGCGCCCCCTGCAGGCCGATCAGTTCGACCAGGGCCTCGCGGTGGTTCAACGTCTGCGTCAGCAGGTTGACCACCGCCTTGCCCAGGCCGTCCGGCGGCGCGGCCGGGGTGTCCAGGCGCGCCAGTTCCGAGTCCAGCGCCTCCACGCTGAGCGACAGGCGTCCTTCCTGCAGCTTGGCGGCCGCGGTCTTCAAGCCCGGCAGCAGGGCCGACTGGTCGGGCGTTGCCGCAGCCAGTTCCGCCGCCCAGGCCAGGCCGGGTTCCTTCTCCGGCAGCGCGAGAACCCGCGCGCGCAGACCCAGCGCCTGCGCCTTGCTTTCGTCGACGTAGCGGGCGCGGAAGCGCTGCTGCGCCCGTGATCCCACCGCCAAACCGGCGGGCGAATTGCGCGACGGCCCGGCCGATGCCGACGCCCTGCTGCTGACCACCAGCGCGGTGCATGGCGTCGAGGGCCACGGCGGCTGCGGCATCCAGGCCGGGCTGCTGCAGGTGGGTGAATCGCTGCGCCAGCTGGCCGGGCCGCGCACCGCCCTGCTGCATGTGCACGCGGTCAACCCGCATGGCTTCGCCCATGGCCGGCGCGTCAACCAGGACAACGCCGACCTCAACCGCAATTTCATCGACTTCGGCCAGCCCCTGCCCGACCACCCCGACGACGCCGCGGTGCACGACCTGTTGCTGCCCGCCGACTGGCCCCCGCCGCCCGCCAACGAGGCCGCACTGCAGGCCGCGCTGGACGCCATGGGCCCGCGCCGGGCGCAGATGGCGGTCACCCGGGGCCAGCACAGCCATCCGCAGGGCCTGTACTTCGGCGGCCACCGGCCGGCCTGGAGCAACACGGTGTTCCGCGCCGTCCTGCGCCGGCACGCCGCGCCGGTGCGGCGTCTGGCCTGGATCGACCTGCATTCCGGGCTGGGCCCATTTGGCGTGGGCGAGCGCATCTTCGCCAGCGTCGACACCGGGCCGGCGCTGGCCCGGGCACGCGCCTGGTGGGGCGACGGTGTCACGTCCGTGGACACCGCCACCTGGACCAGCATCCCGATGACCGGGCCGATCCAGGCGGCGCTGGCCGATGAGGCGCCGGCGCCGGCCGACACCGGCATCTGCCTGGCATTCGGCACCGTGCCGCTGCCGCAGATGATCCGGTCGCTGCGCGCCGACCACTGGCTGCACACCCATCCGCAGGCCGATCAGGCACTGGCGGCGCAGATCCGCGCCGACCTGCGCGCCGCGTTCTACCCGGACACCGACGCCTGGAAGCGCGCGCTGTGGACACAGGGGCTGCAGGCCACGCAGCAGGCCCTGGCCGGGCTGCGCGACTGAATCCTCGCGCCTGGGTTCCCTGCCCGGACGCTGCAGTGGTGCCGGCTGCGACCGCAGCGCCGCCAGCTTGTCCCGCAGTCGACAGGCCTGCTCCGGGTTAACAAGGTTCCAGCAATCCGTTTGTCGGACAAAGATCGCGCCCCAACGCGTCAGCCTTCGATCGGAGCCATTCCGCATGCAAGCCCAGCCCGGGGCCCAGGTGTTCCAGCGTGTCGTCGTCGAGCCGGCCTACAAGGCGGTGTCGGCGGCGATCGAGCGCGCCATCCTCGACGGCGCGCTGCCGCCCGGTGCGGCCCTGCCCACCGAGCAGGAGCTGTCCGAGCGCTTCGGCGTGCACCGCAGCACCGTGCGTGAGGCGATCCGCCAGGTCGAACAGGAGGGCCTGCTGCAGCGCCGCGAAGGCCGGCGGCTGTTCGTCAGCCTGCCCGGCATGCACGAGCTGGCGCCGCGTGCCATGCGCCTGCTGCTGCTGCACCAGACCACCTTTCAGGAACTGTGGGACGTGGCGCTGACCCTGGAGCCACTCGCCGCACGCCTGGCCGCCCAGCACGCCACCGACGACGACCTGGCCCTGCTGCAGGCCAATGTCGATGCCGCCGATGCAGAGCCCGGCCTGCCGGCGCAGGCCGCGCTGGACACCGAGTTCCACACCCTGGTCGGCCGCGCCAGCCACAACCATGCGCTGATGCTGGCGCGCGAGCCGATCAGCCTGCTCTACAACCCCACGCTGCTGCAGATCTTCGAGCGCCTGCCCCAGGGCAGCGCCCGCAACCTGGATGCCCACCACCACACGCTGGCGGCGCTGCGTGCGCGTGATGCCGATGCGGCGGCCGAGTGGACACGCAAGCACATGGTCGATTTTCAACGCGGCTTCGCGATGGCCGGGCTCCGCATGGACACGCCCGTCGCCCAGCCGGCCTGATGTTCCCCAATGCCCGATCCGGGCGACTTCCGAGGAGACCTCCCATGATCCGTTCCCAAGCACCGAAGTCCGCCCTGCGGCTGCTGGCAGCCGCAGGGCGGTCTGCGCCGCGGGCTTCACCACCGGCGCCCAGGCGCAGGAGACCTTCAAGGTCGGCATCGTCAGCTTCCTGTCCGGCCAGGCGGCCGAGAGCTTCGGCATCCCGGCGGTCAATGGCGCCAAGGTGCTGCTCGACGCCTTCAACAAGGGCGCGGCGCCGGCGCCCTACAACAAGCCCGGCTTCGGCGGCATGAAGCTGGAGTTCGTCTACGTGGACGAGAACGGCGGTGCCACCAAGCAGGTGCAGGAGCTGAAGAACCTGTACGACCGCGAGAAGGTCGACGTGGTGGTGGGCTATGTCAGCTCGGGCGACTGCCTGGCCGTGGCGCCGGCGGCCGAGGAGATGAAGAAGACCCTGATCCTCTACGACTGCGGCACGCCGCGCATCTTCGAGGAGAACAAGTTCCAGTACGTGTTCCGCACCGCCAGCCACGGCGCGATGGACAACGTGGCGCTGGCGCGCTACCTGAAGGCCAAGAACATCAAGGCCGACACCTTCAACATGATCAACCAGGACTACGCCTGGGGCCAGGACTCGAAGAAGGACTTCACCTGGTCGATGGAGAAGCTGTTCCCCAGCGCCAAGCCGGGCGAGGACCAGTTGCCCAAGTTCGGCGCCGGCCAGTACGGCACCGAGATCTCGGCGCTGATGGCCAAGCCCGCCGACGTGACCCACAGCAGCCTCTGGGGCGGCGACCTGCAGGCCTTCGTGCTGCAGGCCGGCCCGCGCGGCCTGTTCAAGCGCACGCAAGTGCTGCTGTCGGCCGGCGACCACGTGCTGCCCGGCCTGGGCGACAAGATGCCCGACGGCGTGATCCTGGGCGCGCGCGGCGCCTATGGCCACATGTCGCCCAAGAGCGCGCTGAACGACTGGTGGTGGGACCTGTACAGCAAGGCCTACAACGTCTACCCGGTGCAGGCCCCGTACCGCATGGTGCAGAGCCTGCTGGGCCTGAAGCTGGCGGCCGAGAAGGCGATGGCCGCCAACGGCGGCAAGAAGCCCACGCCCGAGCAGCTGGCCACGGCCATGCGCAACTCGGAATGGGAGTCGCCCGCCGGCAAGATCCGCATGGCCCTGGGCGGCGGCCAGCAGGCGGTGCAGGAAACGGCGATCGGCCGCACCAAGTACGACGCAGCCAAGAAGATGGTGATGCTCGAGGACATCGTGCGCTTCCCAGCCGAATGCGTGAACCCGCCGGCGAACATGAAGTCGGAAGATTGGATCAAGGCCGGATTCCCGGGCGCCAAAGGATGTCCTTGAGTCTCTCGGACGCGGCCTGACGGCCGCATGACGGGTGCCCGCGCAGGCCGCGGGCACCGCTCTGACCTCTTCGAATGGAGCATCGCCACATGGCCGGGCTCATCACCATCCTCATCGACGGCCTGACCTACGCGTCGTGGCTGTTCATCGTCGCGCTCGGGCTCACGCTGGTGTTCGGCGTGCTGAAGATCCTGAACATCGCGCATGGCAGCTTCTATGCCCTGGGCGCCTATGGCGCGGCCACCACCGTGGCCTGGGCCGCGGGCATGAAGTTCTCGCCCTGGATGTCGCTGGTGGCGATGCTGCTGGCCGCCGTGGCCATCGCCGCCTTCATCGCGCCCCTGGTCGAGCGCGGCCTGCTGCGCTTCTTCTACGGCCGCGACGAGGTGCTGCTGGTGCTGACGACCAACGCGCTCTTCCTGATCATGGAGGACGTGACCAAGCTGGTCTGGGGCGCCAACCCGTACTTCGTCTCCGAGCCCTACGCGTTGTTCGGCAACATCGACATCGGCGTGCAGAGCTACGTCGGCTACGACTTCATGCTGGTGGGCCTGGCGGTGACGGTGGGCCTGGCCGTGTGGTGGGGGCTGAACCGCACGCGCCAGGGCAAGATCGTGCTGGCGGTGATCCACAGCCCCGAGGTCGCGTCCAGCATGGGCGTGAACGTCTCGCGGGTCTACATGGTGGCGTTTGCCATCGGCATCTTCCTGGCCGCGCTGGGCGGCGCCTTCACCGCGCCGATGATCTCGGTGCAGCCTGGCGTGTCGGTGGGCGTGATCATCGTGTCGTTTGCCGTCGTCATCATCGGCGGCCTGGGCAGCATCGAGGGCGCGGCGGTGGGCGCGCTGATCGTCGGCCTGGCGCGCTCGGTGGCCGTGCACACCGCGCCGGTGGCCGAGCTGTTCTCCATCTACCTGGTGATGGCCGTGGTGCTGGTGTTCCGGCCCGAAGGGCTGTTCCAGCGCATCCAGGCGAGGAAAATCTGATGGCCGCATCCCTCTCTGCTTCCGCCCCCGTGGCCGCCAACCCCGCCACCGGCGGCGTCGGCCACGGCCGCACGGTCATGGTGGGCATCGCCTTCTGCGCCCTGCTGTGCATCGCCGGCCTGTTCGCGCCCAAGTGGCTCACCTTCCTGGTGACCATGGCCGCGGCCAACGGCCTGGTGTCGCTGGGCATCGTCGGCCTGATGCGTGGCGGCGTCGTGCCCTTCGGCCAGGGCATGATGCTGGCGCTGGGCGGCTACACCGCGGCGCTGGTCTACAACAAGCTGGGCTTCACCGACGTGCTGGGCCTCACGCTCGCCGGCGGTGTCGTCGCCACCTTGGTGTCGGCGCCGTTCGCGCCGCTGCTGTCGCGCTACCGCGGCATCTTCTTCGCGATGCTGACGCTGGCGCTGTCGATGGTGATGTACGGCCTGCTGATGAAGGTCGACGTGATGGGCGGCAGCGACGGCTTCAACGTCGGCCGGCCCACCCTGCTGGGCTTCAAGCTGCCCGACAGCCACAACGGCTACATCCTGTACGCGGTGACGATGGTCATCGCCACGGTGATGGCCCTGCTGGCGCGCATCTACTTCGACTCCACCCGCGGCCTGGTGACGGTGGCCGTGCGCGAGAACGAGCTGCGGGTCGAATACCTCGGCGGCTCGGTGCGCGAGGCGATGACGATCAACTTCATCCTCGCCGCCTTCTGCGGCGGCATGGGCGGCGCCCTGGCGGTGCTGGCCCTGGGCCACATCGAGCCGAACTTCAGCTTCTGGACGACGTCCGGCGAGTTCGTCTTCGTCGCCATCCTGGCCGGCTGGCAGAGCGTGGCCGCAGTCTTCGTCGCCAGCACCGTGCTGGAGGTGGTACGCAGCTTCAGCAGCGCCTATTTCCCCAACACCTGGCAGCTGGTGCTGGGCCTGTTCCTGCTGTTCGTGATCCGCTTCCTGCCCGGGGGCATCGGTTCGCTGTGGATGAAAGGGCATGCCAAGTGACCTACCTCCTGGAAGCCACGGGCCTGCAGAAGCGCTTCGGCGCAGTGGTCGCGGCCAGCGACGTGAACATCGCGGTGAAGGCCGGCGAGCGGGTCAGCCTGATCGGCAGCAACGGCGCGGGCAAGACCACCTTCGTCAACATGGTCACCGGCTACCTCAAGCCCGACACCGGCCGCATCACGCTGGACCGGCAGGACATCACGCCGCTGGCGCCGCGGGCCATCACCCACCTGGGCGTGGCGCGCTCGTTCCAGATCCCGCAGCTCTACGGCGACCTGACGGCGCTGGACAACATGCTGGTGGCCAACGCCTGCCACGACCGGCGCCTGAGCTTCTGGCAGCCGGCGCGCCGCCCCGCGGCCATCCAGCGCGCCGAGCAGCTGCTGCAGCGCTTCGGCCTGATCGAGCACCGCAACCGCCGCACCGCCGAGCTGCCCGGCGGCGTGCGCAAGCTGCTGGACATCGCCATGGCCCTGACCGGCCACCCCAAACTGCTGCTGCTGGACGAGCCGACCAGCGGCGTGTCGGCCGAGGAGAAGTTCCCGATGATGGCCACCATCATGGACGCCCTGGGCCAGGAGGCGAACACCACGGTGCTGTTCGTCGAGCACGACATGGACATCGTCGCCAAGCACGCCAGCCGCGTGATCGCGTTCTACGCCGGCCGCGTGATCGCCGACGACGTGCCAGCGGTGGCGCTGGCGGCCGAGGACGTGCGGCGTTATGTGACGGGCGAATTGATCGCCGAATGAGAGAGCCCGCAACATGCTGAAGATCGAAGGCATCCACGTGTCCATCCAGTCGGTGGTGGCGCTGCGCGGGCTGTCGCTGGCCGTGGCCGACGGCACCATGGTCGGCCTGATCGGCCGCAACGGCGCCGGCAAGACGACCACGCTGCGCACGGTGATGGGCCACCTCGCGGCCAGCCAGGGCCGCATCAGCTTCGATGGCCAGGACCTGGCGACGCTGCCCAGGCATGCCCGTGCCGAACTCGGCATCGGCTACATGCCCGAGGACCGCGGCCTGGTGCCCGAGCTGACGGTGGAGGAGAACATCCTCGTGCCGGTGTGGGTGAACAAGGCGCTGAAGGTCGACCAGCGCCTGGCCCTGGTCTACAGCGTGTTGCCCGAATTGAAGGAAATGAAGGACCGGCGCGCGCTGCTGCTGTCGGGCGGCCAGCAGAAGCTGGTGGCGCTGGCCCGTGCGCTGGCGGTGGGCACCCGGCTGCTGCTGCTGGACGAGCCCTTCGAGGGCGTGGCGCCGGCGCTGAGCAAGCGCCTGGGCGAGGTGATCGCCGGGCTGAAGGGCACGGCGGTGAGCGTGCTGATCGCCCAGAGCGACCAGAACCATTCGCGCAAGCTGGTGGATGCCGAATTCATCATCGAGCGCGGCGCGAACGCCACCGCTGGCGCAGCGGCGCACTGACATGGCCGCTCACGATCACTGGCAGGACTACCCGGTGCCGGCCCTGCGGCACGAAGCCTGGTTCGGCGACCGCGTCGTCGCCACCTTCACGCCGCGGCCCACCAGCGTGTGGCAGCTGTTCGCCGACAGCGCCGCCCGCACGCCGGCGGCAGAGGCCGTGGTCTGCGGCGATACGCGACTGACCTATGCGCAATGTGACGCGACCAGCGCCCGCCTGGCCGCCGGCTTCGCGGGGCAGGGCATCCAGGCCGGTGAACGCGTGCTGCTGTTCATCGACAACCGGCCCGAGTTCATCCTGGTGCTGCTGGCGCTGCAGCGCCTGGGCGCGATCGCGGTGCCGGTGGGCGTGCGCGAGCAGCGGCCGGGCCTGGCGTACATCGCCCGCCAGTGTGGCGCGTCGGCCATCGTCATCGACGCCGATCTGGCCGAGCGTGCGCCGCGCGGCGACGAGGCGCCCGACCTGCGCCTGCACATCAGCGTGGGCGATGCCACCGATTGCCAGCCGCTGGCCCCGCTGATGGCCTGCACCGACGCACCGCCGCCGGTGGCGCAACCGGGTGAACACGCGGTGGCGGTGATCCTCTACACCTCGGGCACCACCGGCCACCCCAAGGGCGCCATGCTGACGCACGCCAACCTCGTGCATTCGGTGCTGCACTACCAGGCCGGCATGCGGCTGAGCAGCACCACGGGCGAGCGCTCCGCGCTGGCGGTGCCGGCCAGCCATGTCACCGGCCTGGTGGCGGTGATCCTCACGATGCTGGCGGTCAGCGGCTGCGTGGTGGTGGTGCCGGCGTTCAAGGCCGCGCCCTTCATCGCCCTGCTGCAGGCCGAGCGCATCAGCCACACCATCATGGTGCCGGCCATGTACAACCTGTGCCTG
>CALMIF010000489.1 GCA_937864045.1 uncultured Aquabacterium sp. | reverse complement strand
GCCCGCGACATCGACCGCATCGCCATCCAGCTGGAGAGCTTCATCGAGGAGTTCTCCAACATCCTGCAGCGCAACGCCTCGGCACCCCCGGCCGCGGCGCCGGGGCGTTAGCCATGCCGGGCGTCGTCAGCCGCGGCGGCGGGCGTCGCAGCCGCCGTGCGATGGCCGAGATGAACATGGTGCCGTTCATCGACGTGATGCTGGTGCTGCTGATCATCTTCATGGTTACCGCGCCGATGATCAGCGTCGGCGTCGTCGACCTGCCCACTGTCGGCAAGGCGGCGCAGCGGCCCGACAGCGTGGTGGAGGTGATCGTCGGCAGCGACGAGAAGCTGCGCCTGCGCCTGGACGGCGGCGACCCCAAGCCCACCAGCCTGCGTGCCCTGGCCAATGACGTGAAGGCCCTGCAGGCCGGCAATGCCAAGGTGCCGGTGGTGATCTCGGCCGAGAAATCGGTGAAGTACGAGGCCGTGGTGCGCGCCATGGATGTGCTGCAGAAGAGCGGCGTGCAGCGGGTGGGCTTGTCGGTCAAGCAAGGCGGCTGATGGGTGCCCTGGCCGCCAGCCATGACGCCCTGCTGCCGCGGCAGGACAGCCGCCTGGGCATCGGCGCAGCGCTGGCCCTGCTGGCCCATGGCGGCCTGATCGGCGCGCTGGCCCTGGGGCTGAACTGGCGCCTGCCCACATCCGACGTGGTGGTCAGCGCCGAGCTGTGGTCGGCCGTGCCCCAGGTGGCCGCACCGGCCCCGGCCGAGGTCGCACCGCCGCCGGCGCCGGCACCCGCGCCACCACCGCCCGCCCCTGCGCAGCCGCCCGGCCCCTCCGCGGCCGAACGCCAGGCCGCCCGCGATGCCGAGATCGCGCTGGAAAAGGCCCAAGCCCAGCAGCGGGCGAAGGAAGCGGACGAAGCGCGCCGCCTGAAGGAGCGGCTGGAGGCCAAACGCCTCGAGGAAGCCCAGGAGGCGAAGCGCCAGCAGGAAGCGAAGCGGGCAGAACAGGCCAAGGCCGAGCAGGCCCGCGAGGCCAGGCGCCAGCAGGACCTGGCCGCGCAGAAGGAACGCGACAAGGCCGAACGCGAGAAGGCGGCCGCCGCCAAGGCCAGGGCGGATGCCGAGGCCAAGGCCCAGGCCGAGCAGATCGCCAGGCTGCGGGAGGAGAACCTGAAGCGCATGCTGGGCCAGGCAGGCGCCACTGGCGCGGCTACGGCCACCGGCAGCGCCAAGGCCGATGCCGCGCCATCCGCGGGTTACGCCGGCCGCATCAAGGCGGCGATCCTGCCCAACATCGTGCAACCCGACCGCGAGCGCGGCAACCCGGTCACCGAGGTGGAAGTGCGCTGCGCGCCCGATGGCAGCATCGTCGGTCGCCGCATCAGCAAGCCCAGCGGCAACCCGGCCTGGGACGAGACGGTGCTGCGCGCCATCGACAAGACCCGCCAGCTGCCGCTGGACAACGGCCGCATCCCGGCCACGATGACCCTGGTGTTCTCGCAGAACGAGGCGCGCTGATCAGCCGGCGCGGCCGCCGTGCACGCCGGGCCTCAGGGTGCCGCGGCGCGCCGGCCCCGCGCCCCCAGGCCGATGGCGCCCAGGCCGAGCAGCCACAGCGCCATGGTGGCGGGCTCGGGCACGGCGCTGACGCTGAAGCCGGCCGAGAACGGCGCGTCGGCCGACCCATTGAACCGGTCCCCTTCGTTGGTCAAGGCCTTGAAGTAGACCTGCAGCTGATGCTGGCCGGGCTGCACACCTGACAGGAAGTCGATCTGCGCACCGGTCAGGCGCCAGCTCTGGTCCTCGCCACCGCCGGTGGTGCTGGCGGTGCCGGGCACCGTCAGCGGCACGTTGCTGCCCCAGTTCAGCGTCAGTTCCTGCCAGGCGCCGCCGTCCACACGCCAGTAGGCACGCGCGCCGGTCACGTCACCGCCGCTGTTCTTCCAGACGAACAGGTCGGCGCCGCTGAGCCAGGCGCTGCCACCCTGGGTGAAGCTGCCCAGGCTGGCGCTGCCGAAGTCGGGCAGCAGGTCGCTGGTCCAGGGTCCGGTGTCATGCCACTGCGTGGCCCCCGGTCCGGCCGCATCGGCATCGATGCCGACGAACCCGGCCCAGGTGCCGGTGGCCGCCTGGGCACCACCCAGCAGAGCGCTCAGGGCCAGGCCGGCCAGCAGCGGGGGAGAGAACTTCATCACAGGCTCCTCGGTGCCCGCATCGCGGGCGGTTGGGGTTGACGACGGCGACCGGCGACCAGCGCCACCAGCGCCACACCGGCCAGTGCCAGGCCGGCGCTGGCCGGCTCGGGCACGGGACTGACCTCGAAGCGCAGCGCGCCCGACAGCCATTGGCCGTCTGCCACGCCGCTGGCGGCGTCCTTGTAGGCCTCGCTGAATTCGATGCGCAGCAGGCCATCCGCGCCGGCGGCCAGGCCCAGGTCGCGCAGGTCCACCGTGCCGCCGTAGTCGCCGGTGCCGCTGAAGCCGTCGGCCGCGGCCGGCGCCAGGGTCACCATGTCCAGGCCGCCGCTGCTCCCGAAGCTGACCTGCAGCTCGGCCAGGGTGCTGGGGGCGAAGGCCTCCAGCCGCACCGACCAGTCCAGCGCATGCAGCCGGGTGAACGCGCCGATGTCGATCTGCAGCACCGTGTTGCCCTCGTCGCCGAGCAGACCGTGGCTGCGGATGCCGGTGGTGTCGACCTCGACGGCGGCCTGCGCCGCGCCGGCCAGGGACAGGGCGATCAGGCCCGGGCCCAGCCGACGGATGGCTGGGGGCAAGTGGGAGCGGAGAGATGGCATGGCGGAACCCTTCACTTGGACGGCGCGCTGCGCGCCACGAACACCACGGCTGTCCGCGCCGGCAGGCTGAAGCGGCCCGTGGCACGGTCGAAGCCAGCCAGCGCCGCACGGCGGTCCGCGGCACCGGCGGCGGTGTGCACCGGATGCAGCTCCAGTGCGCGCCCGGCCAGCGCCGGCAGCGTGAGCTGCTTGTCGGTCTTGTCGACGTTGATCAGGTAGACCAGCTCGTCGAAGTTGGCGCCGGGGTAGCCCACGCCGTTGAGCCGCCCGACCAGCACGGTGGGCTCCTGGCCCGAGCCGGTGTTCAGGAAGCTCAGCCGCGCCTTGATGTCCTCGGCGGTGCGCAGGCGCAGCAGGGTGCTGCTCTGGCGGATGCGCAGCAGGTCGCGGAAGGCGTCGCGGGTCCAGGCGATCTCGGCGGCGCCCGGCTTGATCAGCGGATTGGCCAGCAGCGGGCGCGCCAGCGGCCAGTTGTCGGCGTTGTCCCGGGCGGGCGGCAGGCCGACACCGAAGTTGTTGTCGGCATAGGTCCAGTCCAGGCGGTTGAACCAGTCGCCACTGTCGTAGCTGTTGCGGTCCAGCGACTTGCTGCGCAGCGTGTCGGTGCCGGCATGGAAGTACAGCACGCCCTGGCTGAAGGTGTTGATGGCGTTGGCCAGGATCTGCACCCGGGCCCGGTCCTCGCGGCTGGTGCCGGTGGGCAGGCGGTAGGCGTTGTTGTCGAACAGGGTCAGGTTGTCGTGGTTCTCCACGTAGTTCACCACCTCGCCCGGCTCCAGCACCCAGCCGGCAGGGATGCCTCCCACGTCGATCTGCTCCAGCCGCAGCACGGCGTCCCAGCTGGTCTGCATCTGGAAGCTGCGGATCGAGCCGGCCAGCGAAGCCTTGATGCGGTCGGCCTGCCACATCAGCTCGCCGCGGCTCTGGCCGGCGGCGCTGCCGTTGGGGTCGTAGAAGAAGCCGTTCACGTAGCCCTGGTTGGACACCAGCGCATTGCCCGAGTCGCAGCAGCCGCCACCGCGCACCGCATCGCGGATCAGCGGGTTGAAGCTGCCGATGCCCGAGCCGTTGAGCGACAGCATCTCGGCCTGCACGAAGCGCGCGCCGTTGGCCACCTCGCCGAAGTTCCAGCCCTCGCCGACGATCTGCACCTCGCGGCCGGTGGCGACCTTGACGCGGGCCTTCAGCGCCTCCATCACCGACCGCGGATGGTGGCCCATGATGTCGAAGCGCAGCGAGCTGATGCGGTAGTCGCGCGTCCAGGTGACGGCCGAGTCGATCATCAGCTTGGCCATCATCCGGTTCTCGGCGGCGGTGTTCTCGCAGCAGGTGGAGCGCTCGACACCGCCGCTGCCGTTGAGCCGGTGGTAGTAGCCGGGGACCACCTTGTCCAGCACCGAGTTGCTGTTCTGGCCCGAGGCGGTGGTGTGGTTGTAGACCATGTCCATGCCCACCCGCAGCCCCACGCCGTGCAGCGCCTGCACCATGCGCCGGAACTCGACGATGCGCGCCAGCGGGTCGGCCGTGCTGCTGGCGTAGCTGCCGTCCGGCGTGCTGAAGTGGTGCGGGTCGTAGCCCCAGTTGAAGCAGTCGGTGCCGGCCGTGGCGGCCACCGTCGCCTGCTGGCTGCTGCTGTCGGGCGCCCCGCTGGGCGCGGGCGTGGTGCAGCCCTTCTCGCTGACGCTGGCGATGTCGAAGACGGGCAGCAGGTGCACGTCGGTCAGGCCGGCCTGGGCCAGCGCGGCCAGGTGGCGCATGCCGTTGGACTGGGTCTCGGTGAAGGCCAGGTACTTGCCGCGCCGGGCGGCCGGCACGCTGGCATCGCTGGCCGAGAAGTCGCGCACATGGAGCTCGTAGATGCTGAGGTCGGCCGGGGCGGCCACCGTGGCCGGCGGCAGGTCGCCGTCCCAGCCCGGCGGCTTGGTGGCGGGCGACTGCAGGTCGACCACCACGCTCTGCTGGCCGCCCTGGGTCAGCCCCAGCGCGTAGGGGTCGGTCACCAGGTTGCGCACCAGGCCGACGCCGCGCACGAACACCTGCACCTGGTAGCGGTAGCTGGCGCCCTGCAGGTTGCCGGGCTTGCTGAGCTGCCAGATGCCGGTGGCGGCATCGCGGGTCATCGGCTCGGTGGTGGTGCGGCTCAGCAGCGGCGAGCCACTGACCGGCGTGGTCAGCACTACCGACACCGCCTGCGCGGTGGGCGCCCAGAGCTTGAAGCGGGTGCTGCCGCCGGCCACCACGGCGCCCAGGTCGGGCACGGCCTCGGCGGCGGTGTACAGGTCGTCCAGCGCGCCGGCGATCTGGGCCGTCGTCGCGTTCTGCACACGGCCGGTGGCGTCTTCCTGCACCAGCACCAGCTGCTGCTGGTGCAGGGCCGGTAGACGGGTCAGATCGGCCGGGCGCACCTGGAACACCGCGCCGCTGGCCACCCACTTGAAACGCTGCGCGTCGGCCGCCGGCACGCTGCCGGTGAAGGCATCGAGCGTGATGAAGCCGTCGGCGCCCTGCACCGGCTGGTCCAGGCCCAGGCGGATCTGCCCGGTGGCCGAGTGGTACAGGCGCACGCTGCCGCTGGCAGCCAGGCGCGGCCACTTGACCAGGCTGCGGTTGAGCCAGACCGCGCGGGCGTCGGTGGTGGACACCTGGCGCAGATCCGGCGCGGCGGTGTAGACCTGGGCATCACGCTCGACCAGCCAGATGTGGCCCAGCTGGTTGCGCACCGTCAGCGACGCATAGGGCACGCGGATGTTGGCGTCGCGGCCGTCGTTGTCGTTCTCCTGCGGCGGCATGCCGTGGATGATGAATTCCAGCGCGCTGCGGTTCACGTCACCCTGCGGGTTCAGCACCGGGATGTCGAACACCACCTCGCCGTCGCCGACCGCATGGCCCGGCATGGCGCTCAGCGGCACCGGCTGGTTCCAGCGGTCGATCTGCAGTCCTGCGGGCAGTGCGGCCACGTCCAGGCCGCTGCCGTTCCACAGGTGCAGGCCCCAGGCGCTGTAGGCGCCGTCGAAGCGCTTGTAGTGCACCCGCACCGTCTTGATGTCGGGCACCGGCAGCAGGCGTGGGTTGCTGGTGTAGTTGGTGCTGTCGCCTTCCAGCCGCCAGATCTCGTTGGCGCCGGATTGCAGCACGTAGCTCTGGTCGGCACCGCCGTTGTCCTTGGTGTCGCCCAGGTGGAACAGGAAGCCCACCGTGCCGCTGCCCGCGGCGAGCGGCACGTCGTAGTAGACGCCGAAGTCGTCACTGCCCGCGGCGTTCCAGCCGGCGTTCCAGTTCGGACTTTGCGCCGCGTTCCAGGTGTGGATCTGCCAGCCGGCATGGTTGCCGTCGGCGCGGCGGTAGTGCACCCGCAGCGAGGTGGCCGGCGCGGCCGGCGTGGCGGCGGCGGCGATGCGCTGGTCGGGCACCGCCGCCGCGCCCGCCGGCACGCCGGCCAGCAGGGCCACGCTGGTGTCCGCGGCCGCGACCAGACCGCCATCGACGGCCTGGGCCTGGGCACCGGCGTCACCGCCACCCCCGCCGCAGGCGGCGATCAAGCCGCACAAGCCCAGCACCAGCGCAGTGGTCGCGCGCCGTGCCTGGCACCCCAGCCAGCGTCCCCAAGTCGCCATCATCTCGCTCCCGTTGTTGGGCGCGATGCTATTGAAGTAAAACTACAACTGAAACCCAGTGAAATCCCGATCAAGGGTGATTCTCTAGGCCAGGACTGGCTGAGCCGATGGCACTGGCCTGCGCGAGGTCGACGACCGGGCCGATCAAGTCTGTAGTTTTATTTCCTCAACGAAGGAACCGGCATCAGCGGCGCCCACACGCCCTTCCACCTGGAGAGTGTGTGCAAGCAGGGGCAAGTGGATCCCGCGCCGGGGTTCCGGCCGCGGGCGGGCGCTGCGCTCAGTGGTTCTCGCGCGCGTGGTTGATCGTGTACTTGGGGATCTCGACCACCAGGTCGGTGTCGGCCAGGATGGCCTGGCAGCCCAGGCGCGAGTCGGGCTCCAGGCCCCAGGCGCGGTCGAGCAG
>CALMIF010000488.1 GCA_937864045.1 uncultured Aquabacterium sp. | reverse complement strand
GTCATCGTGTCGTCCAGCCACAGCTTGTAGAAGCTGTTGCCCAGGTCGTAGTGGGCGTGGATGTTGCGCTTGCTGCCGGCGCGGCTGTTGCGGTTGAGCAGGTGGCGCAGCCGGTTGGCCAGGTTGCCCCACCAGGTGCCGTAGACCACCGATTCCATCGCGTCGCGGTTGGCGATGAACAGCTGCAGCAGGGCCACCAGGTCGTTGGCCGCCCAGTCGCCGGCGATGAAGCTCTCGGCAAAGCCGATGTCGCCCGAGCGCAGCGCGGCGCTGCAGATGGCCCAGTTGTGCAGGCGCAGCGCGGCATGCGGCTCGCCCGGCTTGCCGCTGCCGAAGTGCAGCTGCGTGCCGTCGGGCAGCTGCACGTCCAGCGTGCCGACCTGCAGGCGGCGCAGCAGGGCGAACACTGCCCGCGCCGCGGCCGGTGCGGTGGGCGGCAGCGCCAGGTTCGAAGGAAAGGCCGTGGTGGTGGAAGCAGAGCGCATCGTGGTTGCCTAACTTGAGCCGAATGCCGTGGACCGTGGGCCGGTGCGGGTCAGTGGGATGGAAGGGCCGGCGCGGCCGTTGCCGTGTCGGCGGCCGGCGGCGTCTTGCCGAAGAAGGGCACCCGCTTGAGCAGCAGGCGCAGGGCCTGCCAGTGGATGCGGGCGATCACGCCCAGGGTCAGCAGTGGCATGCGCCACAGTGCGTGGCGCAGGCGTTGCGGCGTGAGTGTGTCCAGCTCGCCGCTGACGCTGGTCAGCAGCAGCGGGCCCTGGGCGTCGTCGTGCTCGATGCGGGCGACGGTGCGGCCGGCGCCGGCGGCACCGGCCAGCGTGCGCATGAAGCGGAAGCGGTAGCCGCCCGCCACGGTGCAGAACGGCGAGACGTGGAACTGCTTGGCCGCCGCCAGTTCACGCCCATAGGCCAGGTCGGCGCCGGCCAGCAGGTAGCAGTGGCGGCCGCCGAAGGTGTTGTTGACCTCGGCGACGATGGCCGCCAGCGTGCCGTCGGCGCGGTGGCAATGCCAGAAGCTCACCGGCTTGAAGGCCACGCCGACTATGCGCGGGTAGGTGTGCAGCCAGACTTCGCCGGTGGCGTCGGTGATGCCCTGGGCGCGCAACTGCTCGTCCAGCCAGGCCAGGCAGTCGGCGCGGCCGTCGCCATGGTCGGCGTCGTGGAAGCTGACCCAGCCGCCGCGCCGGTTGCGGCGCAGCGCCGGGTTGGGTCGCTCGCGCAGCGCACGCAGCGGCAGCATCAGGAACCAGGTCGGGTAGTCGAAGCCATGACCCACCGGCCGCAGCCGCTGGTGGCGCACGCGGCCGATGCCGAGCTGCGCTTCCGGGGTGGGCGTGGCGGGCGCGGTCATCGCGGGCTCAGGCTGCGGCGCGGCCGGTGTCGGCGTCGGACGCCCACTGCGCCCGCAGGCCCTCGGCGGCGGCCATGCCGGACATCAGGCCGTCCTCATGGAAGCCGTAGCGGGTCCAGGCGCCGGCGAACCAGACACCGGCGCGGCCCTGGATCTGCGGCAGGCGCTGCTGTGCGGCGATGGCGCCCAGGTCGAACACCGGGTGGGCGTAGTCGTATTCGCCGATCACGGTGCCGGCCGCCGGCTCGCGCACCGGGTTCAGCGACACCACCACCGGCTGCCGCCAGGGCAGCGGCTGCAGGCGGTTGATCAGGTAGTGCAGGCAGACGGCCGACTGTTCCTGCGCATGCTGCGGCGCGCGCAGGTAGTTCCACGCCGCCCAGGCCTTGGGCCGCTGGGGCAGCACGCCGGCATCGGTGTGCAGCACGGCGCGGTTGCGGTGGTAGCCGATGGCGCCCAGCACGGCGCGCTCGTCGGCGCTGGCCTGCGCGCCCAGCAGGGCCAGGCTCTGGTCGCTGTGGCCGGCCAGCACCACGGCGTCGAAGCGCTCGCTGCCCTGGTCGGTGTCGACCCAGACGCCGGCCGAGGCCGTGTCCGGCGGCACGCGGCGCACCGCACGCACTGGCGTGCCGGCACGGGGATCGGCGATGCGCCGCAGCATGCGCTGCACGTAGTTGCGCGAGCCGCCGGCCACCGTGTACCAGGGCGGCCGGTCGGTGACGCGGATCAGGCCGTGGTTGTGGCAGAAGCGGATCATCGTCGCCACGGGGAAGCGCAGCATCTGGTCGGTGGGGCAGCTCCAGATGCAGCCCAGCATGGGCAGCAGGTACCAGTCGCGAAAGGCGGCGCCGAAGCCACGCTCGGTCAGGAAATCACCGATGGGCTGGCTCAGTTGCGCCTCTTGCTGCGCCTCGGCGATCTGTGTCGTCTCCCGGTTGAACCGAAGCAGGTCGCGCAGCATGCCCAGGAAGCGCGGGTTCAGCAGGTTGCGGCGCTGGGCGAAGACCGTGTCGAGGTTGGAGCCGCTCCACTCCAGCCCGGGCTGCCCGTCGGCCTGCGGCACCTGCACCGAGAACGACATCTCCGACGGCGCGGTGGCCACGCCCAGCTCGGTGAACAGCCGCCGCAGCTGCGGGTAGGTGGCGTGGTTGAAGACGAGGAAGCCGGTGTCGACGCCGTGCGTGACCGGGCCGCTCGGACCCTCCAGCGTCACGTCGACCGTGTGGGCGTGGCCACCGAAGCGGCGGTCAGCCTCGAACAGGGTGACCTGCGCATGGTCGGCCAGGTGCCAGGCGGCAGCCAGGCCGGAGATGCCGGCGCCGACCACCGCCACCCGGCGGCGGCTGGTTGCGACCGCGCCGCTCATGCGGCGCTCCGGTCAGCGCGGAAGGAAAGGGCCGTGCAGCGCCCCGAGGGCAACGAGGGAGGGAGGGAGGAGGAGGAGAGATCCCTCGGGATTGCTGTCCGGATGACCGGATGGCTGCACGGCGCGAAACTGGTTGCAGGCTTCTTCGGCCTGCGCATGCCTGGATGGAGCCCCGTCGCGGACGTTGGTTCCGCCAGCCCGTGATGCTTTGCACGGCAGAAACGTTGAAGGTGCGTCATGGCCCGATCGGTACTCGCTTGAACTGGTGGGTTCAAGTCTGACCGGTCGGTTTCATTTTGTCTTCAGGAGTTTCTCCAAGTCCTTCAGGAAGACGGGGTCTTTGGGGTCGACCGCCGACGCGTGGGCGATCACCTGGCGGCCGTCGCGGCTGACCAGGTACTTGTGGAAGTTCCACTTCGGCGCGCTGCCGCTCTTCTGCGCCAGCGCCA
The DNA here is from genome assembly GCA_937864045.1 of uncultured Aquabacterium sp. GTDB lineage: Bacteria > Pseudomonadota > Gammaproteobacteria > Burkholderiales > Burkholderiaceae_C > Pseudaquabacterium. The sequence continues at coordinate 16,809 of CALMIF010000488.1, read as the reverse complement.
CGAACAGCGGGTTCAGGCTGCGCCCGTGGCCCGGCGCCACGCTGGACTTGGCGAACATCGGGAACTTCACGCCGAAGGTGTTCCCGCAGAAGTCGGCAATGGCCTGGCCGTCGCCAGGCTCCTGCTGGCCGAAGTCGTTGCTGGGAAAGCCCAGCACCACCAGGCCCTGCGGGCCGTACTGGCTGTGCAGTGCTTCCAGGCCCTTGTACTGGCCGGTGTAGCCGCAGTAGCTGGCGGTGTTGACCACCAGCACCACCTTGCCGGCGTGCTGGCACAGGTTCACCGGTTTCTCGTCCTGCAGCCGCGGCAGGGTGTGGCGCAGCAGTGGCGGGCAGGCGGCGTCGGGCACGGCCGCCGGGGTCTGTGCGCTGGCGGGGTGTGCGAGCAGGGCCAGCAGCGGGACCAGCAGCAGGCCCGGTCTGCGAAGGATCGGAAGCAGGCGCATCGGCGGGGCTTTCAGGGGTGGCGTCGGGGAGGTCACCCTAGAATCATGCGCTCGCTCCGGAAGGCCCCACATGCTCTACCCCGAACTCTTCAAGCAGCTCGAAGCCGTGCGCTGGAACATGGACACCGACATCGGCTGGGACAAGTTCGACGCCAGCCTGTTGACGGACGACCAGGCGCAGACCATCAAGATGAACGCGATCACCGAGTGGGCGGCGCTGCCGGCCACCGAGATGTTCCTGCGCGACAACCGCGACGACAGCGATTTCTCCGCCTTCATGAGCGTGTGGTTCTTCGAGGAACAGAAGCACAGCCTGGTGCTGATGGAATACCTGCGCCGCTTCCGGCCCGACCTGGTGCCCACCGAGGCCGAGCTGCACGAGGTCCGCTTCGAGTTCGACCCCGCGCCGGCGCTGGAGACGCTGATGCTGCACTTCTGCGGCGAGATCCGGCTGAACCACTGGTACCGCCGCGCCGCCGAGTGGCACACCGAGCCGGTGATCAAGCAGATCTACGAGACCCTGGCGCGCGACGAGGCCCGCCACGGTGGCGCCTACCTGCGCTACATGAAGCGGGCGCTGACCAAGTTCGGCGACGAGGCGCGCTCAGCCTTCGCCAAGGTGGGCGTGCTGATGGCCAGCGCCCGGCGCACCGCCCAGGCGCTGCACCCGACCAACCTGCATGTGAACGAGGCCCTGTTCCCGCGCGACACCATCCAGAGCCGCCTGCCCGACCCGGCCTGGCTGGAGCACTGGCTGGACAAGCAGATCCAGTTCGACAGCGTGTGGGAGAACAAGGTTGTCGAGCGCATCCTGCACAACATGAGCCTGCTGATGGAGCGCAGCTTCGCCAGCGTCCAGGAGCTGAACCGCTTCCGCAAGGAGGTCACCCAGCGCGTGGCAACCGCCGCCGCCGGACGAGGCCCGCAGACGGCCTGAGCGTGCTCCGCCCATGACAAAGCCGGCCCGCGGGCCGGCTTTGTCGTTCCTGGGGCAGCGGCTTACTTCTTCGCCGCCTCGGCCATGCGGGCCGCGTCGGCCTTCTTGTCGGCGTCGACCTTCTGCGCGCTGGGGCGCTGGGCGATCAGGCCCGAGTAGGCCTTCCAGTCGATGCCGGCGGCGGCCAGCAGGTCCTCGCCCAGCACCTTCTTGGTCGCCAGTGCGACCAGCGGCAGGCTGACGTAGGCGGCGCAGTCGGCCAGGCCGAAGCTGTCGCCCGCCACGTAGGGGCCGAACCTGGCCAGACGCTTGAAGCCGGCGATGTTCTTGGTCAGCAGCTTGCGCACGCGCTCCTTGGTCTCGTCGGTCACCGCGCCGCCGAAGAAGGCCTGCGGGTACAGCTCGCGCGCCACCAGTTCCAGGTGCAGGTCGATGAAGGTGCAGAGCTCGCGCACCTTGGCGGCGGCCAGCGGATCGGCCGGCAGCAGCGGCTTGGCAGGGTAGGCGGCCTCCAGGTAGTCGACCATCACCTGGCTCTCGCACAGCGTGCCGCCGTCGGTGCGCAGGAAGGGCACCTTGCCCAGCGGCGTGGCGTTCAGCACCGTCTCGTCCTTGCTGCCGGTCATCACCAGTTCCTCATGGAACGGGATGCCCTTTTCCAGCAGGGCCAGCTTGACCTTGTTGTAGTAGTTCGAGACGGCGAAGCCGCAGAGCGTGAGCATGGAGGTCTCCTGGATGGTCTGATGGTGCCGGGCAGTCTAGGTGCGCCTGGCGCTGGCGGCACTTCGCCCAGGTGACAAGCGCTTCAGCACGCCACCCAGCCCGCCGTTGACCAGGGCGATGCCCAGCACCACGGTGGCGCAGGCCACGGCCAGGCGCAGGGTCAGCGGCTCGCCCAGCAGGCCCACGCCGGCCAGCAGGCCGGCCAGCGGTGTCAGCAAGGTGAATGCGGTGACCTGGGTCGCCGGATAGCGGCGCAGCAGCCAGAACCACAGCAGGTAGCTGACGAAGCTGACCACCACGGTCTGGAAACCCATCATCGCCCAGGCTTGCGCGCTGAGCGCCGCCGGTGCCGGCCAGGTCTCGCCCGCGGCCAGCGAGCCGCCCACCAGCAGCACGCCCGACACCGCCAGCTGGTAGTACAGCGTCTGCACCGGCGAGGCGGTGGCCAGCTTGCTGCCGCGCAGGCACAGCGTGTTGGCGCCCCACAGAAAGGCCGCCGCCACGCCCAGCGCATCGCCCAGCCAGCGCTTCTCCTGCCCTGGCGCGGGGCTGCCGGTCAAGCCTTCGGCGAAGGCCCAGGCCACGCCGCTGAAGGCCACCGCCAGGCCGGCCAGCTGGGCCGGCGTCGGCCGCTCGCTGCGCGCCACCAGGGGCATGCCCAGCGCCACGACGAAGGGTGCCAGGTAGATGAAGACGATCATCCGCGACGCGGCGGTGTACTGCAGGCCGGTGTAGATGCAGGCGAACTCGGCGGCGAAGGTGGCGCCGGCCAGCAGGCCGCCGGTCAGCGTGCCGTTGCGCAGGCTCAGCGAGATGCCCTGCAGCCGCGCCCACATGGCCACCAGAACGGCCGCGACCACCGAGCGGGCACCGGCCTGCAGCAGCGGCGGGATCTCGGCCAGCGTCAGCTTGGTGATCGCGTGGTTCAATCCCCAGAGCGCGCAGCAGCCCACCAGGATGGTGATGGCCAGCGGGTCGAGTCGGGTGCGGCGTTGGGTGTCCATCGGCGCGATGCTACGGGCGCGCCGATCGCGTTCCGCTTGCGCGGCTGCCCACGCCGCAGGCCAGCGCGCACAGCCAGCCGGCCAGCGCGCCGCTGGCATGGGCCGCCGGGGCGATGGCGATGTCCCAGCCCGGCACCTGGCGCAGCGGGCCCAGCCAGGGCGCTTCCAGCACGATCTTCAGCAGCAGCCCGGCGGCGATGGCGGCGCCGACCGCCCGGCGCCTGCCGCGTTCACCGCGGACCAGCCGCCAGGCCGCCACCGCCACGCCCGCATGCAGCACGCCGGACAGGCCACCGTAGGCCGCCAGCGTCGGCTGCGCCAGCAGGCCCCACTGCGTCAGTGGCCAGGCCAGCGCCCAGGCGGTGGCGGCGCGGCGGTCGCAGCCGGCGGCCCGGCCCAGCGCGGCCAGCACCGCGGTGCCGGCCAGGTTGGCGATCAGATGCTGGTGGCTCAGGTGCACCCAGGCCGCCGTCACCATCCGCCAGGGCTGGCTGACCGCCAGTTCGGGCTGCCAGCGCCACAGCGCCGGGTCGATGAACCGCGCCGCCACGGCGCCCAGCGCCGCCGCCGCGCAGAGCCCTGCCCAGTGCACCCAGGCCGGCAGCGCGGCAAGGCGGTCGATCAATCGAACACGGCGTGCCAGAGCGCCAGCACGGCGTCGCGTTCCTTCGCCAGCAGGGGGGGCTCGACCTGGGTCGGCCGCTCGTCCAGCCGAGCGGCGTGCTGGGCGCGGCGCAGCTCGCGGTAGGCGTCGGCCGCCGCCATGCCCACGCCGGGCGGCAGCAGGCCGGCGGCCTCGGCGCGCTGCAGCAGGGCGATGTTGCCGGCGTTGTCCAGCAGGGTGGGCTGCTGCGGGCCGTGGGCCAGCACCAGGTACTGCACCACGAACTCGGCGTCCATCATGCCGCCGGCGCTGTGCTTGACGTCGTAGCGGTCGGGCTTGACCGGCCGCGCCGCACGCACCTTCTCGCGCATGTCCAGCACCTCGCGCCTGAGTGCCTGCGCGTCGCGCGCGGTGGCCAGCACCTGGCGGCGCACGCTGTCGAAGCGCGCCGCCAGCGCGGGGGACCCGGCGCAGAAGCGCGCCCGCGTCAGCGCCTGGTGTTCCCAGGTCCAGGCGGTGTTGCCGCCGCGGCCGACCTGGTAGCGCTCGAAGCTGTTGATGGACGTGACCAGCAGGCCCGAGTTGCCGTTGGGCCGCAGCGCGGTGTCGATGTCGAACAGCTCGCCGGCGGCGGTGCGCAAGGTCAGCCAGGTGATCAGCTTGCGCACGAAGTGGCCGTAGACCTCCTGCGCGCGGTCGGCGTCCGCCTCGTCGGCGTCGTCGTAGAGGAAGACGACATCGAGGTCGCTGCCGTAGCCCAGCTCCTTGCCGCCCAGCTTGCCGTAGGCGATGACGGCGAAGTTGGGTTCGGGCCGGTGGTGCTGGCGCAGCCGCGGCCAGGCCCAGCGCAAGGTGCAGTCCAGCGTCGCGTCGGCCAGGGCCGACAGGTCGTCGGCCACCTGCTCGACCGTGATCAGGCCCTCGACGTCGCGCACCAGGGTGCGGAAGACCTCGGCATGGTGGGCATGGCGCAGCGTGTCGAGCAGGGCGTCCTCGTTGTCCTCGCCGGCGCGGCGCCAGGCGCGGTGGCGGTCGTCCAGGCCGGCGATGTACTCGTCGTGGTCGAAGCGCTGGTGCAGCAGGCGGGCGTCGGACAGCTCGTCGATCACGCCCGGATGGCGCATCAGGTACTGCATCGGCCAGCGCGCCAGGCCCAGCAGGCGCAGCAGGCGGCGTAGCACCTCGGGCCGCTCGGCCAGCAGCGCCAGGTAGCTGTCGCGGCGCAGCAGCGGCTCCAGCCAGTCGATGAAGCGCAGCGCCGCGGCCTCGGTGCAATCGCCCTGCTCCACGCAGGTGGCGGTGCGCTGCACCAGCCGGCCCAGGCGCAGCTTGGCCTCGTCGCGCAGGCCGGCCACGCGGGGCTGCTCGCGCCAGCGGTTGATGCGTGCGCCTAGTTCGGCGGGCAGGCGTTCGAGCAGGGTTTCGCTGTCGATGGGCAGCGGGCCCGGGCCGCAGTTCTTGCAGCCGGGGCGTCCGCCGCCTTCCTGGCTGTCGTGCAGCAGGGCGTCGAACTCCATCGCCACCAGCTCGCGGATCTCGCCCAGCCGCTCCAGCAGGCCGCAGGCCAGCATCGCGCGGGCGCCTTGTGCCTCGCACAGGCCCAGCGACGCGGCGATCCAGACCAGATCCGCATCGTTGGTCGGCAGCAGGTGCGTCTGCTGGTCGTCGAGGAACTGGATGCGGTGCTCGACCTGGCGCAGGAAGACGTAGGCCGCGTCGAGCTTCTCGGCCGTCTCGGGCTTCATCAGCCCGCGCTCGGCCAGCTTGACCAGGCTCTTGCGCGTGCTGCGCGTGCGGATCTCGGGGAACTGCCCGCCGCGCACCACCAGCATCAGCTGCACGATGAACTCGATCTCGCGGATGCCGCCGCGCGACAGCTTCACGTCGTTGGCGCGCTCGGGCCGGCCGGCGGCGCGGCGCTGGGCCTCCTCGCGGATCTTGCGGTGCAGCTGGCGCAGGCCTTCGAAGATGCCGTAGTCCAGGTAGCGCCGGTAGACGAAGGCGGTGACCAGGCTGCGCAGCGGCAGTGCCCGGCCGCTGGCCACGGTGGCGGCCGGCGCCACCACCCGGCTCTTCAGCCAGGCAAAGCGCTCCCACTCGCGGCCCTGCACCTGGAAGTACTCCTCCAGCATGCCCAGGCTGACCACCGGCGGGCCCGAGTTGCCGTTGGGCCGCAGCGCCAGGTCGACGCGGAAGACGAAGCCGTCGTCGGTGGTGTCGCCGATCAGCGCGTACAGCCGCTTGGCGACCTGGGCGAAGTACTCATGGGCGCTGATCTGGTTGCGGCCGTCGACACCTTCGGTCTGGCCATCGTCCTCGTAGACGTAGATCAGGTCGATGTCCGAGGACACGTTCAGCTCGCGCGCACCGAGCTTGCCCATGCCGATGATCCAGAAATCGATCACCTGGCCCTGCGCGTCGCGCGGCGCGCCGTGGCGGGCGTCCTGCTCGGCGCGGGCGGCGGCCAGGGCGATCTCCAGCGTGGCCTCGGCCAGCGCGGTCATCGTGTGGGTGATGTGCTCCAGCGGTGCGGCCTGCTCCACGTCCAGCACCGCCAGGCGCTCGATCACCAGCTGGCGCGCCACCCGCAAGGCCGACGGCAGGGCGCGGCCGTCGGCCTGCAGGCGCTGCACCAGGGCAGTGATGGCGGCGGCGTCGGGCAGGCCGGGCGCCAGCAGGGGCAGCTCGGCGGCGTAGCGCCGGCGGATGCGCTGCACGAAGCGGCTGTGGGCCGCATCGGCGCGGGGCGCGGATGTGTCCTGCAGGTGAAGTTCGGAACCCATGGTGTGCCGGGGGCTCTGTGCTAGATTGCCCCGCGGCCCGGCGCCTGGCGGCGCCCTGCCGTGACCGAGGGGGCCGACGCATCGTGCTGCCGCAGGCTGCTGTCACGCGCCGCTGCGCACCGGTTCTCGCTCCTCATCCATGCCTCACTCATCGTTGTCAGCGGTGCCCCAGCCGGACAGCCGGCGGCGACGCCCTTCATGGCAAGGCTGGTGGCGCGGGTTGTGGCGCATCGCGTTGGGGTTGCTGCTCGCAGCGTGGGGCCTGGTCCTGGTGGCCTGGTTGTCGCTGCAGTGGCTGATTCTGCCGCGTCTGGATGAATGGCGCCCGAAGGCGGAAGCACTGGCCGCGCGGGCGCTCGGGCATCCGGTGCAGATCGGCCGCCTGGCCACCGACGGCGGCGGCTGGCTGCCGATGTTCGAGGCCCGCGACGTGGTGCTGCGCGACGCCGCCGGCCAGGCCGCGCTGCGCCTGCCGCGGGTGCGGGCGGCGCTGTCGGTGCCGTCGCTGCTGGCGCTGCGGCTGCGCTTCAACCAGCTGCTGATCGAGGACGCGCGCCTGGACGTGCGGCGCGACGCCGCCGGCCGGCTCTTCGTCGGCGGCCTGCCCATCGGCGACTTCGGCGCCAGCGGCGCACCGGCAGCCGGGGGCGGTGACGCCGACTGGCTGTTCCAGCAGCACGAGATCCTCATCCGCGGCGGCACGCTGCGCTGGCTGGACGACTGGCGCCAGGCGCCGCCGCTGGCGCTGTCGGACGTGCAGCTGCTGCTGCGCAACAGCGGCCGCCGCCACGAGCTGCGGCTGGACGCCACGCCGCCGGCCGACTGGGGCGAGCGCTTTGCCATCGTCGCCCAGGCCCGCGGGGCCCTGCTGTCGCACCCGGGCGACTGGCGGCGCTGGAAGGGCACGCTGCACGCCGACCTGCCGCGCGCCGACGTGTCGCAGCTGCGCCGCCATGTCAGCCTGCCGGTGGACCTGCAGCAGGGCCGCGCCGCACTGCGCGCCTGGCTCGACTTCGATGCCGGCGCGCCGCAGGCGCTGACGCTGGATGCGGCGCTGCGCGGTGTGTCGGTGCAGCTGGCGCGCGGGCTGGAGCCGGTGGCACTTGCCGCGCTGGACGGCCGCCTGGTCGCCACCCGCCAGGCCGACGCGGTGAAGCTGGCGCTGCAGAACCTGGCCTTCGCCCTGCCCGACGGCACGGCCTGGGCGCCCAGCCAGCTGGGCCTGCAGTGGCACAGCCGCACGCCGGCCGCAGGTGCGGCGGCCGCTGCGGCGTCGGCCGCCAGCGAGGCCCTGGCCTGGCTGCCGCCGCTGGATGGCGGCCAGCTCACCGCCGACCGGCTGGACCTGCCGCTGCTGGCCACGCTGGCCGAGCGCCTGCCCATCGGCGCCGGGGTGCGCGAGCTGCTGCGCCAGCTCGACCCCGAGGGCACGGTCAGCGGCCTGGATGCCCGCTGGGAAGGCCCGCTGGACGCGCCGCGCAGCTGGAGCGCCAAGGCGGCGGTCCAGGGCCTGGCGATCAACGCCGCCCCCTCGCCCGAGCCCGGCGGCATCGGCCGCCCGGGCTGGCGCGGCGCCGACCTGGCGATCGACGCCCGCCACGACGGCGGCAGCGCCACGCTGACGCTGGCCGACGGCCAGTTCACCTTCCCCGGCGTGTTCGCCGAGCCGGTGGTGCCGCTGGCGCACTTCGGCGCCCAGCTGCAGTGGACGGTGGCGCCCGGCGCCACGCCCGAGGCCCTGCCCCTGGTCACGCTGAAGGTGCAGAACGCGCGCTTCGACAACGCCGACACCCGCGGCGCGCTGAATGCGACCTGGCGCACCGGCCCGGGCACCGGTTTCGGCAAGGGCGCACGCCTGCCCGGCGTGCTGCAGCTGGACGGCAGCCTGGCCGAGGGCCGCGCGGCGCGGGTGGCGCGCTACCTGCCGCTGGGCATCGGCCCGGCGGCGCGGCTGTGGACGCAGCGCGCCGTGCGTGGCGGCGAGCTGCGCGACGTGGCCTTCCGCGTGCAGGGCGACCTGTGGGAGTTCCCGTACGTCAACCGCCGCGACGGCGACTTCCGCATCGTGGCGCAGTTGCAGGGCGTGACGCTGGCGCCCGTGCCCTCGGTGCCGGCGGGCCCGGCGGGTGCCGGCGAGCCGCCCTGGGAATCGCCCTGGCCGGCGATCACCAACATCTCCGGCGAGCTGGTGTTCGAGCGCACCAGCATGCAGTTCAACCGCACCCGCGGCACGCTGGGCACGCTGGCGCTGGAGGACGTGTCGGGCCGCATCCGCGACCTGGGCGCCGAGCCGACGCTGGTGGAGGTGGACGGCACCGTGCGCGGCGCGCTCGCCGAGATGCTGCGCGTGGTGCGCACCACGCCGCTGGCCGAGGCCACCGGCCACCTGCTGGACACGGCCACGGCGAGCGCCAACGCCGAGCTGAAGCTGGCGCTGGCCGTGCCCCTGAACCGCAGCGCCGACACCCAGTTCAAGGCCGGCCTGCAGCTGCCGGGCAACGAGCTGCGGCTGCGGCCCGACCTGCCGCTGCTGGCCAATGCACGCGGGCGCATCGAGTCCACCAACAAGGGCCTGGCCATCAGCGGCCTGCGGGCGCAGCTGCTGGGCGGCGAGGCGGTGCTCGATGTCACCAGCCCGGCCGAGGGCGGCCTGCGCCTGGTGGTCAACGGCGTGGCCACCGCCGATGCGCTGCGCCGCGCCGGCGAGCTGGGCCCGGTGGTGCCCAGGCTGGCGCAGCGGCTGCAGGGCCAGGCCACCTACCGGCTGCAGACCAGCGTGGCACCGCTGGCCCAGGGCGGCCGCAGCGACTGGCAGCTGGCCAGCAACCTGCAGGGCATGGCCATCGACCTGCCGGCGCCGCTGGGCAAGGCGGCCGAGCCCGCGCTGCCGCTGCGCCTGTCCAGTGCGCCGGAGGTGCGGGCGAATGGCGGACCTGCGGTCGGCCCGGCGCGCGACGCGCTGCGCCTGGACCTGGGCGCGCTGAAGGCCGCGCTGCTGATGGACCATGGCGCGCCGGGCGGCAGCCGGCTGCTGCGCAGCGCCTGGTCCTGGGATGCGCCGCTGCCCGAGGTCACGCCCGGCGGCCGGGCGGTGCTGGTGCTGGGCCGGGTGGACGCCGACGCCTGGCGCAACGCACTGGCGCCGCCGGCGGTGGCCGCGTCGTCGGCGGGCGCTGCGGCCGCGGCAGCGGCCGACGACCTGGCCTGGCTGCCGCAGTCGCTGCAGTTGCAGGCCACCGAGCTGCTGGCCGGCGGCCGGCGCCTGAGCGGCGTCGCGCTCGACCTGCAGAACCTGCCGCCCACCGCCGAGGCCGGCGAGGGCTGGCGCGGCCAGTTCAAGTCCGACCAGGCCACCGGCAGCTTCGACTACCGCGCGGCGCGCAACCCCGCCGCGCCGGGGCGACTGCGCGCCCAGCTCAGCCGCCTGAGCCTGCCCGACGAGGTGACGCAGCCGGCCGCGGCCGGTGCCGCCGACCCGGTGTCGCAGCTGGTCGACCGCAGCGGCCTGGTGCTGCCGGCGCTGGACATCGAGGTGGCCGACTTCGAGCTGCGCGGCCGCAAGTTCGGCAGCCTGGCGCTGCAGGCGGCCAACCGCCCGTCGCCCACCGACCCGGCCGGCCGCAGCCAATGGCAGCTGACGCGGCTGCTGCTGAAGAACGACGACGCGGTGCTGAGCGCCGACGGCGCCTGGGACCTGGTGCCCGGCAGCCCGCGCCGGCGCATGGCGCTGAAGTTCGAGCTGGACGTGGCCAACGGTGGCGCGCTGCTGGAGCGGCTGGGCTTCGGCAAGGTGCTGCGCGGCGCCAGCGGGCGCATGCACGGCAGCCTGGGCTGGGACGGCTCGCCGCTGGCGCTGGACTTTCACTCCCTCGGCGGCCGGCTGGACATGGCGATGAAGGGCGGCCAGTTCCTGCAGATGGACCCGGGCGCGGCGCGGCTGCTGGGCGTGATGAGCCTGCAGTCGCTGCCGCGGCGCCTGGCGCTGGACTTCCGCGATGTCTTCCAGCAGGGCTTCGCCTTCGACAGCGCCACCGCGGCCGTGCAGGTCAAGGGCGGCCTGGCCAGCACCGAGAACCTGCGCCTGCGCGGCCTGCAGGCCCTGGTGGCGATGGAAGGCAGCGCCGACCTCGCCCGCGAGACGCAGGACCTGCATGTGGTGGTGGTGCCCGAGATCAACGCCAGCGGCCCGGCCCTGGCCTATGCCGCCATCAACCCGGCGGTGGGCCTGGGCGCCTTCGTCGGCCAGTGGCTGCTGCGCGAGCCGCTGCGCCTGGCCAGCGCGCGCGAGTTCCGCATCACCGGCCCCTGGGTCGACCCCAAGGTGGAGCGGCTGGAGCGCGGCCTGCTCGACCCGCTGCCGGCCTCGGCCACGGCGCGCGGCGACGCGGGAAGCGCACCGGCGTCTGCGGGTTCGGCTGTGCGCTAGGCGGGTTCAGGCGCTGCCGCCCAGCGCCCGGTGCAGCCAGGCGCGCGCCAGCGTCCAGTCGCGCTTGACGGTGGCCAGCGAGATGCCCAGCACCTCGGCGATCTCGGTGTTCTCCAGGCCGCCGAAGAAGCGCAGCTCGACCACCCGCGCGGCACGCGCGTCCACCGCCTCGAAGGCCAGCAGCGCCTCGTGCACGGCGACCAGGTCGCGGTCGGGCGCGGCGCCCACCTCCGCCAGCCCGGCCAGGGTCAGCGTCACCAGGTCGGCCTCGCGCTTGGCCGCGCGCTGGGCCTGGGCGTGGTTGACCAGGATGCGCCGCATCATGGTCGAGGCCACGGCCAGGAAGTGGCTGCGGTTCTTCCACTGCGTGCGGGTCTGCTCGGCCATGCGGAACCAGGCCTCGTGCGCCAGCGCGGTGGCGCTGAGCGTGTGGCCGCTGTCCTCGCGCCGCATGTGGCTGCGCGCCAGGCGGCGCAGGTCGCCGTAGAGCAGGGCGAAGAGCTGGCTGGCCGCTGCCGGCTGCAACCCGTCCAGGGCCTGCAGCCACTGGGTCACGTCTCCGGCCGTGGGCTCGTCGTCAGGCATCGGCTGCGGTGCGAAGTCTCGGCTCGCCATGGCGGGATTGTGCCGCCCCCGGCCCGTGGGAGCAGGCCGCCGGCCGGGGCCGCAGCTTGCGCAGAATGCCGGCCCATGCCGCCGCTGCCACCGCCTGATCCGCCGACCCGGCCCGACGGGACCGCTGGGACCGATGGGGTGGACTGGGCCGCGGTGCGTGCGCTGTTCGACCGGCTGGCCGACCTGCCGCCGGCCGAGCGTGACGCCGCGCTGGACGCCAGCGGCGCGGGGCCGGCGCTGCAGCGCGAGGTGCGGGCACTGCTGGCCCATGCCGATGCGGCGCGCACCGGCAGCGACGGCTTCCTGGGCGCACCGGCCGCGGCGGCGCTGGCGGCGGTCGACACACCGGCCGACACCGCGCCCGACCGCCGCGGCGAGCGCATCGGCCCCTGGCGCATCGAGGCGCTGCTGGGCCGCGGCGGCATGGGCGAGGTCTGGGCCGCCGTGCGCGACGATGGCGCCCATGGCGGCCGCGCGGCGATCAAGGTGCTGCGCGCCGGGCTCGATTCGCAGCGCGTGCTGGCCCGCTTCGCGCTGGAGCAACGGGCCCTGGCGCGGCTGAACCACCCGCACATCGCCCACCTGCTGGACGTGGCGCGCACCACCGACGGCGCGCCGTGCATCGTGATGGAGCTGGTGCAGGGCCGTCCGATCGACGCCGCCTGCGCCGGGCTGCCGCTGGCGCAGCGGCTGGCGCTGTTCCTGCAACTGGCCGACGCGGTGGCGCATGCGCACCGGGCGCTGCTGGTGCACCGCGACCTCAAGCCCGGCAACGTGCTGGTGACCGACGACGGCCAGGTCAAGCTGCTGGACTTCGGCATCGCCAAGGCGCTGGACCCGCTGGAAGGCGCCGACGGCCAGGCCACGGTGGTGGGCGAGCGGCCGTTCACGCCGCACTACGCCAGCCCCGAGCAGGTGCGCGGCGAGCCGGTGGGCACGGCCACCGACATCTACAGCCTGGGCGTGCTGCTGTACCTGATGCTGACCGGCCAGCGCCCCACCGGCCGCCAGGCCGGCAGCGCCGCCGAGGCCGCCCGCGCCGTGCTGGAAGAGCAGCCGCCGCGGCCCAGCGCGCTGACGCTGCCAGCCACCGGCGGCCCCGGGCTGGCGGCCGACGCCCAGTGGCTGGCCACGCGGCGCAGGCTGGAAGGCGACCTGGACAACGTGCTGCTGAAGGCGCTGGACAAGACGCCCGAGGGCCGCTACGCCAGCGTCGACGCCTTCGCCACCGACCTGCGCGCCTGGCTGGCGGGTTTTCCGGTCAGCGCCCGGCCGGCCCGCTGGCACTACCGGGCGCGCAAGTTCGTCGGCCGCCACCGCCTGGGCACCGCGCTGGCGGCGCTGGCCCTGGTGGCGGTGCTGGGCAGCAGCGCGCTGGCCACCTGGCAGGCGGTGGTGGCGCAGCAGCAGCGTGCGCTGGCCGAGCACCGCTTCGACGAGGTGCGCCGCTTCGCCCGCACCATGCTGTTCGACGTCGACACCGCCCTGCGCGACGGCCCCACCGCCGGCCGCGAGAAGCTGGTGGCCACGGCGCTGCAGTACCTCGACCGGCTGTCGGCCGAGCGCCTGACCGATGCCGACCTGCTGCGGGACCTGGCCGAGGCCTACGAGCGCGTGGGCGACATCCAGGGCAACAACATGCAGGCCAACCTGGGCCGTCCCGAGGATGCGCGCCGCAGCTTCGACAAGGCGCTGGCGCTGCGGGAATCGCTGGCCCGGCTGGCGCCCGGCGACCTGAAGAACGTGCAGGGGCTGTTCGCCATCGCCCAGCGCCTGGGCGACCAGGCCCGCAGTGGCGGCGACCTGGCGCTGGCCGCGCGCCACTACGACACCGCGCTGCGCCACGCCACCACGCTGGCCCGGGCGGCGCCCGGCGACCTGGCGCTGCAGTTGCGCCGCATCGAGGCGGCGCGCTACCGGGCCTCGGTCGACTACTGGCCCTACCACCCCGGCCTGGGGCGCTATGCCGAGGCGCGTGGGCAGATCGAGCGCCTGGTGACCGAACATGCCGCGCTGCTGGCGGCGCATCCCGATGCGATCCCGGTGCTGGAGCACGGCGGCGGCCTGCTGAACCAGTTCAGCGACTTCCAGCGCATCGGCGGCGACTTCGCCGGCAGCCTGGCCACGCAGCGCCGCAGCCATGCGATGGCGCAGCGCCTGGTGCAGTTGCAGCCGGACAACCCGCGCTGGCAGCGCTGGCTGTACCTGGCCGAGGGCCGGCTGGCGGATGCACTGCTGGAGACCGGCGACACCGACGCCGGCATCGCGCTGTGGCAGCAGTCGATCGCCCGCCGCGAGGCGCAGGCCCAGGCCGATCCGTCGAACGAGCGGGCCCAGCGCAACCTGGCCAACGGCTACGGCCCGCTGGCCGAGCAGCTGTTCACCCTGGGCCGCCATGCCCAGGCGCTGGCCTGGTACGAGCGCGAGAACCGGCTGCTGCGCCAGCTGCGCGAGAAGCATCCGCAGGTCAAGGCCCTGGTCGGCCGCCTGGACGAGAGCGACCGCGACCTGGCCCGGCAGTGGCTGCTGGTAGGCAAGCCGGCGCCTGCGCGGGCGTTGCAGCAGGCGCTGGACGCCCGCCGCGCTGGCGTGCTGGCGGCGCCGCCGGCCGATGCCGAGGCGGCGAAGTTCGCCCTGGTGCGGGCCCAGGTGCTGCTGGGCGCGGGCGGGGCGCTGGCGGCCGAGGTGCGCCGGCGGCTGGTCGATGATGCCCGGGCCGGCCTGGCCCTGCTGGACCAGGCGGCCGCGGCCGAGCCCTTCAACACCCTGCTGGCGCGCGAGGCGGCGCTGGCGGCGTGGACGCTGGGTGACAGCCTGCGCGGTGCGGAAGCCGATGCCGACGCGCTGCGCCAGCGGGGCCTGGCGGGCCTGCAGGCGCTGAAGGCGGCGGGCCGCCTGCCGGCGACGGTGGCCTGGCCGGCGCCCTGATCAGGCCGAGGGCGGCAGCACCAGGCCCAGCGTGGCGGCCAGGCGGCGTGCGGTGTCGCGCAGCGCGGCGATGCGCGAGGCGGCGGCCAGCGCCAGGCACTGGCGGGCGTATTCGGGGTCGGCCTGCAGGTGCTCGACGTGCACATGGTGGCCGTCGCCGGCCATCAGCCACTTGAAGTCGATGATCTCGACCAGGCTCAGGGCGCGGTGCTCGGGGGCGCTGACGGCGTTCATGGTGGTGTGCAAAGGATTGCTGCCACCTTAACGGCCGGTGCGTGGCCCAAGCTGACAGCGCCCGCCCGCAGCGGCTGGGCTGGAGTGCCCAACCTATCACGCCAGCGCCGCTTCGCTTCAGCCCTTGGCGGCAGCACGGCGGGCCAGCACCGCGTCGCTGAGGACCTGCAGCACGCCCACCGAGTCGTCCCAGCCGATGCAGGCGTCGGTGATGCTCTGGCCGTAGGCCAGGTTGGCCGGGTCGTCCTTGCCGGGGCTGAACTTCTGCGCGCCGGCGGTCAGGTGGCTTTCCACCATCACGCCGGTGATGCAGGTGTTGCCGGCCGCCATCTGCTGGCCGATGTCGCGTGCCACGTCGATCTGGCGCTGGTGCTGCTTGCTGCTGTTGGCATGGCTGCAGTCGATCATCAGCTGGCAGGGCAGCTTGGCCGCGCGCAGCTCGTCACAGGCCGCGGCCACGCTGGCGGCGTCGTAGTTGGGCGCCTTGCCGCCGCGCAGGATGACGTGGCAGTCCTGGTTGCCCTTGGTCTGCACGATGGCGACCTGGCCGTTCTTGTGCACCGACATGAAGTGGTGCGGCCGGCTGGCGGCCTGGATCGCGTCGGTGGCGATCTTGAGATTCCCGTCGGTGCCGTTCTTGAAGCCGATGGGCGC
Source organism: uncultured Aquabacterium sp. (assembly GCA_937864045.1). Lineage (GTDB taxonomy): Bacteria > Pseudomonadota > Gammaproteobacteria > Burkholderiales > Burkholderiaceae_C > Pseudaquabacterium. The sequence continues at coordinate 1,456 of CALMIF010000488.1, read as the reverse complement.
CGACAGGCCGCTGGCCAGTTCGCGGTGCACCTGGCTCTCGGTGGTGCGGGCGCCGATCGCGCCCCAGCTGATCAGGTCGCCGATGTACTGCGGGCTGATCACGTCGAGGAACTCGCTGCCCGCCGGCACACCCAGGCGGTTGATGTCGACCAGCAGCTGGCGGGCGATGCGCAGGCCCTCGTGGATGCGGTAGCTCTCGTCCAGGTAGGGGTCGTTGATCAGGCCTTTCCAGCCCACCGTGGTGCGCGGCTTCTCGAAGTAGACGCGCATCACGATCTCCAGCGTGTCCTTGTACTTGGCGCGCTCGGCCTTCAGGCGGCGGGCGTAGTCGATGGCGGCCGCCGGGTCGTGGATCGAGCAGGGGCCGATCACCACCAGCAGCCGGTCGTCCTTGCCGTCCATGATGCGGCGCACGCTGTGGCGGGTGTCGCCGATCAGCTTCTCCACCGGCGTGCCGGCGATGGGGAAGAAGCGGATCAGGTGCTCGGGCGGCGGCAGCGGGGTCACTTCCTCGATGCGCTGGTCGTCGGTCTGGCTGGTCTTCTCGCTGAGCACGTAGCCGAAGCCCGGCTCGGTGCTGAGAGAGGGGCTGCTCGGGTGCTTGGGGGCCATGGTCTGCTCCTGGACGGCGGGGTTGGATTCGGGGCGAGGGCGAAAAAAAACCGCCGGGGTTGCCGGCGGTTTGTCTGGTGCTTGCTTCGCTTGTTGGTCACGCGCGATTGCTTCTCCAGCCGCCGGTGGGGGGCGAGAACCAAAAGTACGCAAAAAAGAAGCGGTTGGCGCGCATGGGCGGCGAATGTAGCACGCAGCCCATGACGGGCCGCTGACACCCCGGTTCCGGGGGGTGCGGCGCCGGCCGGTGAGCCGTTCGGCCGCGGGCTGCGGCGTGTACAGGCATCACCACCCCCCACGCGAACCGGAGCCCGCCATGATCCACCGCCTGCTGCCCGTACTGTCCACCCTGGCCCTGGCCAGCCTGCTTGCCGCGTGCGGCGGTGGTGGCGACGATGCCGCCACCTCCACGCCGACGGTCGCCACCGGCGGCACCCTCACGCTGTCGGCCGCCACGCCCGCGGCTCAGGCCACCACCATCGACCTGTCCACCGCCACCACCAAGGGCACCAGCGCCCGGGCGGCCGACGGCTTCAGCAGCGTGGCCTACTGCGAGGTGTTCTGGGAGAACGCCAACGGCGCCAACGGCAAGAAGTACGCCGTGCAGGTCTACTTCCGCCAGGGCGACAAGGTGCCGATGCACGTCAGCGTGTTCGAGGTGGGCTCGGGCTGGTCGGTCTACGACAACAAGAGCGGCGCCGCCATCACCGGCATCACGGTCGACACGACGGCGCGCACGCTGGTCTTCGCCAGCAAGGCCCTGGCCGGCCTGGGCACCGATGCCGCCACCGTGGCCGGCACCGCCAGCTTCGGCAGCAGCACCACGCCCGCCTGCGGGGCCTGA
>CALMIF010000487.1 GCA_937864045.1 uncultured Aquabacterium sp. | reverse complement strand
CACCCTGATTGGAACCTCCCGCCATGCGTGAAGGCCCCGCCACCGTGATCCGCCGCGACGAGTACGCGGCGCCCGCCTACCGGATCACCAGCGTCGAATTGACGTTCGACCTGGACCCGGCCAAGACCATCGTCGCCAGCAGGCTGGCCATCGAGCGCAGCGCCGATGCCGCGCCCGGCACGCCGCTGAAGCTGCATGGCGAGGACCTGGTGCTGCTGCGCTGCCTGGCCGATGGCGAGAGCGTCAGCTTCCGGCAGGACGGCGGCCTGCTGGTGATCGACAACCCGCCCGACAAGGCGGCGTTCACGCTCGAGATCCGCAACACCTGCGCACCGGAGAAGAACACCCAGCTGTCGGGTCTCTACACCAGCGGCGGCGGCTTCTTCACCCAGTGCGAGGCCGAGGGCTTCCGCCGCATCACCTACTTCCTGGACCGGCCCGACGTGATGGCGGTCTACACCGTGGTGCTGCGCGCCGACAAGGCCAGGTACCCGGTGCTGCTCTCCAACGGCAACCTGGTCGAGCAGGCCGACCTGCCCAACGGCCGCCACATGGCGAAGTGGCACGACCCCTTCCCCAAGCCCAGCTATTTGTTCGCCCTGGTGGCGGCCGACCTGGTGACGCGCGAGCAGCGCGTCGTCGCCCGCAACGGCCGTGAACACCTGCTGCAGGTGCATGTGCGCCGCGGCGACCTGGACCGCACCGAGCACGCGATGGCCTCGCTGATCGCCAGCGTCGCCTGGGACGAGGCCCGCTTCGGCCTGCCGCTGGACCTGGAGCGCTTCATGGTCGTCGCCGTGGGCGACTTCAACATGGGCGCGATGGAGAACAAGGGCCTGAACATCTTCAACACGAAGTACGTGCTGGCCACGCCCGCCACCGCCACCGACGAGGATTTCGCCGGGATCGAGAGCGTGGTCGCGCACGAGTACTTCCACAACTGGACCGGCAACCGCATCACCTGCCGCGACTGGTTCCAGCTCAGCCTGAAGGAGGGCCTGACCGTCTACCGCGACCAGGAATTCTCGATGGACATGGCGGGCTCGGCATCGGCCCGGGCCGTGCTGCGCATCGACGCGGTGCGCAACCTGCGCGCCGTGCAGTTCCCCGAGGACGCCGGCCCGATGGCGCACCCGGTGCGGCCCGACAGCTACAGCGAGATCAACAACTTCTACACCGCCACCGTCTACGAAAAGGGCGCCGAGGTGGTGCGGATGATGGCCACCCTGGTCGGCCGCGCGGGTTTCCGCGCCGGCATGGACCTGTACTTCCAGCGCCACGACGGTCAGGCCGTGACCTGCGACGATTTCGCGCAGGCGATCGCCGACGCCAACCCGGGCAGTGCGCTCGCCACCGGGCTGGACAGCTTCAAGCGCTGGTACGCCCAGGCCGGCACGCCGGCGCTGCAGGCGCGCGGTGTGCACGACGCCGGGGCGCGGACCTACACGCTGACGCTGCGCCAGAGCGCGAAGCCTTCTGCCGGGCAGCCGGACAAGCAGCCGGTGCTGGTGCCGGTGACGATGGGCCTGCTGGCCGCCGATGGCCGCGCCCTGCCGCTGCGCCTGGCCGGCGACACCGCGCCGGTCGGCACCGAGCGGGTGCTGGTGCTGACCGAGGCCGAGCAGACCTTCACCTTCGTCGACATCGACACCGCGCCGGTGCCGTCGCTGCTGCGCGGCTTCTCGGCGCCGGTCACGCTGGACGACAGCCTGGACGACGCCGGCCTGCTGGTGCTGCTGCAGCACGATGCCGACGCCTTCAACCGCTGGGAAGCCGGCCAGCGCCTGTCGCTGAACCGCTTGCTGGCCGCCCTGCCCGGCGATGGGGATCTGCCTGCCCTGGACGACGCCTACCTGCAGGCGCTGCGCCGCGTGCTGCGCGACCCTGCGCTGGACGCCGCGTTCAAGGACCAGGTGCTGCTGCTGCCCGGCGAGGCCTATGTCGCCGAGTGCGTGGGCAGCGAGGTCAACCCCACCCGCATCCACCGGCTGCGCGAGCAGATGCGGGCGCAGATCGCCGCCGCGCTGCGCGAGGACTGGGAATGGGCCTTCGAGACGAACCAGGTGCGCGAGGGCTACCGCCCCACGCCCGACCAGGCCGGCAAGCGGGCCCTGGCCAACCAGGCCCTGCGCCTGCTGGTGCGCGACGCCGTGGACCGCGGTGACACGGTGTGGCCCGGCCGCGCCTACCAGCGCTTCAAGGACGCCGGCAACATGACCGACCGCATGGGTGCCCTGGTGGCCCTGGTCGACAGCGGCGCGCCGCTGGCCGAGCCAGCGCTGGCGCGCTTCCACGCGCTGTTCGCCGGTGACAAACTGGTGATCGACAAGTGGTTCAACCTGCAGGCCAACGCCTGCGAGCCGCTGGAGGGCGGCCCCGGCACGCTGCAGCGCGTCAAGGCGCTGCTGCAGCACGCCGACTTCTCGCTGAAGAACCCGAACCGCGCCCGGTCGCTGCTCAGCGGCTACTGCCGCGAGAACCCGGCCGCCTTCCACCGCGCCGACGCCGCCGGCTATGTCTTCTGGGCCGACCGCGTGCTGGAGCTCGACGCCATCAACCCGCAGCTGGCCTCGCGCCTGGCCCGCGCCATGGACCGCTGGCGCGCCCTGGCCGAGCCCTGGCGCAGCGCCGCCCGCGAGGCCGTGGCGCGTGTTGCCGCGTCGCCCAAGCTGAGCGACGACGTGCGCGAGATCGTCACGAAAGCCCTTGAATCCTGACCCTGCCAAGCAAGCCATGAAACGCATCAGCCTCACCCAGTACCTGGTCGAACAGCAGCGCGACCGAGGCCAGATTCCGCCGCCGCTGCGCCTCTTGATCGAGACCGTGGCGCGGGCCTGCAAGCACATCGCCATCTCGGTCAACAAGGGCGCGCTGGGCGAGGTGCTGGGCAGCGCCGACACCGAGAACGTGCAGGGCGAGGTGCAGAAGAAGCTCGACATCATCGCCAACGAGGTGCTGATCGAGGCCAACGAATGGGGCGGCCACCTGGCGGCCATGGCGTCCGAAGAAATGGACGGCATCTACCTGGTGCCCAACCGCTACCCACAGGGTGAATACCTGCTGCTGTTCGACCCCCTCGACGGCTCCAGCAACATCGACGTGAACGTGAGCATCGGCACCATCTTCAGCGTGCTGAAGAAGCCCGATGGCGACCGGGGCGTGGAGGAAGGCGACTTCCTCCAGCCCGGCACGCAGCAAGTGGCCGCAGGCTACTGCATCTACGGCCCGCAGACCACGCTGGTGCTCACTGTGGGCGACGGCGTGGCGATGTTCACGCTGGACCGCGAACAAGGCTCCTTCGTGCTGACCGAAGAGAACATCCGCATTCCCGAGGACACCAAGGAATTCGCGATCAACATGAGCAACATGCGCCACTGGGACGAGCCCGTGAAGCGCTACATCGACGAATGCCTGCAGGGCAAGGAAGGCCCGCGCGGCAAGGACTTCAACATGCGCTGGATTGCCAGCATGGTGGCCGACGTGCACCGCATCCTCACCCGCGGCGGCATCTTCATGTACCCCTGGGACAAGCGCGAACCCGACAAGCCCGGCAAGCTGCGCCTGATGTACGAGGCCAACCCGATGGCCTTCCTGGTCGAGCAGGCCGGGGGCCTGGCCACCAACGGCCGCCAGCGCATCCTCGACCTGAACCCGACCAAGCTGCACGAGCGGGTGAGCGTGGTGCTGGGCTCGAAGAACGAGGTGCAGCGGGTGACCGATCTGCACCTGGCCGAGACGAACGCCACACCGTCCTGATCGAAGCCGGTCCAAGTCCGGCTATACTCATGGGCTGAGTTGCCGGTGTAGCTCAGTCGGTAGAGCAGCGCATTCGTAATGCGAAGGTCACCAGTTCGATTCCGGTCACCGGCACCAAACCATCAAGAACAGCGATCCCGAGTCGCGACACAGAGAGGGCCTGGCAGTGCATGCGCTGTCGGGCCTTTTTTCTTCCCGCTCCGCTCCCGCCCGACATGCCCGCCCTGCCGACCCAGAACCCCGCCGATGGCCCGCTGCTGGCCGACCTGCAACGCCAGCTGGCCGCCGTGGACGCCGCCATCGCCGAGCGCCGTGTGGAGGAACTGAAGGTGCTGGCCGACGGCTTCGCCCGCAAGCTGGCGATCAACGGCTTCTCGGTGAAGGAAGGCATCGCCGCGCTGAAGCCCTACATCGGCAAGAACCTGATGCCGGGCAAGTCGGCCTGAAGGCAGCGCCGCAGGACTGCGGCCTCAGGCGTTCTCGGGTGCCACCTGCACCAGGCGCTTGCCGATCGCCTCGCCCTTGAACAGGCCCACCAGGGCCGCCGGCGCCCGTGCCAGGCCGCCGGGCACGATGTCCTCGTCGAACCACAGTTCACCGCTGCGCAGCCAGGGTGCCACCCGCGCCAGGTAGGCCGGCAGCTGGTGCACGTGGTCGTAGATGATGAAGCCGGTCATCTGGATGCGCTTGCTCACCAGTTGCTGCAGCCCGCGGATGCCGGCATCGCCCTCGGCGTTGTAGGCCGAGATCATTCCGCACACCGGAAAGCGCGCCCCCACCCGGGCATGGCGCAGCGCCGCTTCCAGCGTGGGGCCGCCCACGTTGTCGAAGTAGACGTCGATGCCCTCGGGGCACAGCGTGCGCAACGCTTCGTCGGGCGGCGTCTGGCTGTAGTCGAAGACAGCGTCGAAGCCACCGCGGGACATCAAATGCGCCTGCTTGGCTGCGCTGCCCACCGAGCCGATCACCCGCGCCCCGGCGCGCCTGGCGAACTGGCCGGCCAGCTGGCCCACGGCGCCGGCGGCCGACGAGACGTAGACCGTGTCGCCTGCCAGCGGCCGGCCGATGTCGATGGCGCCGACCCAGGCGGTGAGCCCCGGCATGCCCAGCACCGACACCGCATGGCTGATGCGCCCCAGCGCCGGGTCGATCGGGTGCAGGCCCTCGCCGCGCGGCACCACCACCCGTTCGGCCCAGTCGAGAAAGCCCCAGACGTGCTCGCCGACCTGGAAGCGTGCGTGGCGCGAGCCGATCACCCGCGCCACCACGCGCGAGACGATGGGCGCGCCCAGAGCGAAGCCCGGCGCATACGACGGCCCCTCGTTCATGCGGCCGCGCAGGTACGGGTCCAGCGACAGGTAGACCGCCTGCAGCAGCACGCCTTCGGGCGGCAGCTCGGGCTCGGGGCAGTCCTCGATGGCGAAACAGGTGTCGTCGACCCAGCCCACGGGACGGCGCGCCAGCACGATGCGGCTGTTCATCGGTTCAATGTAGCGGCGTCGGCGGCACGGCTGCGTCACCTCCGGGAAGGCCCCTAGCAAGGAATGCGGGGGCTGGTGCGTAGAGTCGTTTTCCCTGTCGATGGAGAGACCCGATGCACGCTTCCCGCCCCACCCTGCGCCGCGCCAGCGCCGCACTGGCCGCTGCCACCGCTGTCGCCGCCCTGCTCAGCGCCTGCGCCAGCGGCCCCGGCACCGGCCCGATGGGCTTCTTCGTCACCAGCAGCGGGCCCGGCAAGGGCGCCGACCTGGGCGGCCTGACCGGCGCCGACGCCCACTGCCAGCGCCTGGCCAGCGCGGCCGGTGCCGGCAGCCGCAGCTGGCGCGCCTACCTCAGCACCAGCGCGGTGGGCAACGACCAGCCGGCGGTGCACGCGCGCGACCGCATCGGCAAGGGCCCGTGGTTCAACGCCAAGGGGGTGCTGATCGCCCGCGACGTGGCCCAGCTGCACGGCGACAACGGCATCACCAAGGCCAACGCGCTGGACGAGCGCGGCAACGGGGTGAAGGGCCGTGGCGACACGCCCAACGAGCACGACATCCTGACCGGCTCGCGGCCCGACGGCACGGCCTTCTCGCCGGCCCCCAACCTGACCTGCGGCAACTGGACCAGCAGCGGCGACGGCCAGGCCATCATCGGCCACCATGACCGCACCGGCCTGGTGACCGACCCCTGGGCCCTGAGCTGGAACTCGTCGCACCAGACCCGCGGCTGCGGCCAGGAGGCGCTGAAGACCACCGGCGGCGCCGGCCTGTTCTACTGCTTTGCTGCGGATTGAGCCTGCGCGCTTGCGCATACCATCGCCGGCTGGGGAGTGGGCCCCAGACCGGCACCCAGCCGGCAGCGCCCGACCAGCGCGCCCCCCGCGGCGCGACGCGAGAACCAATGGCAAAGACCTACGCCCAGATCCAGGCCCAGATCCGCAAGCTGCAACAAGACGCCGAGGCCCTCAAGGCCAAGGAGGTCGCCGGCGTCGTCGCCCGCATCCAGGCGGCGATTGCGCACTACGGCCTGACGCCGGCCGACCTGTTCGGCAAGACGGCCGGCCCGGTGCGGCGCCAGCCGGCCGCCCGGACCGCCGCCAAGGCGGACAAGGCACCGAAAGCACCCAAGGCGGCCAGGGCGCCGTCGCCGGCCAAGTACCAGGACGATGCCGGCCACCAGTGGAGCGGCGTCGGCAAACGGCCGAACTGGTTCAAGGCCGCGCTGGCCGACGGCAAGACGGCCGAGGACCTGCTGGTCAACAAGCCGGCCAGCTGAGCGCCGGCCCTGGCCGCTCAGCGGCCGGGCTTGGCCTTGGTGCGCGCCGTCCACACCTTGTCGGCATTGGGCGTCAGTTCGCGCTTGAGCAGTTGCACCAGCTGGCCCGGGTTCAGGCCGTGCTGGTTCAGCACCCGGGTGAACGGCGGCTTGTCGTCCCAGGCGGTGGCGATGATGCGGGCGATCTCGTCGGCCGGCAGGCGCGGCACGGGCTTGGCCATCGCGGTCAGTCCTCCACGCTGAAGCGCAGGCCGGCATGGGCCTGCAGGCGGCGCAGCAGGGCCAGGCCCATCGCCGCGCCGGGCGTCCACACGCCGCCGGGCGTGGCGCTGCGTGGCACGTCCTGCAGCAGGCACAGCGCCGCCTCGGCCAGCATGCGCGACGTGGCGCCGTAGCCCGGATCACGCTGGCCATGCACCGCCACGGCCAAAGGCTGGCCACCGAGGGTCAGGCCGCTGAACCGAAGGTCGAAGCTGCCGGCGTCGCGCTGGCGCGGGCCTGGGCCCTGGCCGGGCTGCGGCAGCGCGATGCGGCCGATCAGCCGGCGGGCGGGAGACCAGGCCAGCGCCCGCTGCTGCAGCCGGTTGCCGCCGGCCAGCAGTTCCGCCGCCACCCGGCCGGCCAGGCCGCGGCCGGTGACCAGGCGCTCGTCGTAGGTGAAATCCGTGCCCCAGGGATGGCCCCGCAGCGCGTTGGTGCGGTGCACGTTCTTGGTGTTGATCACCGCCATCACGAAGGGGCCGCTCCAGTCACCGGCCGGACCGTCGCGCCGGGCACTGTCGCCGTCGGGCTGCGCCGGGCCGCGGAAGCCGGGCGTCAGCGCGAACGGATCGGCCAGCAGCCGTGCGGCGGCCGGGTCGCCGTCGGTGGCCTCCAGCGTGGCCAGCATGCTGGCCGCGGTGCCGCCCGACAGCCCGCCACGCAGCCGCCGCACCCGGCCCTGCACCCGTTGCAGCGGCTGGCCGAAGCGGCGCAGCGCCTCGGTCTGCAGGAACAGCACGCCCAGGTCGAACGGCACGGAATCGAAGCCGCAGCTGAAGACGATGCGCGCGCCGCTGGCCGCTGCCGGCGCCTGCAGCCGGTCGATCATCCGCGCCATCCACAGCGGCTCGCCGCAGAGGTCGACATAGTCGGTGCCGGCCTCGGCGCAGGCCTGGGCCAGCGCACTGCCGTGGCGGGTGTAGGGGCCGACGGTGGTGATCACCACCCGCGCCCGGCGCACCAGCGCGGCCAGCGCGGTGGCGTCGCCGGCATCGGCCAGGTGCAGCGGCAGCCCGGGCGGTGCGCCAATGGCATCGCGCACGGCGGCCAGGCGCTGCGCATCGCGGCCGGCCAGCGCCCAGCGCCAGGACGGGTCGCCGGCCGACCGCGCGGCCAGCACCTCGGCCACCAGCCGCCCGGTGAAGCCGGTGGCGCCGAAGAGCAGCACGTCCACGGGCTCGGCAGGCGGAGGTCGGTTCATGCCGGCATCGTCGCACAGCGCCCGGGCGGCATTGCCGCTGAAGGCCCTTACCATGCAGGACCGCCCCAGCTGCCACCACCGATGAACCCGCCGGACCAACGCCTGACCGACCTCGAGATCAAGGTCAGCTTCCAGGAAGACACGCTGGACCAGCTGAACGCGGTGGTGGTGCGCCAGCAGCGCCAGATCGACGCCCTGCTGCGTGAACTGGCCGACCTGCGCGACCGGGTGCCGGATGCCGACACGCCGCGCACCTTCCGCAGCCTGCGCGACGAACTGCCGCCGCACTACTGACCGCGCCAGCCGCCGGATAATCCTGCCCGTGACCTCCCTGCGCCTGCTCGTGCTGTTGCTGATGGCTGTGCTGCTGCCGCTGCGCGGCACGCTGGCGGCCACCCAGCCCTGCATGGGCGCTGGTGGCGGCAGCGCCGCCGTGGTGCAGGCAGCGCCTGCAGGGCACGAGGGCGGGCACCTTGCCGATCACCTTGCCGAGCACCTCGCCGATCACCATGCCGGTCATCACCAGGCGCCCGCCGACGATGCCGGCACGCCGGCCGATGCCGACACCGGCCCCCATGGCAGCGGTTGCCAGGCCAGTGCCTGCTGCCTGATGCCGCTGGCCTCGGCACCGCCGGCCGCCGCCGCGCTGCGGCTGGACAACCGGCTGCGCTTTCCCGCGCTGGTGACGCCCGAGCCGGCGTTCCAGTCCGGCGGGCAGGACCGCCCGCCCCGACGCGGCTGACACCGCCCGGCCCGCCCTGGGCCTGCCGCGCCCGTGCGCCTGTCGCACGGGCGGCCCGCCGCGTCCACCGCGGCGCCTTGATCGCCTCTGCCGCATGACCACCATGACGCCTGACCTGCCGGGTCGCCCCCGCTGGCGGCCCCGCGCCTGCTTCCCCCTGCTGGCGGCCTTGCTGCTGACCGGCTGCGCCGGCTTCTCCCCCGACGGCGGCTTCGATGCCGTGTCGCAACTCACCCGCGAGCGCATCGGCCAGCCCGCCGCGCCGCAGCGCAGCGCCGCCGACCTGGGCACCGCCCGCGCCAGCGTCGCCAGCCTGCTGGCCCAGCCGCTGACGGCCGACAGCGCAGTGGCCATCGCGCTGCTGAACCACCGCGGCCTGCAGGCGCGCTATGCCGCGCTGGGCATGGCCGAAGCCGACCTGGTGCGCGCCGGCCGCCTGGCCAACCCGGGCTTCAGCATCGGCCGCACACAGGGCGGCGGTGTCGTCGAGATCGACCGCGCACTGGTCTTCGATGTGCTGGGCCTGCTGACCTTGCCGTTGACACGTGATCTGCAGGCGCAGCAGTTCGCCCAGGCCCAGGCGCAGGCCGCGGCCGACACCGTGGCCCTGGCCACCGAGGCGCGCCTGGCCTTCTTCGACGCGGTGGCCGCGCAGCAGCTGGCGGGCTACTTCACGCAGGTGGACGAGGCCGCGCAGGCCTCGGCCGAGCTGGCCCGGCGCATGGCCAGGGCCGGCAACTTCAGCGCCCTGGCGCAGTGGCGTGAGCAGGCCTTCCAGGCCGATGCCACGGCCCAGCTGGCCCGCGCCCGCCAGCAGGCCTTGGCCACGCGTGAGCGGCTGCGGCGCACGCTGGCCCTGCAGGACGATCAGGCCGCAGCGCTGCAACTGCCCGAGCGCCTGCCCGACCTGCCGGCCGCACCCGCCACGTTCGACGACGCCGAGCAGCGTGCCCTGCAGACGCGCCTGGACCTGCGCCAGGCCCGCCTCGCCGCCGAGGCCGCGCGCCAGGCACTGGACCTGACCCGCCACACGCGCCTGGTCAACCAACTGCATGCCGGGGTGACGGCGCAGCGCAGCACCGGCGAGCCGCGCCGCAACGGTGTCGAGCTGGAGGTCGAGCTGCCGCTGTTCGACGCCGGCAGCACCCGGCTGGCGCGTGCGGAAGCGGCGCAGCGTCAGGCGCAGCACCTGCTGGCGCAGGCGGAGATCGACGCCCGCGCCGAGGTGCGCGAAGCCCACGCCGCCTACCGCACGGCCTTCGACCTGGCCCGGCATTACCGCGACGAGGTGGTGCCGCTGCGCAAGCGCATCTCCGACGAGATGCTGCTGCGCTACAACGGCATGCTGGCCAGCGTGTTCGAGCTGCTGGCCGATGCGCGCGAGCAGATCGGCGCGGTGACGCAGTCGGTCGAGGCGCTGCGCGACCACTGGACGGCGCAGACGCGGCTGCAAGCCGCGATCGCCGGCGCGGGCGCCGCTGCCGGACCGGCCCTGGCGCCGACCACCCGCGCCGCCGCCGCCCCGGCGGGCCACTGAGACGGACCATCCCATGACCACCCGCAGACATTTCTTCCGCGCGGCCGGCGCCAGCCTGGTCGGCGCTGCCGCCGTCAGCCGCGCCGGCGCCGCCCTGCTGCCCGAGGCCGCCGTGCAGGCCGGCGCCGCCACCCTGCCCCCGCCACCACCGCCTGATGGCCGGCCGTTCCGCCCCCTCGTCACCCTCAACGGCTGGTCGCTGCCCTGGCGCACGAAAGACGGCGTCAAGGAATTCCACCTCGTCGCCGAGCCGGTCGAGCGCGAGATCGCGCCCGGCATGACCGCCCGGCTGTGGGGCTACAACGGCCAGAGCCCGGGGCCGACGATCGAGGCGGTCGAGGGCGACCGCATCCGCATCTTCGTCACCAACAAGCTGCCCGAGGTGACCAGCGTGCACTGGCACGGCGTGCTGCTGCCCAGCGGCATGGATGGCGTGAGCGGCCTGACGCAGCCGCCGATCCCGCCCGGCAAGACCTTCGTCTACGAGTTCGTGCTGCAGCGCGCCGGCACGTTCATGTACCACCCGCATGCCGACGAGATGGTGCAGATGGCGATGGGCATGATGGGCCTGTTCATCGTGCACCCGAAGGACCCGCGGCAGTTCCGCGTCGACCGCGACTACGGCTTCATCCTGAACGCCTACGACATCGAGCCCGGCAGCGCCACGCCGCGCGTGAACACCATGCTCGACTTCAACCTGTGGACCTGGAACAGCCGGGCCTTTCCGGGCATCGACCCGTTCGTCGCCCGCAGCGGCGAGCGGGTGCGCATCCGCGTGGGCAACCTGACGATGACCAACCACCCGATCCACATGCACGGCCCGCATTTCGAGGTGACCGGCACCGATGGCGGCTGGGTGCCGAAGAGCGCCCGCTGGCCCGAGGTGACGACCGACATCGCCGTGGGCCAGATGCGGGCCATCGAGTTCGACGCCCTGGCCGGCGACTGGGCGATCCACTGCCACAAGAGCCACCACACGATGAACGCCATGGGCCATGGCGTGCCGACGATGATCGGCGTCGAGCAGCGCGACATCGCCAGGCGGATCAACAAGCTGATCCCCGACTACATGGTGATGGGCGACCGCGGCATGCACGACATGGCCGAGATGGAGATGCCCCTGCCCGACAACACCCTGCCGATGATGACCGGCGCCGGCCCCTTCGGCCCGCTGGGCATGGGCGGCATGTTCAGCGTGGTGAAGGTGCGCGACGACCTGGCGCCGGGCGACTTCCGCGACCCGGGCTGGTACCGCCATCCGCCTGGCACGGTGGCCAGCGAGTACACGGCCGACGCACCACCTGCCGCCCAGACCGCACCGCAGGCCAAGCAGCCGGCCGGCGCCGCACCGCTGCAGGTGCGCAAGCCCGGCGGCCATGCCGGCCATTGATTCACGCCATCAACTTCACGTTCAGGAGCACACCATGCAAGCACGCCACTGGCTCACCGCCGCCCTGCTGGCCTTCGCCGCCACCGCCCACGCCCAAACACCCGCCCCGCAGACAACGCTGGCGGATGGCGAGGTGCGCAAGGTCGACCTGGCCCAGGCCAAGGTCACGCTCAAGCACGGCCCCATCGCCAGCCTGGACATGCCCGGCATGACCATGGTCTTCAAGGTCAGCGACCCCAAGCTGCTCGACGGCCTGAAGCCCGGCGACAAGGTGCGCTTTGCCGCCAGCAGCGTCAACGGCAACGTCACCGTGACGGCGATCGAGCCGGTGCGCTGAACGGGCCGGTTACTTCAACACCTCGGCGATGCGCGCCCAGCCCAGGCGCGGGCCCAGCGTGTCCAGGTGCCAGTCGTCGGGGTTGAAGGGCTTGCGCGTGGACGCGACCACCGGCGGCAGGCCGGGCGGCGGCTCGGCGTCGACGATGCGCCCGCGGCCGGCGGCGAGGTCGGCCAGCAGGCGCAGGTCGGTGGCGTCGCGGTCCCAGGGCCGGGCACCCACCGCGCCGGGCAGTTCGTCGACCAGTTGCGCCGCAGGACGCACCCGCAGACCGGGCGGCAGCACCGCCGCGCCAGTGGCAGCACGGCAGCCTGGCCGGTGCCGGCGTTGGCCACCAGCGGCGCCGGCGCGCCGGCCCGGTCCAACGCCAGGTTGTCGTGCAGGTGCAGTTCCACCGGGCCGGCGCCGCGCAGCGTGAACAGCGCCGTGCCGGGCGGCGTGTCGGGACCGTCGCGCAGCAGGTTGCCCACCAGGCTCAGTCGGCCGGTCTGCCAGGGCTTGTCGCCCCATTCCTGCGGCCACAGGTTGTCGTGCACCGCCAGCCGGCCCGGGTTGAAGACCAGGTTGTTGACCATCGCCCCGCGCGCCCCGCCCTTGAACAGCGCATTGCGCTCGCGGTTGGAGATGTAGACGTTGGCATGGCGCAGCACCTCGGTCGCGTTGTCGTGCACCAGGGTGCCCCTGGAATGCTCGCCCTTGGCATGCACCGAGTGCGACAGCCCCTCGGCGATCAGGTTGTGGTTGTAGGTGATGCGGTGCGAGGTGGCGCGGCGCCAGTCGTCGGGTGTCTCGTCCGGCCGGCCGGCACCGAAGCGCGTGCCCGAGGCCGACAGGTTCTCGTCGGTGCCCCAGGCGAAGCTGCAGTGGTCGACGATGACATCGTGTGCGCCACCCACGGTCGAGAGGCCGTCCTGGTCGCCACCGCCCTGGCGCGGCCGGCCCCAGTCGCCGGGGCGGAACCGCAGGTGCTGCACCACCACGTCGTGGGTGCGCACGGTGGTCTCGGCGCGGATGATGGTGATGCCCGGGCTGGGCGCGGTCTGGCCGGCGATGGTGACGAAGGGGTGGCGGATGTCCAGCGCGTCGCCGGCCAGGTCGATCACGCCGCCGACCTCGAAGACGATGGTGCGGGGCCCGGGCGTGTCCAGCGCGGCCTTCAGCGAGCCCGGCCCGTCGGCGGCCAGGGTGGTCACGCGCAGCAGCTGGCCGCCGGCGCCGCCGCGGGTGGCAGTCCAGCCGCGCATCTCGGCCGGCCCGGTGGAAACGCGCTGCGACGGCGGCAGCACGCCGGCGCAGGCGGGCTGCGGGCTGCGCGGCAGGTCCAGCGCCGGCACGGCCTGGGCCAGCAGGCGCGCCACCAGGTCGGCGAACAGGCAGGCGCCCCGTGCGCCGAGGTGCGTGCGGTCGAAGCGTGGGTCGCCCGGCGGCGCCTCGGCCAGGTCGTCGGCACCGGCCTGGCCCAGCGGCTGCACCAGGGCCATGCTGTGCGCGTGCAGGTCGACCAGGGGCACGCCCTGGGCCAGCGCCACCTGGCGCACCGCGTCGGCTCAGGGGCCCAGGCTGTCGACCAGCCGATCGCCCTGGAAGCTGCGGCGGGTCAGCGGCGTCACCAGCACCGGCTGCGCACCGACGGCCCGCAGGTCGCTCACATAGCGCACCAGGTTGGCGGAAAATTCCGTGGCCAGGTCGGTCGAGCGGCCGGGCTTGCCGGGCTGGTCGTTGTGGCCGAACTGCACCAGCACATGCGGCGCCGCGCTGCCGGCAGGCCGCTCGCGCAGGCGCTGCAGCAGCGCATCCCGCAGGCCCTCGGCGCGGTCGCTCAGGGTGCTGCGCCCGCCCTTGGCCAGGTTGACGCAATGCAGTGCCGGCGCCAGGCGGGCGCACAGCGCATCACCGTAGCCGGTGGCGCTGGCCATCGTCGAATCGCCCACCAGATAGACCGCCGGCGGCGCCCTGCTGCCCTGGGCCGCTGCCGGACCCGCCGGCAGCACCGCGGCGACAGCCAGCGCACACACCAGGCGCGCCAGTGCCCGCAGGCCGCCCGGGCTCATGCCGACGCCACGGCGCTGGCGCGCAGGTGGCCCTCGATCGCCGTCCGGTCCAACTGCACGCCCAGGCCCGGCGTGGTGCCCAGTTGCCGGCCGTCATCGGCCACCAGCTGGCCGACCCCGACGCCGCCCGCGCGCTGGGCCGCACCCGCGGCGTGCCCGCCGCGCGCGGGCCGTTCCAGGCCCTGGTCGACGGCGGCGGGCTGCCGCCGCTGGCGCTGGCCGCCTACCGGCAGATCCAGCAGCAGCGCGGGAGCGCCGAAGGCATCGGCCTGCCCAACCCGCTGTTCGAGCATGCCCGCCTGCACCGGCTGATGCGCGAGGTCTTCGAGACCGTGGCCTACGGCAAGGCCACCGATGCCGAGGCCGCCCGCCTCGTCGACGAGGGCAACGCCATGCTGCGCCGCATCCACTGAACACGCCGCGATGCCCAAGCACACCATGCGCCACCTGGCGCCGCACACCAGCACCGACCCGGACACCGGCGCCCGCGTCACGCGGCTGACGCCGCCCGACACCACCTGCCACCGCAACGACTTCCACCAGAAGTGCTCCACGCGCGACGGCAGCCGGCTGCTGTTCGGCGGCGGCTTCGACCACCCGCTGCACTGGCACGACCACCTGCCGGACCTGCGCACCCACACGGCCCTGCAGCTGACCGAGGGCGCCGGCGAGAACACCTTTGGCGGCTTCCTGTCGCCCGACGATGCGCAACTGTTCTTCGTGCGCGCCGAGCGCAGCCTGGTGCGCCTGGCGCTGGACACGCTGCAGGAGACCGTGGTCGACACCGTGCCGCCCGGCCGGGTGGGCTACGGCACCTGGGTGGCCAACAGCGCCTGCACGCGCATGGTGGGCATCGAGATCGCCGAGAGCGACTCGTTCGAACTCGACGCCTGGGAAAAATTCGCGCAGATGTTCGACGCCCGGCCGCGCTGCCGGCTGATCGACATCGACCTGGCGACTGGTGCGCGCCGCGTGGTCCTGGAACGCCAGGGCTGGCTGGGCCACCCGCAGTTCCGCCCCTTCGACGACCGCACCGCGGCCTACTGCCACGAAGGCCCGGGCGACCGCATCGACGCGCCCATCTGGTTCATCGTCGACGACGGGCAGCACCGCCGCTGCGGCCAGGTGCATGCGCCCGGCGGGCACTGCACGCACGAGTTCTGGGTGCCCGACGGGTCGGCGATGGTCGACGTGAGCCTGCAGCATGGCGAGCCCGGCAGCCCGCGCCGCATCTGCTGGCTGGACCCGGTGACGCTGGCATCCACCGTGCTGACGACGATGCCCCCGTGTTCGCACCTGATGAGCAACCACGACGGCAGCCTGCTGGTGGGCGATGGTTCTGGCGAGGGCCCCCAGGGCGACCCCCACCTGCACCTGTTCGACCTGCGCCCCGGCGCCGCGCAGCCGCAGCGGCGCATCGCCCGCCACGACAGCAGCTGGCGCGTGCACAAGGGCAACCGCCAGGTCACGCATCCGCATCCGTCGTTCACGCCCGACGACCGGGCGGTGCTGTTCTCCAGCGACCGCGACGGCGAGCCGGCGCTGTACCTGGCCGAGTTGCCGGCATGAGCGGCCGCACTGTGCTGGCCGTGGCGGCGGCCCTGCTGCTGGCGGCCTGTGCCGGGCCCGCGCAGCATCCGGCACCGGCGCCACGGCCGCAGCGCGACGCCGAAGCTGCTGCCCGGCACACGGCGGCGGCGTACCTCGCACAAGGCGCGGCGCCGTGGCAGCCGGCCGATGTCGATGCCGACGCCCTGGCCGCCGACTTCACCGTGGCGGCAGACGGCAGCGGCAGCCACCGCAGCGTGCAGGCCGC
Organism: uncultured Aquabacterium sp.; assembly: GCA_937864045.1. Classification (GTDB taxonomy): domain Bacteria; phylum Pseudomonadota; class Gammaproteobacteria; order Burkholderiales; family Burkholderiaceae_C; genus Pseudaquabacterium. Next base: position 4,117 of record CALMIF010000487.1, on the reverse strand, counting down.
CGTCGACGCCGTGCCCGCCGCCCTGCCAGCCGCCGCGCATGGCGAGGGCGCGCAGGCGGTGGCACTGATGACGGTGGCCGACCGGGTGCAGCTGGACAACGTGCGCCTGGTCTCGCACCAGGACACCTTCTACCTGCGCCGGCCGGCCCCCACCGCGCCGGCCAGGGTGTTCATGCGCGCCAGCCTGGTCGAGGGCGACGTGGACTTTGTCTTCGGCAATGCCACCCTGGTCATGGACGACAGCACCCTGCTCAGCCGGGCCGACCGCCTGCGGTCAACCAGCCGGCCGGGCGGCGGCTTCGTGCTGGCCCCCAGCACACCGGCGGCGCAGCCGCTGGGCTTTCTGGTGCAGCGCAGCCGCTTCGTCGGCGAGGCCGGCCTGACGCCCGGCGGCACCAGCCTGGGCCGGGCCTGGGACGAAGGCGTGGCCCCAGGCACCTGGCAGGCCGGCGTGTCACCCAACGGCCAGGCCCTGGTGCGCGACAGCGCGCTCGGCCCGCACATCGGCGGCTGGGTGGCGTCGACGGCCCGCCGGCCCTTCGTGCCCATGCCGGACGACGGCAGCACGGCGCTGGGGGCCAACCGCTTCGCCGAATGCGCCAACCAGGATGCGCCGGCACACACCGCCCGCGAGGTGGCGCGGCACGGCTGGGCCACCGCCGGCGGCGGCAAGCGGGGCGGCGCCGACGCCGCGCCGGCCGACGTGCACACCATGCGCAACCGCGCCGAGCTGCTGGCAGCGCTGGCACCGCACGCGCGTCCGCGCATCGTGCAGGTGACCGGCACCATCGACCTGGCCACCGACGCCGCCGGCCGGCCGCTGGGCGCCGCCGACTTCCAGGCCCCCGGCTTCCGCTGGGAGGCCTTTGCGGCGGCCTACGACCCCGCCACCTGGGGCCGCCGCCCGCCCGAGGGCCCGCTGGAAGACGCCCACCGCGCCTCGGCCGCCGCCCAGGCCGCGCATGTCGTCGTGCGGGTGCCGGCGCGCACCACGCTGATCGGCCTGGGCCGCGACGCCACGCTCACCGGCGGCGGCCTGCTGCTCGACGGCGTCAGCGACGTCATCGTGCGCAACCTGCACCTGCAGCATGCCTTCGACCACTTCCCGGCCTGGGACCCGGCCGACAACGGCCACGGCGAGTGGAACGCCGAGCACGACCTGCTGGCCCTGCGCCGCGCCAGCCGGGTGTGGGTGGACCATTGCACCTTCGACCGCCTGGCCCCCGGCACGCCGGCGCCCACCGTGCGGCTGGGCCGGCCGATGCAGCACACCGCTGGCCTGCTGGACATCACCCGCGGCTCCACCCACGTCACCGTGAGCGGGAACCTGCCGCGCGGTGGCGACAAGACCGCCCTGGTGGGCGGCAGCGACCGCCACGCCGAGGACATCGGCCGGCTGCAGATCAGCGACCACCACAACCTGTGGCAGGCCACCCGCGAGCGCGCACCCCGGGTGCGCCATGGCCAGGTGCACCTGGCCAACAACCTGCACCTGGTGCCCGACGCGGCAGCCTTCGGCTAGGCCATCGGCCTGGGCCACCAGGCCTCGGCGCTGAGCCGCAATAATGCCTGGCTGACCGACGGCAGCACGCCGCCGCAGCCGCTGGCCACGCGCCTGGTGCGCCGCCTGGGCACGGCGCGCGCCTTCGACGACCAGGGCACGCAGCTCGATGGCCAGCCGGTGCCGCGCGCCGCCCTGCTGGCATCCTTCGCCGATGCCGCCACGCTGGCCAGCACGGTCGACTGGCAGCCACCATCGCCACAGCCGCTGGACCCCACCGCCGACGTGCCTGCCCGCGTGCGCGCCAGTGCAGGCGCAGGCCGGCTGGTGGTGCTGCCGCTGCCGACACCATGATCCACCGCTTTCCAACCATCGCCTGAAGGGCCTCCGATGACCGACGCCACGCCCCCCGCCGACCCCACCTTGCCGACGCAGATCCGCTTCAACCGCCTGCTGCTCACCGGCGCCGCCGGCAACCTGGGCCAGCAGCTGCGCCCACGCATGAAGCGCTGGTGCGACACGCTGCGTCTGTCCGACCGCGCCGACCTGGGCAGCGCGGCCGAAGGCGAGGAACTGGTGAGCGCCGACCTGGGTGACGCCGCCGCGGTGCACGGCCTGCTGGCGGGCGTGGACGCGGTGGTGCACATGGGTGGCGTGTCCACCGAACAGGCCTGGGGCCTGATCCTGGACGCCAACATCCGCGGCCTGGTGCACCTGTACGAGGCGGCGCGTGCCCACGGCACCCGGCGCATCGTCTTTGCCAGCTCCAACCATGTCACCGGCTTCTACCGGCAGGACGAGGTGGTGAGCCCGCGCGACCCGGTGCGCCCGGACGGCTTCTACGGCCTGAGCAAGGCCTTCGGCGAGAACCTGGCCCAGCTCTACTGGGACCGCTTCGGCATCGAGACGGTGAGCCTGCGCATCGGCTCGTCCTTCCCCGCCCCGCGCGACCGCCGCATGCTGGCCACCTACCTCAGCTACGACGATGCCGAGCGCCTGGTGGCTGCCGCGCTGACCGCGCCGGTGGTGGGCCACAGCGTGATCTACGGCATGAGCGACAACCCGCTGACCTGGTGGGACAACACGCCGGCACGCCACATCGGCTACCGGCCGCAGGACAGTTCCGAGCCCTTCCGCGCCGCCATCGAGCAGCGCCAGGCGCCGCTGGACCGCGACGACCCGTCCACCCGCTTCCAGGGCGGCGCCTTCGTGCGCACCGGCCCGTTCCTCGCATGAGCCGCGCCATGGCCGAGCTGTTGTGCGACGTGCGCTGCCAGGTGGGCGAAAGCCCGCTCTGGAACCCGGCCGACGGTACGCTGTGCTGGGTCGACATCGAGGGCCGGGCGGTGCATCGCGTCGACGCTGCCGGCCGCCACCGCCAGTGGGCGGTGGCCGAGCGCATCGGCGCCATCGCGCTGCATGGCGCAGGCGGCCTGCTGGCGGCGATGGAGACGGGCGTCTTCCACCTGCACCTGCACGACGACGGCACGGTCGCCAGCACGCTGTGGCAGGCGGTCGGCTTCCCGTTGCCGGCGATGCGCTTCAACGACGGCCGCACCGACCGGCAGGGGCGCTTCTGGGTGTCGAGCATGGTGCGCGACATGGCCGCCGCCAACCCCGCCGGCGCGCTGTACCGCGCCGACGCGCAGGGCCTGGGCCTCAGCGGCATCGACGGCCTGCGCATCGGCAACGGCCTGGGCTTCAGCCCCGACGGCCGGGTGATGTACCTGAGCGACTCGCACCCCACGGTGCAGCAGGTCTGGGCCTTCGACCTGGGTGACGACGGCGTGCCGCGCAACCGGCGCGGCTTCATCGACATGCACCAGCACCCGGGCCGCCCTGATGGCGCGGCGGTGGACGCCGACGGCGGTTACTGGATCTGCGCCAACGACGCCGGCCTGGTGCTGCGCTTCACGCCCGATGGCCGGCTCGACCGGCAGCTGGCTGTGCCGGCAGCCAAGGTGGCGATGTGCGCCTTCTTCGGCCCGCGGCTGGACCGCATGGTCGTCACCACCATCCGCCCGGCCGCGCCGCTCGCGGGTTGGGACCATGCGCTGGCCGGCGCCGTGTTCGTGCTCGACCCGGGCTGCCAGGGCCTGGGGGAGATGCCGTTTTCCGACCAGCCATGAAAAAGGCCCCTGACGGGGCCTCTTCATTGCAGCAGGGCAAAGCGCCTGGCGGAGTCGGAGGGATTCGAACCCTCGATGCACGTTTTAGCGCACATACTCCCTTAGCAGGGGAGCACCTTCGGCCACTCGGTCACGACTCCAGGCAAGACCAGCATTCTAGCCCAGCTTTTACGCCGGATCGGCGCAGCAGCCTGGCAAATCAGCCGCAGTTCAGGCGGCAGCCTCGGGGGCGTCCAGGCCGAAGGCCTTGTGCAGGGCGCGCACCGCCAGCTCCATGTACTTCTCGTCGAGCACCACCGAGGTCTTGATCTCGCTGGTGGTGATCATCTGGATGTTGATGCCCTCTTCGGCCAGCGTGCGGAACATGGTGCTGGCCACGCCCACGTGGCTCTTCATGCCGATGCCCACGATCGACACCTTGCAGATGCGGTTGTCGGCGGTGAACTGCGCCGCGCCGGTGGCCGGCAGCACGGTGTTCTTCAGCAGG
>CALMIF010000486.1 GCA_937864045.1 uncultured Aquabacterium sp. | reverse complement strand
CGTGGTGCAGCGCGCGGCGCAGGCCTGGTCGGCCTGCGGCATCGGCGTGCAGGTGCAGGCCGTCGAGCCCGGCGGCCGCGTGCCGCCCGGCGCGGTGCTGGTGCTGTGGAGCGATGCTGCTGCCGGCGGCAACTTCGGCCTGGCCAACCTGGGCACGCACAGCCTGGCGCTGGGCCCGGCGGCCTTCCGTGCGCTGAACCAGCGCAACCCGGCGCACCCGGCGGCCGACACGCTGCAGATGGTGGTGTCGCACGAGATGGGCCATTTCTTCGGCCTGATGGCGCATTCGCGCCGCTGCGTCGACGTGATGAGCTACTACGACAACGGCCGCGGCGAGCGCTGCTTCACCCGCGAGGGCGGCATGCCCGCCACCCGTGGCGACTACCGCGCCCTGCTGCCCACGGCGTGCGACATCGCCCGCTGCCGGGCCTTGAACGCGCCGCCGCTGGCCGCCACGCTGGGCGCACGCTGACGCTGTTGCGGCGGTCGGCTGCGCGACAGCGCCGGCCGGACCCGGCGCCGTAGGCTGGGCCTCCATCCCCCGGAGGCCGCCATGCCCGACTACACCGACTACCGCTGCCTGCGCGTGCAACTGGCCGGCGGCATCGCCCGCGTCACGCTGGACAACGGCGCCATCAACCTGCTGGACAAGCCGCTGTTCAAGGAACTGCTGCGCCTGACCGACGACCTGGCCGCCGACGACGCGGTGCGGGTGGTGCTGCTGTGCTCGGCCAACCCGGACTTCTTCATCGCCCACTTCGACGTGGGCCTGATCCTGCGCTTTCCGGCCGATGCACCGGCGGCCGACGCGCCACCGGCGCCGCTGTCGCCCTTCCACCGCATGGCCGAGGCCTGGCGCACCATGCCCAAGGCCACCATGGCGGTGGTGGAGGGCCGTGCGGGGGGTGGTGGCAGCGAGATCGCACTCTCCTGCGACATGCGCTTCGCGCTGCGTGGCAAGGCCGTGTTCAACCAGCCTGAGGTTGCGCTGGGCATCCTGCCCGGCGGCTCGGGCACGGTGCGCCTGGGCCGGCTGCTGGGCCGCAGCCGGGCGCTGGAGGCGGTGCTGGGCTGCGACGACATCGACGCCGACACGGCCGAGCGCTGGGGCTGGGTCAACCGCACGCTGGATGCCGACGCGCTGTTGCCGCATGTCGAGCGCCTGGCCGCGCGCATCGCCAGCTTTCCGCCGCATGCGGTGGCTGCCGCCAAGGCCAGCGTGCTGCGCGCCGAGCACGGCGTGGGGCCCGACCTGCAGGCCGAGGCGCTGGGCTTCCAGGGCACGCTGGCCGAGGCCTCCACGCGGGACGCGATGCAGCGCTTCGTCGACGGTGCCGGGCAGACGCCCGCCGGCGAGGCGCGGCTGGGCGCGCTGTGCGCCGAGCTGCACGCACCACCGCCTGCGGCGGGCTGATTCTCGACGTCAATGGCGCTGTCTGCCGACCACACGAAGCAGACCCGCCACTGCTGGTTGATGCGAATGCTGTGCTGCCCCTTCCGGTCATCCTTCAGGGCCTCGAGGCAGTTGCCCGGCGGCACCTTCGGATCGTCGAGCACGGCTGACCATTCCAGTTGCGCCAGCTTGCGCAGGGCGGGGCGCTCGATGTTCACCCAGCGCTTGACCCGCCTTCCCTCGAAGAGCGCAAGCGTGTCCTTGCACTTGAAACTCTTGATGGTCACGGCGGTCGGTAGCAACGCGCCGCGTGCATCGCTTCAAGCGCAGAAGGGCCACGGCCTCCCCGCCCTGTCGGGAGGCCGCACGGCGACCGGCTCAGGCCGCGCCCCGCGCAAAGCGGTGCACCGCCACGGCCCGCGCGCCGAAGCCGCCGCTGAGCAGGCCCAGCAACGCGCTCATCGCCAGAACGAAGACCGGATCGTGCAGCACCGGGGCGTGCACGCCTGCCGCAAAGCCCAGCACGAACTTGGCGACGAAGATGCTCACCAGCAGCGCCATCGGCCACCAGCTGCCCGGCACCCGCACCAGCGCCCCGACGCGGGCCATGCCGGCCGGCGACACCAGCCGGGCGCCACCGAAGGCCGCCAGGGTGTAGGCCTTCACCCAGATCAGCAGCGCCAGCGCATCGACGCCGAAGGCCGAGGCCACGCCGTACAGCGAGAAGGCGAACATCGCCACCGCGATGGCCACCGGCACCGCCGGCCGCACGGTGCGCGCGCGCGACAGCCGCCAGCCCAGGGCCAGCAGGCCCAGCAGCACGGCGGGCACCCAGGCGGGGATCGAAGCAAGGATCGAGGCGGGCATGGCAGGTCTCCGGTGAGGCGTTGCGGTGACCCGGACTGTGGCGATGCGGCGCCTGCGCCGCCATTGCACTGCGACGAAATGGCGGGTGGTGGCGCGAATTGCGGGCCGGTGGGCGCACGTCGACACGCCGCCCGCCTACGCCCCCGCCACCGTGAACCCCACCCGCGTCGTGCCGCTGGCGCTCTCGGCCAGCGTCCGCCCCGCATGCATGCGCGCAATCGCCGCCACGATGGCCAGGCCCAACCCGTGGTGCTGGGCGTCCTCGCAGCAGCGGGCCTCGTCGACGCGGAAGAAGCGGTCGAACAGGCGGGGCAGATGCTCGGATTCGATCGCCGCGCCGCGGTTTTCGACGACCAGTTGCACCTGCTGCGTGTCTGCGGCCGGCGCAATGCCGATCACCACCGTCGACCCCGGCTCGGCGAAGCGCGTGGCATTGCCCAGCAGGTTCGACAGCGCGCGCTTGACCAGGGGCTCGTCGACCGGCAGCGTGGCATCGCCCTCGATGCGCAGGGCCAGGCCGGCGTCTTCCAGCGTGGCCTCGTGGAACTCGCTGACCTGGGCCGCCAGGCCGGCCAGGCTGACCGGCGCACCGCGCCGGGCGGTGACGCCGCGGTCGGCCTGCGACAGGAACAGCATGTCGTTGACCAGGGCCGACAGGCGCTGCATCTCCTCCAGGTTGCTCTGCAGCGTCTCGCGCAGCGCCTCCGGGCTGCGCTCGCGCGACAGCGCCACCTCGGTCTGGCCGATCAGCGTGGCCAGCGGCGTGCGCAGCTCGTGCGCCACGTCGGCGTTGAAGGCCTCCAGCTGGCCATACGCCTGTTGCAGCCGGTCCATCAGGGCGTTGAACTGGGTGATCCAGGGCAGCAGTTCCTCGGCCGGGTCGGCCAGCGCCAGTCGCTGGTGCAGCTGCTGCGGCGAGATGGCGCGCGTCTGCTGCGCCAGGTCGCGCACGGGGTGCAGCGCATGGCGCACGGTCCAGCCGGTGATCAGCGCCACCAGGGCGCCGGCGAGCAGCACGGTGGTGGCCATGCCTGCGGCCCAGCGGCGGCCGATCAGCGCGTCGGCGGTGTAGTCGACGGTGTAGCGGGCACGCAGCTCGCCGCCGGCCACGCCGGGCGCCGGAATGCTGAAATCGTGCTCGCGCAGGTGGTTCGATGTGTTCAGCGCCGGTGTGCGGTGGTCGGTGTACAGCAGCCGGCCCGCGCCGTCGCGCACTTCCAGGCAGCTGCCGGCACGCATCGGTGCGTCGGTGGCCAGGCGACGCAGCACGGCAGCCTCGCCGCCGTTGCGCGCCTCCAGCGCCAGCAGGTCGGCCACCAGCTCCGAGCGCAGTTCCAGGTCGACCCGGTTGCGCTCCTTGACCATCATGCCGACGAAGAACCACGACGCCGCCGACAGCGCGCCCAGCAGCAGCATGGTCAGCAGGGCGAGCTTCTTCGACAGCCGCGTGGCGATCGAATGCGAGCACAGCACGGACGGGCAGCTGGTCATGCCGCCCGGTCCTCCAGCACGTAGCCCATGCCCCGCACGGTGTGCAGCAGCTTGTGCTGGAACGGGTCGTCCAGCTTGGCGCGCAGGCGGCGCACGGCCACCTCGACGATGTTGGTGTCGGAGTCGAAGTTCATGTCCCACACCTGCTCGGCCAGGGTGGTGCGCGAGAGGATCTGGCCGCGCCGGCGCAGCAGCAGGGCCAGCAGCTTGAACTCCTTGGCGGTCAGGTCGAGCCGGGTGGCGCCGCGCTCGGCGCGCCGGCTCAGCAGGTCCAGCCGCAGGTCGGCCAGGTTCAGCTCGGTGGCCGGCTGCGGCGCCTGCTGGCCGCGGCGCAGCAGGGCGCCCACGCGGGCCAGCAACTCGCTGAAGGCGAAGGGCTTGACCAGGTAGTCGTCGGCGCCGTTCTCCAGGCCGCGCACGCGGTCCTCCACCCGGTCGCGGGCGGTCAGCATCAGCACCGGCAGGGCGCGCTTCTCCGCACGGATGGCCTGCAGCACGCCGAAGCCGTCGACGCCGGGCAGCATCACGTCCAGCAGCACCAGGTCGTAGTCGCCGCCCAGGGCCAGGCGCCGGCCCTCGATGCCGTCGTGGGCCACGTCCACCACATGGCCGTTCTCGCCCAGGCCCTTGTGCAGGTACTGCGCAAGCTTGACCTCGTCCTCGATCACCAGCAGTCGCATGGGCGCGCATGGTGCCACCGGCGCGGCCGGCGGTGGATGACATTGCTGTCATGTGGCCGCCACCCTGCAAACAGCGTGGCCCCATGCGCACAACTGCGTAGCTGCGGGCGGCGCCCGGCGCGGAATACTGCCGCCCAGCATGACCACGCCCGCGCCCGCCGCCCCGCCCGCCCCGCCGGCTGCTCCCGCCGTGCCATGGCCGGCACCGGCGCCGCCGCGCCGCACCCGGCGCGCCCTGCTGTGGGCGGCCCTGGTGGTGCTGCTGCTGGTGGCGCAGTCGCTGCTGGTGGTGCTGACCCTGCGCCACGAGCAGACCCGCGCCCAGGAGCGCACCGAGGACATGGCCAGCGCCGTGCAGGGCGAGCTGCGCCGGCGTGCGCAGATCCTGCTGCAGGGCATGCAGGGCCTGCAGAGCCGCGAGGTCGACACCCAGCCCTGGGCGCACCTGGCCGAGCTGCTGCTGCGCAGCCAGCGCGAGATCGGCCGCATCGAGCGCCGCGACGCCGCGCTGCGCATCGTCGAGGCGGCCGACTCGCCGTTCCGCTCGCCGCTGTTCCAGCGCATGTCGCGCGCCGAGATGGCGCTGGAGGCCGAGGTCGCCTGCGGCATCGCCCGCCGCCTGGCCGCGCCGGCCTTCTCGCGCAGCCTCTTCCTGCCCCTGCCCAGCGGCCTGGGCGTGGAGGTGGTGGAGGTGTGCGTGCCGGTGCAGCAGGCCGGGCAGATGGTGGGCTTCACCGTGGCCACGGTGCTGCTGGGCGAGTGGCTGGACGAGGTGCGCGGCGCCGACCCCGGGCGCAGCCACGAGCTGTCCTTCGTCGAGGGCGACGGCACCCGGCTGGCACGCAGCGGCGCGGTGCGCGGGGCCGGCGTCTACGTCGCCGAGCGGGTGGTCGACCTGCCCGGCGCCCAGCTGCAGCTGCGGGTGGACGCCACCGAGCGCGGGCCCAGCCTGATTCCCAACCTGGCCACGGCCCTGGTGCTGGGGCTGTCGATGGCGCTGTTCGGCGTGGTGCTGCTGCTGGTGCGCGACGCCCGCCGCCGCGCCGCGGCCGAGGAGGCGCTGGCCGAGTCGCTGGGCTTTCGCAAGGCGATGGAGGATTCGCTGCTGACCGGCCTGCGCGCCCGCGACCGCCAGGGCCGCATCGTCTACGTCAACCCGGCGTTCTGCCGCATGGTCGGCTTCAGCGCCGAGGAGCTGCAGCGCTCGCCGCTGCCGCCGTACTGGCCGCCCGAGCGTGTGGCCGACTACCAGCGTCGCCAGGCCGAGCGGCTGGGGCCCGGCACGGGGGACGCCAGTGGTCCGTCCGAAGGCTACGAGACCGTCTTCATGCGCAAGGACGGCGAGCGCTTCCCGGTGATGATCTACGAGGCGCCGCTGGTCACCGGCACCGGCAAGCAGACCGGCTGGATGAGTGCGGTGCTCGATTTGTCGGCGCAGCGCCGGGTCGAGGACCTGTCCCGCCAGCAGCAGGAGCGGCTGCAGGCCACCGCCCGCCTGGCCAGCGTGGGCGAGATGGCCTCGCTGCTGAGCCACGAGCTGAACCAGCCGCTGGCGGCGATCGCGAGCTATGCCACCGGGTCGCTGAACCTGCTGGAGGAACCTGCGGACCCCGAGCTGCTGCCGTCCCTGGCACACGCGCTTCAGCGCATCGCCGAGCAGGCCGAGCGCGCCGGCCGGGTGATCAAGAGCGTGCACGACTTCGTGCGCCGCCGCCACCAGGCGCACGAGGTCATCGGTGCGGACCTGCTGATCGAGTCGGTGCTGCCCCTGGTGCGGCTGCAGGCGCGCAAGAGCGGCGCCCATGTGGCGCTGGACATCGTGCAGCCGCCGCCGCGGGTGCGGGTGGACCGCACCATGGTCGAGCAGGTGCTGCTGAACCTGGCGCGCAACGGCATCCAGGCGATGGAGGCCGACACGCCGCTGGACCAGCGCGTGCTGACGCTGCGCGTGCGGCTGGCGCCCGGTGCGGCCGACAGCAGCGGTCATGGCAGCACCCGCTGGGTGCTGTTCTCGGTGATCGATGCCGGCCCGGGCATCGCCGCGGACGTGGCGCAGCGGCTGTTCACGCCCTTCTTCACCACCAAGGCCGAGGGCATGGGCCTGGGCCTGTCGCTGTGCCGCACCGTCGTCGAGCAGCATGGCGGGGCGATGGACTTCGAAAACCGGCCGCCGCGCGAAGGTGACGCAGCCGGCCGCGCAGGCGGCACCGAATTCCGCTTCACGCTGCCGCTGCAGGCGCCGCGGCCCGCGCCGACGCCGCCCTGACCCCAGGTTGCCCCGGCTGACGCCCCTTGCGGCTTGCCGGATACTTCGCCGCATGGCCTTCCAAGCAGCACCGCCATCGCTGGGCATTCCCACGGTCTACCTGGTCGATGACGAGTCCGTGGTGCGCGACGCCCTGGCCTGGCTGTTGCGCTCGCGCCGCCTGCTGTCCGAGGGTTTCGCGCACGCCGAGGCCTTCGAGGCCCACCTCGCCACGCGCGACCTGGCCGCCGGCTGGCCCGCATCGCCGTCCTGCCTGCTGCTGGACGTGCGCATGCCCGGCACCAGCGGCCTGGTGCTGTTCGAGCGCCTGGTCGAGCGCGGCCTGACCGGCGCGCTGCCGGTGATCTTCCTCACCGGCCATGGCGACGTGCCCACCGCGGTGGCGGCGGTCAAGCGCGGCGCCT
>CALMIF010000485.1 GCA_937864045.1 uncultured Aquabacterium sp. | reverse complement strand
TGGCACCGGCCGGCACGCCGGCCGATGTGGTCGCCAAGCTGAACCAGACGTTGAACGCCGCACTGCAGGGCGCCGACGTGCGCGCCAAGCTGGCCGAGATGAGCCTGGACGTGGCCGGCGGCGCCCCGGCCAAGGTGACCGAGCTGATGCGCAGCGACGCGGCGAAGTGGAAGAAGGTCATCGACGAGGCCGGCATCAAGGTCGACTGAGCGGGCGCGGGACCACAATCCCGCCCATGAACAAGCCAGCGCCGCCCCGTCCGCCCGCCAAGCGACCGCCCAAGCCGGGCCCACGGCCCGGCCAGCGGCACAAGCCCGCGCCCGTCGCCGTGCAGCCCCTGGACGAGGGCGAGCTGCAGCAGCTGCAGAAGCTGCTGGACAGCCTGCCAGACACGCTGGAGCCGCTGGACGTGGTGATGATCGACGGCTACCTCTGCGGCGTGCTGCTGCAGCCGCAGCCGATCGCGGCCGAGCGCTGGCTGCCGCTGCTCACCGACGTCGATGGCCGGCCGCCGCCGGCGCGCTTCGACGCTGCCACGCTGCGTGCCCTGGTGCTGCGCCGCCATGCCGAGCTGGAAGCGGCCATCACCGAGCGCGACTGGTTCGACCCCTGGATCTACCAGCTCGACGAGCAGGCCAGCCCCTCGGAGACGGTGCTGCCCTGGGTGGCGGGCTTCGCCACCGCGGCCGATGCCTTCACCGCGCTGATGGACCGCCACGAGGACGCCATCCTCGAACCGCTGGCCACGCTGTACCGCCACCTCGACCCCGACGACCTGGAAGACGCCGACGCGTTGCTGGCCGAGATCGAGACCCTGGCCCCGCCCGAGAGCCTGGACGAGGCGGTGGAAGACCTGGTGCGCAGCGTGCTGCTGATCGCCGACGTGTCGCGCCCGCAGGAGGCCCCGGCCCGGCCGGCGGCAGCGCCCGGCAGGCCGCGCCCGCCGGGGCGGCCCGGGCCGGCCGGCGCCGGTGCGCCGCGGGCCCCGGCACGCAAGGCAGCCCCCCGCCGCCCCGGTTGAAACCCCCGTCAACACGCCGCCCGCGAAAGGCGTTACACAGCGGTGTTGCATCGCACGCACAGATGCCGCAGTGCAGCGGTCAAACACCCGGCCCGGCAACGGACCGCGCCATTGACACTTCAGGGTTCACCCCGAGGCGGCCGCCGGAGCAGCAGCGGGGCTTCCAACATTCCGGCCACTGAGAGAACCGACCCATGACCCAACGCCGCACCTTCATCCTGCAACTCGTGCCCGCCACCCTGGCGATGGGCGCCGCGCTGCGCGCCAACGCGCAGGCCGCCAAGATCGAGGAAAGCGACCCGGCCGCCAAGGCCGTGAAGTACGTGCACGACGCCTCGAAGCTGGACGAGGCCAAGAACGCGCCCTACAAGAAGGGCAGCGTGTGCAGCGGCTGCGCGCTGTACGCCGGCAAGCCGACCGACGCCTGGGCGCCCTGCGCCATCGTGGCCAACAAGCAGGTCAACGGCAAGGGCTGGTGCACGGCCTGGAACAAGAAGGCCTGACAAGGGCGATGAACCTGCTGCGCGGGCCGATCTTGCGTCTGCGCTGCTCGCCGTACGGGAGTACGGCTGCGCTGCTCGACGCAACCTCGGCCCGCTCGCGGCGGTTCCTCACCCCTTGTCAGCCGGTTGCTGCCCTGCCGTCCAGGCGGCGGGCATGCAGCCCCAGCCCTTGTGCCACGCTGGCGAACTTGTCGCCACGCACGGCAGCGGCCCGCGGGAAGCGGCCCGCGATCCGGTCGGCCAGCGGCTTGAAGCCGGTGGAGCCGCCGGTGAAGTACAGCGCATCCACCTGATCGGCTGCCAGCCCGGCCATGGCCAGCGTCTCGTCGGCCGCGGCCACGATGCGGCCGATGTCGGCGTCCAGCGCGTCCGCGGCCTGCGCCTCGTCCAGCGTGGCCTGCAGCCCGGGTTCCAGGGCGCGCAGGTCGATGGCGGTGTGGCCACCCTCGGCCACGGCGATCTTCGCCGCCTCGGCCTGGCCGATCAGCGCGTGGCCCAGGTGCTGCGCCACCACCGCCATCAGCCGGCCGTGCTGGCGCACGTCGGCATAGAAGGTCTTCATCCGCGCCAGCTCGGCCACCCGGCCCGGCGCGTACACGGTGTTGATCAGGTGCCAGGTCGCCAGGTCGAAGTAGACCTTGCTCGGCACCTCGCGCCCGGTGGGGCCCAGCGCCCGGTAGCCGCAGGCGGGCAGGATGCGCGCCAGCTCGATGTGGCGGTCGAAGTCGGTGCCGGCGATGTGCACGCCGTGGTTGGCCAGGATGTCGTCGCGCCGGTCCAGCCGCCGGCGCTGCTGCGGGCCCACCCGCACGATGCTGAAGTCGGACGTGCCGCCGCCGATGTCGGCCACCAGCACCCGCTGCTCGCGGTCGACCTGCTGCTCGTAGTCCAGCGCTGCGGCGATGGGCTCGTACTGGAAGTGCACCTCGCTGAAGCCGACGGCGTGTGCCGCCTCGGCCAGCGCGGCCTGCGCCGCGGCGTCGCGCTGTGGCTCGCCGTCGACGAAGAACACCGGCCGGCCCAGCACCACCCGGGTCAGCGGCCGGCCCGCCTCGGCCTCGGCCATGCTGCGCAGGTGGCGCAGGTAGGCACCCACCACGTCGAGGTACTTCACCTGGCGGCCGGCGCCGACGTCGGTGGCCTGCGTCGCCAGCGTGCTGCCGAGAATGCTCTTCATCGAGCGCATCAGCCGGCCCTCGATGCCCTCGATGTAGGCCGCCACCGCGGCGCGGCCGTAGTGGCGCTGCGGCTCCTCGTGCGCCGCCAGGCCCTCCACCGCGTAGAACACGGCGGTGGGCATGGTGCGCTGCGTGCCCTCGACGGCGACCAGGCGCACGCCGTCGTCCGTGGGCAGGGCGATGGCCGAATTCGAGGTGCCGAAGTCGATGGCGCAGAGGTCGGGGGCCACGTGAGGCAGGTCGGACATGGCAGGCCGGCGGCGCCGGGTGTCAGCAAAAGGGGCGCGATTCTAGGGGCGCCGCCGCCCGCACCAAGACGGGAACTGACCGGTCAGCGCAGGCCCGCCAGCCAGTCGACGAGCAACGCGGTCACGGCCTGCGGCCGTTCCCAGGTGAGCATGTGCCCACATTCGCCCAGCAGCCGCAGCTGCGCACCCGGAATGGCCTCGGCGATCTCGCGGCTGCGCTCGGGCGGCGTCAGCTGGTCCTGTTCCCCGCCCACCACCAGGGTCGGGCAGGTGATCGCAGCCAGCGTGGGCCGCAGGTCGGCGCGGGCCATCACCGCGCGGTTCTGGCGGATCAGCGCCGCGGGCCCGGCGCGCAGCATCATCGCGATGTAGTCCTCCACCAGCCGCAGCTGGTGCGCCGGGTGGAAGGCGAACAGCGCGTTGGCGCGCAGCAGAGCCTCGCCGCGTCCGGCCTCCAACTCGGCAATGCCGGCCGTGCGCAGCGCGACCAGCTCGGGCGTGTCGGCCCGCGCGCTGGTGCCCAGCAGGGCCAGGCCGCGCAGGCGCTGCGGCGCTTGCCGCCCCAACTGCCGCGCCACCTCCATCGCCAGCATGCCACCCAGCGAACAGCCGGCCAGCAGCAGCTCGCCCGGATGTTCAGCCAGCAGCAGCGCGGCCATGGCGGGCAGGCTGTCGGCGCGGGCGTGGGCGTCGGCCACCAGCACCGGGCCGGGGGCCGCGGCCTGCAGCGCCGGCAGCTGGTGCTGCCACAGGGCGGCGTCACAGGCCATGCCGGGCAGCAGGATCAGGCGAGGCGGGTTGGCAGCAGTCATGCGCGCCAGTCTGCCAGCCATCGCTTATGCGGCTGGCGCATTTGCTTGGACACAATTCCTCGTTCTCCGGCCGGAGTTCGGCTTCGATAATCCGGTTTTTGCATAAGCGCCGGGCCGTCCGATGAACTTCCAGCAATTGCGCGCGGTGCGCGAGGCGGTGCGCCAGGGCTTCAACCTGACCGAGGCGGCGACGTCGCTGCACACGTCGCAACCCGGTGTCAGCCGGCAGATCCGCGAGCTGGAGGACGAACTGGGCGTGGCCATCTTCGTGCGTGCCGGCAAGCGCCTGACCGGGCTGACGCCGCCGGGCGAGGCGGTGCTGCCCATCGTCGAGCGCCTGCTGCAGGAGGCCGGCAACCTGCAGCGTGCCGGCGCCGACTTCGCCGCCAGCGGCCAGGGTGTGCTGCGCATCGCCGCCACCCACTCGCAGGCGCGCTACGCCCTGCCGGCGGTGGTGCGCGATTTCCGCCTGCAGCACCCGGGCGTGCAGCTGAACCTGCACCAGGGCTCGCCGCAGCAGGTGGCGCGCCTGCTGCTGGACGGCGAGGCCGACATCGGCATCGCCACCGAGGCACTGGCCCAGTACGACGCCCTGCTCGCCCTGCCCTGCTACCGCTGGACGCACAGCGTGGTGGTGCCGCCCGGCCACGCGCTGGCCCACGAGGCCCGCGACGGCCGGCCGCTGACGCTGCAGCGCCTGGGCGAGTTCCCGCTGATCACCTACGAGGCCGGCTACACCGGCCGCTCGCACATCGACGACGCCTTCCGCCGCGCCAACCTGCAGCCGCAGATCGTGCTGGAGGCGATGGACGCCGACGTGATCAAGACCTACGTCGAGCTGGACATGGGCGTGGGCATCGTCGCGGCCATCGCCGTCGACGAGGTGCGCGACGCCCACCTGCACGCCATCGACGCCCGCCACCTGTTCGCCGCCAACATGACGCGCCTGGCGATCCGCCGCGGCAGCTGGCTGCGCGACTACGCCTACGCCTTCATCAGCACCTTTGCCGCGCCGCTGACCCGCGAGCGTGTGCAGCAGGCGCTGGCCGTCGAGCCGGGGGACGATTTCGAGCTGTGAGGGCGGCGGGCCGAGCGCCGGGCCGCTCCCAAGCCGGCCCGCCATCCCCTCGGGGGATCTGCCAGCGTACTCGCTGGCAGAGGGGCACCAGTTTCAGCGGCGCTGAACCGGCATGCCCGCCACGCGCATCAGCGGCAGCATCGGCGACGGCTCGGTGATGCTGGCGTCGTACGGGTGCATCACCTGGCTGAGCTGGCTCAGCACCTTGCGCACGTAGCCCAGCGTCTCCAGGTAGGGCGGCACGCCGCGGTAGCGGTTCACCGCGCCCTCGCCGGCGTTGTAGGCCGCCGCCACCAGCACCACGTTGCCCTGGTAGTAGGCCATCAGCCAGCGCAGGTAGGCCATGCCGCCGCGGATGTTCTGCGCCGGGTCGAGGATGTTGCGCACCTTGAAGCGCGCCGCCGTCTCGGGGATCAGCTGCATCAGCCCCTGCGCGTTCTTCGGCGACACCGCGTTCGGGTTGAAGCCGCTCTCGGTGCCGATGATCGCCAGCACCAGCTGCGGCGACAGCTTGAACTCCGGCGCCACCAGCTTCACGAAGTTGACGATCGGCGCCGGCGCGTTGGCCGGCAGCGGCGGCTCGGGCAGCAGCTGCGGGGCGCCGCGGCGGGCCGGCGGCTGTGCGGCTGCCACCGCGGCGGGCGGCGCCGGCAGCTGCACCGCCATCGGCTGCAGGCAGGGCGGCGGCTCGCCCAGCGGGGTGCCCAGCCGCTGCATCATCGTTTGCGCCTGCGGCATGCCCTGCTCGGCCGCCGCCTGGAACAGGTGCGCCGCCTGGGCGTCGTCGCGCTCGATGCCGCGGCCGTTGGTCAGCATCCAGGCCAGGCTGTACTGCGCCTCGGCGTCGCCATGCTGGGCGGCCTGGCAGTACAGCGTGGCGGCGCGGGCCGGGTCGCGCGGCATGCCGTTCTCGCCGTGCTCCAGGTCCTTCGCCTCCTGGCGCCAGCGCAGCACCTGCGAGGGCACCACCATGCTCAGCGGCGGCTTGGGCGCCACCAGCGGCGCCGGCAGGGCCTGCAGGCCGTCGTTGAGCTGGGCGTCCGCCAGCTGGGCCTGCGCCGACCCCGGCAGCACGGCGGCCAGCATGCTGGCCAGCGCCACGGCGGCCCAGGGGCGCCGCTGCCACCGGGTTGTGGTGGTCAGTGGGCGATGGCGGTGTGCGGCGGGCATGCAGGCCGGCACTGTAGCCCCGGGTTGCTTGGGAGGGACAGCCGGCCCCCATGCACGGGGGAGACACGGCGGCACGTGGTTGGCGCAGCCGCCACTTTCGTCACTGGTTGGCGCCAGGTGCGACGCGGCACCAGGCGCGGGCCGTGTCGAGCCACCAAGCAAAAGGCCCGCCGAAGCGGGCCCTTGCGTCCTGCGGGAAGGGCGGTTCGCTCAGCCGCGGCGGCGGCGGGCGATGCCGCCGGCAGCGGCCAGCGCCAGGCCCACCAGGGCCAGCGAGCCGGGCTCGGGCACGTTGTTCTGGTCCGGCACGCAGGTCGGCGGGGTGCCGGTGGTGCCCACGGGGCAGGTGGTCGGCGGCGCATCGGCCACGCCGATGCGGACCTGGCGCGTGTCCTGGAACA
>CALMIF010000484.1 GCA_937864045.1 uncultured Aquabacterium sp. | reverse complement strand
GCGGAAGGCCTCGTTGACGAAGTAGTCGGCCAGGAACGCCGTGCGCAGCAGCTTGGCCAGGTGGTCGTACAGGAACAGGCCGATGCGGACCATCCACACCGGGCGCATCGACGGATCGTGCGGCATCACGAAGCGCAGTGGCCACATGATGTGCGGCGCGCTCCTGAGCAGCAGCTCGCGCTCGGCCAGCGCCTTCCTCACCAGGCTGAACTCGTAGTACTCCAGGTAGCGCAGGCCGCCGTGGATCAGCTTGGTGGACGACGACGAGGTGTGGCGCGCCAGGTCGTCCTGCTCGCACAGCAGCACGGTCAGGCCACGGCCGGCCAGGTCGCGCGCGATGCCGGCACCGTTGATGCCGCCGCCCACCACCAGCACATCGCACGAGACCGGGCCAGCCGCGCCGCTCACGGTTGTGCTCCCTGCAGACGGCATGGCCGGCAACGCAGCAGTGCGGAATCAGCAGCCGCCAGGACTGGTCCGTGGAAGTTGGGCATGTGGATGGCCTCGGCGGGGCCGCATGCACGCGGGGCCCGTCGCATTTGTTCGTTTAAGTTCGTTTTGTAGCCAAGGCCCCAGCCACAAGCCGGATTTTCCCATCCGCGGCCGGTATCTGCAGGCCAGCACACCAAATTCGAACACAAACGAAAAACTCTAGGGAAAACGCTCGCTGGAAACGAACATGATCGCTGAATAATTCAAGCGCACCGACGTGTCCGCCGCCCGCAAGGCCACCCTGGACACCGTCGGGCACGCCAGCAGACCGGGCCGGTCCACAAGACCGCCCGCGCCGGCGACCCGGGACCCGCGCCGGCAGCCGCCGCCGCCTTCGGTCCGCCAGGCCCGACACCCGTGCCCCAGCCGTCCTGCGGGCCGACCCAACCCCTGCAACCTCCCAGAGGAACCTTCCATGCCCTCCCTGATGAAACCTGTCCGCCTGCGCCTCGCAGCCCTGCTGGCCGCCGCCACCCTGGGCGGCTCGGCGCTGGCTGCCGACGTGGAGCTGCTGCCCGCCGGCCTGCTCACGCCCACCACCAAGGAGATGACCAAGGCCAACCAGTACAAGAAGGCCGGCCCCTGGCGCATCGGGGTGTCGTTCGGCGGGGTGGGCAACACCTGGATCGTGCAGATGATCCAGGAGATGAAGCATGCCGCCGCGCAGGACAAGAGCATCGGCGAGTTCATCTTCGTCGAGGCGAACTGGCAGGCGGCCAAGCAGGTGGCCGACGTGGAAGACCTGCTGGCCAAGAAGGTCGACGCCATCATCATCGGGCCGATCTCGTCGGCCACCGGCGCGCCGCTGGCCGCCAAGGCGGCCAAGACCGGCATCCCGGTGGTGGTGTTCGGCGCCTTCGGCAAGTCGGTGGAATCGGCGGTCGAGATCATGGGCGGCGGCGAGGTGTTCGGCCGCCAGGGCGGCGAGTACCTGCGCAAGGAGCTCAACGGCAAGGGCAACCTCTGGGCCTTCCGCGGCGTGGCCGGCGTGGAGGAGGAGCAACTGCGCTACAACGGCTTCAAGAAGGCCATCGAAGGCTCCAGCCTGAAGATCACGCAGGAGGTCTTCGGCGACTGGAACTACGCCAAGAGCAAGCAGCTGTGCGAGAACCTGGTGCTGTCGGGCAACAGCCCCGACGGCATCTGGTTCTCGGGCGCCGAGATGACCCGCGCCTGCATCGACGTGTTCAAGGAAAGCGGCAAGCCGCTGGTGCCGATGACTGGCGAGGGCAACAACGGCTTCCTGCGCGTGTGGAAGGCCACCGGCGTCAAGAGCGTGGCCCCGCAGTTCACGCCCGGCCTGGGCGCTGCCGTGGTGCGCGCCTCGGCCGCCCTGCTGGCGGGCAAGCCGCTGTACCGCTCGTACTTCTCGTCGCCGCCGGCCATCACCCAGGCCGACCTGGGCAAGTTCTTCCGGGATGACCTGAACGACGCCTACTGGCTGCCCAGCACCCTGCCGGACGCCAAGCTGAAGGAACTGTTCAAGCGCTGATGCTGCAGGCGGCCCGCACGATGCCCGACACCCTCGCCCACCCGGCGGCTGCCGATGCCCGGCCCGATCTGATCGTGGTGCAGGGTGTCAGCAAGCGCTTCGGCTCCACCGCCGCGCTGCAGGACGTGAGCCTGCGCGGCCGGGCCGGCTCCATCCATGCCATCACCGGCGAAAACGGTGCCGGCAAGTCCACCCTGATGAAGCTGCTGGCCGGCGTGCACCAGCCGGATGCGGGCGAGATCCGCATGGCCGGGCAGCGGCTGCAGCTGCGCAGCCCGGCCGCCGCGCGGGCGGCCGGCATCTCCACGGTGTTCCAGGAACTGACCGTGCTGCCCAACCTGACGGTGGCTGAGAACCTGGTGCTGGGCCGCGAGCCGCGGCGCGCCGGCCTGCTGGACCATGCCGCCATCCATGCGGAGGCGCAGGCCGTGCTGTCGCGCATCGGCATCACGCTGGATCCGCAGCGCAGCGGCGCCAGCCTCACCGTCGGCGAGCAGCAGCTGGTGGAGATCGCCAAGGGCGTGAGCACCGATGCGCAGGTGTTCATCTTCGACGAACCGACCGCGCCGCTGAACCGCGCCGAGGTCGACAAGCTGGAGCAGCTGCTGCATGCGCTGAAGGCGCAGGACAAGCTGGTGTTCTACATCAGCCACCGGCTCGACGAGATCTTCCGCCTGTGCGACACGGTGAGCGTGCTCAAGGACGGCCGCTGGGTGGCCACCGAGCCGATCGGCGCGCTCACGTCCGAGCGGCTGATCACGCTGATGGTGGGCCGGGAGCTGCAGGCCCTGTTTCCACCCCGCGCCAGCACGCCGCCGGGCGTGGCGGCGCTGGATGTGCGCAGCCTGACGCCGCTGGCCGGTGGTGCCAGCGCACGGCTGCAACTGCGCCGCGGCGAGATCGTCGGCCTGGGCGGCCTGGAAGGCCAGGGCCAGCGCGAGATCGTGCGGGCCCTGGCCGGCGCCCTGCCACCGGCCGCCTGCGATGTGCAGCGGCTGGGGCGCGACGGCCAGCCGCAGGCCTATGACCCGCGCCAGGGCGTGGCCCATGTGGTGGCGCTGGGCATCGGCCTGGTGCCCGAAGACCGCAAGCTCGAAGGCCTGTACCTCGACCTGCCGATCGCCGACAACATCTGGCTGGGCCTGCTGCGCGGCCTGGGCCTGGTGCGGCGGGCGCCGCGCCAGCGCGCGGTCGTCACCGACCTGGCCAAGCAACTGCAGCTGCGTGCCGGCAGCCTGACGCAGGATGTGGGCGACCTGTCGGGCGGCAACCAGCAGAAGGTGATGATCGGCCGCTGGCTGGCGGCCGGGGTGGACACCCTGCTGGTCGAGCAGCCCACCCGCGGCGTGGACGTGGGCGCCAAGGCCGAAATCTATGGACTGCTGCGGGCCTTCGTGGCCGAGGGCGGCGCGGTGCTGGCGCTGTCGTCCGACCTGCCGGAACTGATCGGGCTGTGCGACCGCATCCTGGTGGTGCGGGGCGGCCGGGTGGTGGGCGATGTGCCGGCGGCCGAGGCCACCGAAGAAGGCCTGCTGGCGCTGGCCCTGGTGGATGCGCCGGCCAGCGCGCCCGGGGTGCCGGCATGACCGCGCTGCGCTCGGGCATCCGCCGCACCACGCTGGCCCTGCCGGTGGTGCTGTTTGCCCTGCTGGCGCTGGTCGCGCCCGGGTTCCTGGCGCCGCAGAACCTGGCCAACATCATCGGCCAGATCACGGCCCTGCTGATCGTCAGCCTGGGCCAGATGCTGGTGGCCCTGGTGGCCGGCATCGACCTGTCGGTGGGCAGCGTGATGAGCCTGGCCGGCAGCCTGGTGGCCACCCAGGCCGACCCGCTGCTGGGCATCGGCCTGGCGCTGCTGCTGGGGCTGCTGGTGGGCATCACCAACGGCCTGGGCGTGGCGGTGGCGGGCATCCACCCGCTGATCATGACCCTGGCCACCGCCACCTTCCTGCAGGGCCTGGCCTACCTGGTGCTGCCCATCCCGGGCGGCCAGGTGCCGGCCAGCCTGCGCGGCCTGGTCAGCAGCACGCTCTGGGGTGTGCCGCAACCGCTGCTGTGGTGTGCGCTGTGCGCTGGCGCGGTGGGCCTGCTGCTGCACCACACCCGCCTGGGCCTGCACCTGTTCGCCGTGGGCGCACAGGCGCGCAGCGCCCAGCTCAACGGCGTGCCGGTGGTGGCGGTGACGGTGTCGGCTTATGTGGCCTGCAGCCTGCTGGCGGTGGTGGCCGGCATCTACCTGGCGGCCCGTGTGGCCTCGGGCGACCCGACCATGGGCGCCAACTTCGGGCTGGAATCGGTGACGGCCGTGGCCCTGGGTGGCGTGCAGCTCACCGGCGGCGTGGGCAGCGTGCTGGGCGTGCTCACCGGCGCGCTTAGCCTGGGGCTGATCACCAACGGCATCAACCTGTTCGGCATCTCGCCGTTCCTGCGCGGCGCGCTCACCGGCGTGCTGCTGCTCGCGGCGGTGTGTGCCCAGCGCAGAAAGGTGGTGGGCCTGTGAACACCGCAACCATCCACCCAGCCACCATGCCGGCCTGGCGACGGCTGCTGCGGGCAGCGCTGGCGCTGCCCCCGGCCTATGCCGGCCTGCTGCTGCTGCTGCTGCTGGCGGCGGCGATGCGCCCGCAGCTGCTGTCGGCCATGCTGCTGCCGCTGATCGCCCGCCAGGCCGCTCCGCTGGGGCTGGCGGTGATTGGCCAATCCCTGGTGATGCGCGCCCGCTCCATCGACTTGTCGTCGGGCGGCGTGATCGTGGCCGTTTCCTACCTGCTGACCAGCGGCTACTTCGAGGTCTCCGATGCCACGGCAATGGGCCTGTGCGTGGCCCTGGGCCTGGTGGTGGGCGTGGTCAACGGCGTGCTGATCGTGCAGACGCGGGCCTCGTCGATGATCGTCACCCTGGCGGTGTCGATGGTGCTCACCGGCATCGTGGTGGCGCTGTCGCAGTTCCGCGCCCCGGGCGATGCGCCGGAGTTCCTGCGCGAGCTGGCCCGCCTGCGCGTGGGCGGCGTGCCGCTGCCGGTGCTGGTGTGGCTGGGCGCCCTGGTGCCGGCTGCGCTGCTGCTGCGGCACAGCGCCTACGGCCGCAGCCTGGACGCCGTCGGCAGCAATCCGCAGGCCGCGGCGCTGTCGGGCCTGCCGCACCTGCGCGTGGTGTTTGCCGGCCATGTGGCATCGGCTCTGGTGTCCGTGCTGTGCGGCTTCATCCTGGTGGGCTTCGTCGGCAAGGGCAGCATCACGCTGGGGCAGGACCTGGCGCTCAACTCGCTGGCCGCTGCCATCCTGGGTGGCGTGAACTTCGGCAGCGGCCGCGGCGGCATGGCCGGCCCGGCGGTGGCCGCGTTCATGCTGACCTTCCTGTTCAACTTTCTCACCAGCCTGGGCCTGGGCGAACCCGGCAGGCTGATGCTGCAGGGCGCCATCATCGCGGCAGCGGCCCTGGTCTACAGCAGCCGGCGCTGAGCCTGCGCTCCACACGGCCTGCCGCCACACACTTCTCAACGCGGAGAAACCCACCATGACCGACGAGACCGTCCTCCAGGGCGCCGAGCCCTTCTTCTTTCCCGGCAACGACATCGGCGTGCTGGTGTGCCACGGCTTCACCGGCACCACGCAGAGCATGCGGCCGCTGGGCGAGGCCCTGGCCGCTGCCGGCTACACCGTGATCGGCCCGCGCCTGGCCGGCCACGGCATCTCGCCGGCGGCCATGGCCCGCACCACCGCGGCCGACTGGATCGCCTCCGTGGACGAGGCGCTGGCCAAGCTGCGCGAGACCTGTTCGCAGATCTTCATGGCGGGCCTGTCGATGGGCGGCACGCTGACGCTCTATACCGCGGCCAAGCATGCCGACATCATCCAGGGCGCGATTCCGATCAATGCCGCGGTGCAGCTGAACTCGGCCGACATGGCCGGCGCCGCGCTGGATGCCGGCATGCCCGCCACCGTGCCCGGCATCGGCTCGGACATCAAGAAGCCGGGCGTGGTGGAGCTGGCCTACAAGGAGGTGCCGGTGCCGGCCTTCCGCCAGGCCTATGCGCTGTTCTCCGTCACCCACGACCTGCTGCCCAAGGTCACCTGCCCGGTGCTGGTGATCCAGTCGCGCGACGACCATGTGGTCGACCCCAGCAACGGCCCGCGCATCGTGCGCCGGCTGGGCAGCAGCCGCATCGACCTGCGCTGGCTGAACGACTCGTACCACGTGGCCACGCTGGACAACGACCTGCCGCTGATCTGCAGCGAAACCCTGGCCTTCATCCGCGGCATCACCGGGCGCTGAAACGCGGCTCACAATCGGGCGTCGCCGGGCCGGCGCCGGTGTGGCGGCGGCCCGCTCCCGCCGTCAGAACCCGCCGCCCGCCCTGCGATGACCTCCCTGATCCCCAACCCGCGCCAGGCCGGCATCCTCGCCACCGTGCGTGAGCTGGGCTCGG
>CALMIF010000483.1 GCA_937864045.1 uncultured Aquabacterium sp. | reverse complement strand
TGCCCACCGGCGCCGAGGCCGGCCTGCCGCCGTTCACCGCCGGCACCTGGGCCGCGCTGTTCGGCCCGGCCAAGCTGCCGGCCGACATCGCGCAGAAGATGAACAAGGCCTTGAACGACGCGATGGCCAGGCCCGAGGTGCGCGAGAAGATCGCGCCGCTGGGCTTCGAGCTGGCCGGATCGACGCCCGACGAGATGGGCAGGTTCCTGCAGGAGCAACTGGTGGCCTGGGCCAAGGCCTTCAAGGATGCCGGGATGAACCCGGAGTGATGCGCAAGGCGGGGCACACACCCCGCTGCGTCAGGCGGCGTGTTTTGCGGCCGGCGCCAGCTGATCGAGCGCCGCTTCCAGCCGCGCCACGGCGCCGGCCACGTCGGCCAGCTTGTCCAGGCCGAACAGGCCCAGGCGGAAGGTCTTGAAGTCGGCCGGCTCGTCGCACTGCAGCGGCACGCCGGCGGCGCTTTGCAGACCCAGCGCGGCGAAGGCCTTGCTGGTGTGGATGCCGGCGTCGTCGGTGTAGCTGACGACCACGCCCGGCGCCTTGAAGCCGGGTGCGGCCACGCTCTTGAAGCCGCGCCGCTCCAGCGCCGAGCGCACCGCCTCGCCCAGCGCCCACTGCTGCGTGCGCACCAGGTCGAAGCCGCGCGCGCGGGTCTCGACCATCACGTCGCGCACCTTGGTCAGGGCGTCGGTGGGCATGGTGGCGTGGTAGGCATGGCCGCCGCCTTCGTAGGCTTCCATGATCTGCAGCCACTTCTTCAGGTCGCAGGCGAAGCTGGTGCTGGTGGTGCCGTCGATGCGCTTTCGCGCCTCCTCGCCCAGCATGACGAGGGCGGCGCAGGGCGGGCCGCTCCAGCCCTTCTGCGGTGCGCTGACGAGCACGTCGATGCCGAGCGCGGCCATGTCGACCCAGATCGCGCCGCTGGCGATGCAGTCGAGCACGAACAGGCCGCCCACCGCGTGCACGGCGTCAGCCACCTGGCGCAGGTAGTCGTCGGGCAGGATCATGCCGGCGGCGGTTTCCACGTGCGGGGCGAACACCACGTCCGGCCGCTCGGCCTGGATGGCGGCCACCACCTCGGCAATGGGCACCGGGGCGAAGGCGCTCTGGTGCTGTTCGGCCACGCGCCGGGCCTTCAGCACCGTGTGGCTGGCGGGAATGGCGCCCATTTCCAGGATCTGAGTCCACCGGTAGCTGAACCAGCCGTTGCGGATCACCAGCGTCTTCTTGCCGGTGGCGAACTGGCGCGCCACCGCCTCCATGCCGAAGGTGCCGCTGCCCGGCACGATGGCCACCGAGCGGGCCTTGTAGACGTCCTTCAGCAGACCCGAGATGTCGCGCATCACGCCCTGGAACTTGGCCGACATGTGGTTGACCGCACGGTCGGTGTAGACCACCGAATATTCCAGCAGGCCATCGGGGTCGACGTCGGGCAGCAGTCCGGGCATGGGGTGTCTCCAGGGTGGTCTCGGGCCCCGGGCCGGTATCGCCACCGGGGGTCGGCCAGCTTAGCACCGGTGTCCGGCGGCGGGCAGGCCGTTGACCGGCGGGCGGTTACCCTCCTGCGCCATGTTCCGCGGAATCCTCTTTGCCCTGGCCGCCGGCCTGATGTGGGGCCTGGTCTTCATCGGCCCGCTGCTGCTGCCTGACTACCCGGCGGCGCTGCAGGCCTTCGGCCGCTATGTCGCCTTCGGCCTGATCGCCCTGCCGCTGGCCTGGATGGACCGGCGCACGCTGGCCCAGTTCAGCCGCGCCGACTGGCTTGAAGCGGCCAAGCTGGGCCTGGTCGGCAACATCCTGTACTACCTGTTCCTGGCCAGCGCCATCGCCCGCGCCGGCGGGCCGCTGCCGACGATGCTGATCGGCACGCTGCCGGTGGTGATTGCCGTCACCAGCAACCTGCGCGACGCCCGGCGCGACGGCCGCCTGCCGTGGCTGAAGCTGCTGCCCTCGCTGGCCTTGATCGCCGCGGGCATCGGCTGCGTCAACCAGGCCGAGCTGGCGCACTTGCGCGCCGATCCCGACGCCGACTTCTCGCGCTATGCGTTGGGCGGCCTGCTGACCATCGGCGCGGTTGCCTGCTGGACCTGGTATCCGCTGCGCAATGCCGACTGGCTGCGCCACCACCCCGACCGCAGTCCGCGCGCCTGGGCCACGGCGCAGGGCGTGGCCACGCTGCCACTGGCCCTGCTGGGCTATCTGGGCTGGTGGCTGTGGTCGGCCACGGCGGCGGCCGAGCCCTTCCCCATGCCCCTGGGCCCCAGGCCGGGCGTTTTCCTGGGGCTGATGTTTGCCATCGGCCTGTTCGCCAGCTGGCTGGGCACGATCTGCTGGAACGAGGCCAGCCAGCGCCTGCCGACCGCCCTGGTCGGCCAGCTGATCGTCTTCGAGACGCTGTCGGCCCTGGCCTATGCCCTGCTGCTGCGCGGCACGCTGCCGCCGCCGCTCACCGGCATCGGCGTGGTGCTGCTGGTGGCGGGCGTGCTGTGGGCCTTGCGGGTCAGGCCCGAGCCGCTGGCGGCCGACGCGCACCCGGCCTGAGCCAGCCCAGCCGGCCCAGGCCCGCAGCCAGCAAGCCCCAGCCCGCAGGCTCGGGCACCGGCGCCGACAGTCCGGTGGCCCGCAGTTCGACCCGGGTGTAGACCTCGCCGTTGAACGCGGTGGCGGTGTTGGCAAAGGTGCTGAACGACGTCATCTACGCGCCCGTGGCGTCGGCGAATGCCCAGTTGCCGGAAATGGTGTCGGTGTTCGGCGTGTTGTGGTTCAGGGACAGCACCAGTGCACCGGCGCCGGCGGGCACCACCAGCGGCACGCTGCCCAGCACGGTGATCGCGCCGGCCTGGAAGTCCTGCTTGCGCAGCACGATGTGGCGGCTGCCGTTCGTGGCGCCCGTCAGCGACAGCTCGACGACGTCGTTGTTGTTGCCGAAGTTGTCGCTGAACCGCAGGCCGAAGCTCTGCCCCGGGTCGGGCAGCGCCGCCAGGTCCAGCCGCAGCGATGCGGCGAAGCTGCGGCTGCGGTTCAGGCCGGCATTGGCATCGCTGATGTTGGTCAGCAGGCGCAGCCGGATCGACTGGCCCGTGCTGCCCTGGGCGTTGGCCGCCACCTCGCCGAGGTTGGGGTCGAGCAGCAGCGACCCGCCGACCTCGCGCACCGCCAGCGCGGTATCTGCACCCGGGGCCAGCCCGGACAGCACATAGTTGGCCGGCGTGCCGGTGGACGAGAAGTTCGGCCCGACCAGGGGATTGCCGTTGTCGAAGCTGTCGCCCAGCAGCCGGCTGTTGCCGAGCAGCCAATCGACCGAGCTGCCGTCGCGGTAGACATTGAGCTGCCAGGCGGTCATCACCGTGGCGGTGGCCGGCATGGTGCAGGCGGCGGCCAGGGCCAGCGTGGCCAGGCGGTTGGTGGTGGACATGGGGTTCTCCTTCCTCGTTGGGCCTGTGGTGCGGCGGGTCGTCGCCCGTCTGCGGCCCATCTTGCCCAACGCGGTTCCATCGGCCAGCCGCTGCACCCCCTGAACAGGGTCAGGCGCCGTCACAAGTTGCAACCGGCCTTCGTCGGCGTGCCATCGCCACCCGCTGGCACGTGGTTGACGCCGGACAGCAAGCCGCCTGCGCATACTGGCAGGCCCCGCACCGGAGCCTGCCATGCACCCATCCGACCTGCCCGCCGCCGCGATGCACCCCGCCGCCGCGCACCCCGTGCCCGACGCGCACGGCCAGAACCTCTACACCGCCGATCCGGTGCTGGCGCGCCTGCTGCCGCTATACCTGCCGGCCGACCTGCTGGCGCATTTGACGCCCACGCTGCAGCGGCTGGGCGGCCTGGCCGGCAGCGTGCTCGACACCCTGGCCCACAGCGCCGACAACAACCCGCCGGTGCTCCAGCACCGCAGCCGCAGCGGCATCGACGCGCAATCCATCGTCAAGCACCCCGACTACGTGGCGCTGGAGCGCATGGCCTTCTGCGAGCTGGGCCTGGCGGCGATGAGCCACCGCGGCGGCGTGCTGGGCTGGCCCGCGCCGATGCCGGCGGCGGCCAAGTACGCGCTGACGTATCTCTTCGTGCAGGCCGAGTTCGGCCTGTGCTGCCCGCTGTCGATGACCGACTCGCTGGCGCGCACCTTGCGCAAGTTCGGTCATCCCGATCTTGTCGCCCAGCACCTGCCGGGCCTGACGACCCAGGTCTTCGACGACCTGCAGCAGGGCGCGATGTTCATGACCGAGCAGGGCGCCGGCAGTGACGTGGCCGCCACCGCCACCCGCGCCGAACCGGATGGCGATGCCTACCGCCTGCATGGCGACAAGTGGTTCTGCAGCAACCCCGACGCGGGCTACGCGATGGTGCTGGCGCGCATCGACGGCGCACCGGCGGGCATGGGCGGCGTCTCGCTGTTCCTGCTGCCGCGCCGCCTGGCCGACGGCAGCGCGAACAGCTACCGCATCCTGCGGCTGAAGGACAAGCTGGGCACACGCTCGATGGCCAGCGGCGAGATCCGGCTGGAGGGCGCCCGGGCCTGGCTGGTGGGCGAGGCCGGCCGCGGTTTCCAGCAGATGGCCGACATGGTCAACAACTCGCGCCTGTCCAACGGCATGCGTGCCGCCGGCCTGATGCGCCGGGCGCTGACCGAGGCCCTGTTCGTCGCCCGCGAGCGCCGCGCCTTCGGCAAGCGGCTGATCGACCTGCCGCTGATGCGCCGCCAGCTGCTGAAACTGATGGTGCCGACCGAGCAGGCGCGCAGCATGCTGTTCCAGACCGCCGAGGCGCTGCGCCGCTCCGACGCGCAGGAACCCGGCGCCTATCCGCTGGCGCGCATCCTGACGCCGCTGATCAAGTTCCGCGCCTGCCGCGATGCCCGGCGCGTGACCGGCGACGCGATGGAGGTGCGCGGCGGCTGCGGCTACATCGAGGAATGGGCCGACCCGCGCCTGGTGCGCGACGCCCACCTCGGCTCGATCTGGGAAGGCACCAGCAACATCGTCGCGCTGGACGTCATCCGCGCCGTGCAGCGCGAGGGGTCGCTGCCGGTGCTGCAGCAGCACTGGCGGACGCTTCTGGACGCCACGCCGCTGCACCCGGCGGCGCGGGCAGTGTTCGACGCCACCCTGGCCCGGGTGGCCGACGTGGCGCAGCGTGCGGCCGCCGCCGGCAAGGCGGGTGACCACCAGGCGAGGCAGGCGGCATCGGCCCTGTACCACGCGACCACGGCCACGGCAATGGCCTGGGAGGCAGGGCAGATGGGCTGCGCCCGGCGCATGCGGCTGGCGCAGTGGACGCTGAAGGCAAGGCTGCTGCCGGCCGACCCGCTGGAACTGGACGCGCTGCCCGACTGGCTGGCCGATCTGCTGGAGCCGGTCGACGGCGGCGACCGGCCAGCCGTGGCGGCGGTGCAGGTGCTGGGCTGACGTTCTGGTGCTGCCATCGGACGCTGCATCGGCCGTTTCGACCGTCTGTCGCAGGTCACTTGAAGTTCGGTGCTGCGGCGCTAACCTGGGAGTTCCCGATGGTCGGGATGCAGGAGAAACGCCATGGATCTGAGCGAAGAACTGGGCCGGCTGGCCGCGCTGCACGAGCGGGGCGTGTTGTCCGACGAGGAATTCCAGCGCGCCAAGGCCCGGGTGCTGGGCGGCACGCCGGCGGTTGGCGCACCCGCCTTGCAGGCGATCAATGCCCTGCGCCGCAGCCGTGACGACCGCTGGCTGGGCGGCGTGTGCGGCGGCATCGCGCGCATCACCGGCGTCGAGGCCTGGGCATGGCGCCTGCTGTTCACCCTGCTGGCGATGTTCGCCGGCACCGGCGTGCTGGCCTACGTGCTGATGTGGATCCTGGTGCCGTCGGACCCGCCGACGTCCGTCCAGGCGCCTGGTCGGCCGCTGGCCGGCTGAGCCAGGCCCGCAGCGCTCCCAACGCCTCACGGCACCAGCGGCAGGAACACGAAGGCTGCGAACAGCACCAGGTGCACGGCGCCCTGCATCATGTTGGTCCGACCCGTGCCCAGCGTGATCGCGCCGACGAGGAAGGTCAGGGCCAGCAGCACCAGGTCCTTGGGCGGCAGGCCCAGCACCAGGGGCAGGTCGAGCAGGGTGGTGGTGGCCACCACGGCGGGGACGGTCAGGCCGAAGCTGGCGGCGGCCACACCCGCGCTGGGCGGTGCGGCGTGCTCGGCCTCGTCGGCGGTGTTGGACGGCGGCAGGAAGTCGTCGCGGTGGCGCACCGTGTGCAGGAAGACGAAGATTGCCCACAGCGCCAGCGACGAGACCGCGGCGAACACCAGCTGCGACGCGGTGTAGGTGCCCTCGGGCGAGCTGGTGGTGAAGGTGGGCAGCACCAGGGACAGCCCGGTCAGCGCGACCAGCGCCGACAGCGCGCCGTTCGTGCCCTCCAGCCGGAAGCTCTGCGCGTGGTGACGCAGGCCGCCGGCCAGCAGGCAGATGCCGACCACGCCGGTGCAGATGATCATCACCGCCGCGTAGATGGTGTCGCGCGGCAGCGTGGCGGTGCCGGGGCCGCCGGCCAGCATCATCGAGACGATCAGCGCCACCTCGACGGAACAGCAACTCACCCTGCTCGCGTGGCGTGATCGCCTCGCCCGGGCCGCCGATCGGCAGGATGCGGTTGTGCCGCGCCGGGTCGGTCAGGCAGCCGGCGATGAAGTCGCCCAGGTCGTCGTCATGGATCGGCTTGCAGGCGGTCAGCCGGCCGTCGCCGAACAGCAGGAACGGCCGGCCCTGCCGCACCCGCGCCACCTGGCCGCTGAGCGACTTGAAGAACGCGGTCGGCCGCACGATGGACCAGGCCAGGCCGCTGGCCATCAGCTCGGCCTCGAAGGCCAGCTTGGCCTGCTGGAAGGCGAGCAGGGGCTTCTGCACGCAGATGGCCGACAGCAGCACGATGCGGCCGATGCCGGCCGCCTTGGCTGCCGCCAGCGCGCTGCTGTGCGCCCGGTGGTCGATGGCCCAGGCGTCGGCCGGCGCGCCGGAGCGCGAGGCCAGGCAGGACACCAGGGTGTCGACGCCGCCGGCAAAACCCTCGCGCCGCAGCCAGTCACCGTCGGTCGGGTCGCCAAAGCGCAGCGCCGCGCCGGGCAGCAGGCGCTGCACGTCGGCCTGCTGCAACCGACCGCCCACGCCGGCGCGCGGGCGCACCAGGCCCGTCACGTCGTGCCCGGCGCGCAGCAGCGCCCGCACGGTGGCCTGGCCGATGGTGCCGGTGGCGCCGAGGACAGCGACGCGCATCGGCGGTGGCCTCGTCAGGCCGGATGCAAGGCGTCGTCCAGCGCCTCCACCCAGTGCTTGACCGGCGTCGCCGTGCCGCTCTGCAGGTGCTGGATGCAGCCGACGTTGGCCGAGACGATGGCGCTGGGCTGCAACTCGGCCAGGTTGACCAGCTTGCGGTCGCGCAGCTGCTTGCTCAAGCCGGGCTGCAGCACGCTGTAGGTGCCGGCCGAGCCGCAGCACAGGTGCGACTCGTTCATCGCCACCGCCACGTCGAAGCCCAGCGCCCGCAGGCCGCCCTCGACCCCGCCGCGCAGCTGCTGGCCGTGCTGCAGGGTGCAGGGCGGGTGGAAGGCCAGCTTGCCGGGCTGGGCATCGGCCATGCGGGGCTTCAGCACCTTCACGATCTCGGGCAGCAGCTCGCTCAGGTCGCGTGCCAGGCTGGCGATGCGGGCGGCCTTCTGTGCATAGGCCGTGTCATGCGCCAGCGCGTGGCCGTAGTCCTTGATCTGCACGCCGCAGGCGCTGGCGTTCACCACGATGGCTTCCACCGAGCCATCGGCCGTCTCGCCGCTGATGTGCGGCCACCAGGCGTCGATGTTGCGGCGCATGTCGGCGAGGCCGCCGTCGTGGTCGCTCAGGTGGGTGCGCAGCGCGCCGCAGCAGCCGGCCTTGCCAGCGATCACCACCTGGATGCCCACCGCGTCGAGCACCCGCGCGGTGGCGGCATTGATGTTGGGCAGCATCGCCGGCTGCACGCAGCCGGCCAGCATCAGCATCTTGCGGTCGCGCGTCTTGGTCGGCCACTGGCGCGCACGCGGGTGGGTGGCGCTGGGCACCTTGTCGGCCAGCGTGGCCGGCAGCAGCGGGCGCACGGCCTTGCCCAGGGCCATCGCGGTGCCGAACAGCGGCGAGGTCAGGCCCTCGCGCAGCAGCCAGCGCACGGCGCGTTCTCCGGCGGGGCGGGGCACCTTGTCGTCGACGATCTTGCGGCCGATGTCGACCAGGTGGCCGTACTGCACGCCGCTGGGGCAGGTGGACTCACAGTTGCGGCAGGTCAGGCAGCGGTCCAGGTGCAGCTGGGTGGCGCGGGTGGGCGCGGCGCCTTCGAGCACCTGCTTCATCAGGTAGATGCGTCCGCGCGGGCCGTCCAGCTCGTCGCCCAGCAGCTGGTAGGTGGGGCAGGTGGCAGTGCAGAAGCCGCAGTGCACGCACTTGCGCAGGATGGCCTCGGCCTCGGCGCCCTCGGGCGTGCCTTGGAATTCAGGGGCGAGGTTGGTTTGCATCGCAGGTGGAAGCTTCGGGGTTCGTGAGTGTGGGTCAGCGCAGCCAGCCCGCCAGCAGCGGCAGCAGCAAAGCCGCCAGCACCGCCTGCAGGCCCAGGGCCAGGCCGGCGTAGGCGCCGGCATCGGGGTGCACCTGCAGCGCACGCGCCGCGCCGATGCCGTGGCTGGCCGTGCCCAGCGCAAAGCCGCGCACCACCGGGCGGCGGATGCGCAGCAGGTCGAACAGCGCCTGGCCGCTGAGCGCGCCGACCAGGCCGGTCAGCACCGCCAGCACCGCGGCCAGCGCGGGAATGCCGCCCAGCTGCTCGGCGATGCCCATGGCCACCGGCGCGGTGGCCGACTTGGGCGCCAGCGAGGCCAGCACGTCCACCGGCAGGCCGAGTGCCCAGCCGATGGCCAGTGCGCTGCCGGCCGCCGCCGCACCACCGGCCAGCGCTGCGGCCAGCAGGGCGGGGGCGCGGCGCCGCAGTTGTGCGCGCCGCTGCCACAGCGGCCAGCCCAGCGCCACCACGGCGGGGCCCAGCAGGAAGTGGATGAACTGCGCCCCGGCGAAGTAGCGCGGGTAGGGCGTGCCGGTGGCCAGCAGCAGGCCGGCCAGGGCCAGCACCGTCCACAGCACCGGGTTGGCCCAGGGCGGCTGGCCCAGGCGCAGCGAGGCCATCTGCGCCGTCAGGTACACGACCAGGGTGGCCGTCAGCCCGAACAGCGGCGTGGCCGACAGGTAGACCCACAGCTGCACCACTTCCTGCATGCTGGGCGTTGCGGTCATGCCGGCGCCTCGGTGTCATCGGGCCACAGCGCATCCAGCACCCAGGCCGTCACCGCCAGCCCCACCCAGGTCGAGGCCAGCAGCGCCACCGCCATGCGCAGCCCGTGCTGGCCGACCAGGGCCCCATGCGCCATCACGCCCACACCCACCGGCACGAACAGCAGTGACAAGTGCTGCAGCAGCGCATCGGACGCCGCACCGGCCGGCCCGCGCAGGCGCTGCACCTGCAGCAGGGCCACCAGCACCAGCAGGCCCAGCACCGGGCCGGGCAGGGGCAGGTGCAGCAGACGCGCCGCCGCCTCGCCCACCAACTGGCACAGCAGCAACAGCGCCAGGCCCTGGAGGATGTTCATGCGAGGGTGTAGCGCAGCGCCCAGTAGTGGGTCCAGCTGACCCACTCGGCATTCCGTGCGCGCGGCCCCAGGGCGGCGATCGCCTGGGCGGAGGTCGGAAAGTTCTTCAGCACCTCGTGCGTGCTGCCGTCGTCCAGCGGGCGCTGCTGGTAGGTGTTGCCGTCGGCGTCCTGGCGGCTGATCGGCGTGCTGCTCGTCTGCACGAAGCGGTTGTCCAGCATCACCACCACCGCGCCGGGTGTCAGGCGGGCGTGCAGCGCATCCAGCCAGCCCGGCAGGCGCGCCAGCGGCACATGGCTCCACCAGCAGCCGGCAAACGCCGCGTCGAAGCGCTCGTCGCCCAGTTCGGCGAAGGTGTAGGCGTCCAGCGTCTGGAACTGCACGCACGCCGGCATCGCCTTGCTCTGCGCCACGGCCAGCGTCTCGGGGGTCAGGTCGGTGGCGCGCCAGTGGGCGGCCTGCGCCGCGCCATGTGGCGTCCACCAGCCGGTGCCGGTGGCGATCTCCAGCACCCGGCGGCCGGCGAAGACGCCCGGCAGCCAGGCCTCCATCGCCCGCAGGTCGGCCTGGCGCTCGGGCTTGGCGTAGACGCGCTCGTAGTCGGCCGCACGCTGCCGGTAGTAGGCGGCCATGCTCTCGGGCGTGGCGGCGGCGGCGCTCATCAGAGCTCCGGGTACAGCCGGCCGGGGTTGAAGATCCGGTCGGGGTCGAAGGCGTGCTTCAGCCCGCGGTGGATGGTCATCAACGCCGGCGCCACCGGCGCGAAGGCATCGCCCGGCGCACCGCCGCGGAAGGCCGTGGCATGGCCGCCGGCGCGGGCGGCGACATCCCGCAGCGCCGGGGCGGGTGCGCTGGTCACCACCCAGCGCTGGGCGCCGCCCCATTCCAGCAGTTGCTCACCCGGCAGGCCCAGCGGTGGCGCGGTCTGCGGCACGGCCAGGCGCCATAGCGTGGCACCGCCTTGTACCGCCTTCGCCGCGCCGACGAAGAACTCGTCCGTCTGGTCGCGCATCCCTTGCCAGAAGCCGGCGGCCAGCGCCGCGTCGATCACCTCGCCGCCCAGCGCGCGCTTGGCCGATTGCACCGCTGCCGCCGCGCCGGCCAGGCGCAGCACCAGCATGCCGTCCCACCAGGCGCTGGCGCTCAGCGGCAGCGGCTGGCCGCCCCAGGTGTTGAGCTGGCGCAGCGCTGCGGCCTCGTCCAGCTCGAAGCGCAGCGTGGCCGCGGCCACCGGTTGCGGCAGCACCTTCAGGCTGACCTCGCACAGCACACCCAGCAGGCCCATGCTGCCGGCCAGCAGGCGCGACACGTCGTAGCCGGCCACGTTCTTCATCACCTGGCCGCCGAAGCTGACGACCTCGGCCTTGCCGTTGAGCAGGGTGGCGCCCAGCACGTAGTCGCGCACGCCGCCCACGGCCGGCCGCGCAGGGCCCGACAAGCCCGCGGCGACCATGCCGCCGACGGTTCCCCCGGCCGCGAAGCGCGGCGGCTCGAACGGCAGGCACTGGCCCTTCTCGGCCAGCGCCGCTTCCAGCTCGGCCAGCGGCGTGCCGGCGCGCACGGTCACGACCAGCTCGCTGGGCTCGTAGCTGCTGATGCCGGCCAGCGGCCGCACGTCCAGCGGCGCGCCGGTCACCGGCCCGCCGTAGAAGGCCTTGGTGCCGCCGCCGGTGATGGCCAGCGGCGTCTTGTCGGCGCGTGCGGCGCGCACGCGGTCGACGATGGCATCGAGTGCGGCATCGGCCATCGTCAGAACCTTTCCAGCTCGGGGAAGGGCAGCAGGCCCTTCTTGACATGCATGCGGCCGTATTCGGCGCAGCGGTGCAGCGTCGGGATCACCTTGCCCGGGTTCAGCGTGCCCACCGGGTCGAAGGCGGTCTTCACCGCCACCATCTGCGTGCGCTCCTCGGGGCTGAACTGCACGCACATGCTGCTGAGCTTTTCCACGCCCACGCCGTGCTCGCCGGTGACGGTGCCGCCCAGGGCCACGCTGGTCTCCAGGATGTCGGCGCCGAACTGCTCGCAGCGGTGCAGCTGGTCGGGGTCGTTGGCATCGAACAGGATCAGCGGATGCAGGTTGCCGTCACCCGCGTGGAAGACGTTGCAGCAGCGCAGGTCGTACTTCTTCTCCATCTCGGCGATGGCGATCAGGATGTCGGCCAGGCGCTTGCGCGGAATGGTCGAGTCCATGCACATGTAGTCGGGGCTGATGCGTCCGGACGCCGGGAAGGCGTTCTTGCGCCCGCTCCAGAAGGTCAGCCGCTGCGCCTCGCTCTCGCTGACCTGCAGCCGCGTTGCGCCGCAGCCCCCCAGCACCGCCAGCATGCGGCCGATCTCTTCCTCCACTTCCTCGGGCGTGCCGTCGCTCTCGCACAGCAGGATGGCGGCGGCGTCCAGGTCGTAGCCGGCGCGCACGAAGTCCTCGACCGCGGCGGTCATCGGCTTGTCCATCATCTCCAGCCCGGCCGGGATGATGCCGGCGGCGATCACCGCTGCCACCGCATTGCCGGCATCGCGCACATCGCCGAAGCTGGCCATGATGCAGCGCGCCAGCTGCGGCTTGGGCGTCAGCTTGACGGTGACCTCGGTGGTCACGGCCAGCATGCCCTCGCTGCCGATCACCACCGCCAGCAGGTCCAGGCCGGCGCAATCCAGCGCGTCGCTGCCGAACTCCACCGCCTCGCCCTCGGCGGTGAAGCCACGCACCTTCAGCACGTTGTGCACCGTCAGGCCGTACTTCAGGCAGTGCACGCCGCCGGAGTTCTCGGCCACGTTGCCGCCGATGGTGCAGGCGATCTGGCTGCTGGGATCGGGCGCGTAGTACAGGCCGAACGGCGCGGCGGCCTCGCTGATCGCCAGGTTGCGCACACCGCACTGCACGACGGCGGTGCGCGCCAGCGGGTCGAGCTTCAGGATCTTGTTGAACTTGGCCAGCGACAGCACCAGGCCCTCGGTGTGCGGCATCGCGCCGCCACTCAGGCCCGTGCCGGCGCCGCGCGCCACCACCGGCACGCCGATCGCGTGGCAGGCCTTCAGCACGGCGGCGACTTGCGCCTCGGTCTCGGGCAGCGCCACGGCCAGCGGCAGGGCGCGGTAGGCGGTCAGGCCATCGCATTCATACGGCACCGTGTCCTCGCGGCTGTGCAGCAGGGCATGGGCCGGCAGCAGCGGGCGCAGGGCGGCCACGATCTGCTGCTGGCGCGCCGCGCGCTCGGCGGCGCTGACGACAGCAGGGGCGGCCAGGGCCGGCTGCGCCAGCGCCTCAGCCGGCGTGGGGGCGTTCATGGGGTCTCCTCGTGCGGCACGGGTGGCATTGTCGGCAGTTTCCTGCCCGCCACCCGCACCTGGACCGCAAGCCATTCGCACCCGCCCGGCACCCAATGCCGGGCGGGGTTGCGGGTCAGTGGATGACCGTCAGCGTGAACGGCCAGACGTACGCCTGCAGGGTCACGTAGCCACCCACCAGGCAGGCCAGCGCGATCGAGTGGAAGAACACGTAGCGCAGGATGTCGCCCTCATGGTTGAACCAGCGCGTGGCGGTGGAGGCCACCACGATGCTCTGCGCGTCGATCATCTTGCCCATCACGCCGCCCGAGCTGTTGGCCGCGCCCATCA
>CALMIF010000482.1 GCA_937864045.1 uncultured Aquabacterium sp. | reverse complement strand
TAACCCTGTAACCGCGTGTCAGTTCTTTATTTTTTAATGTTGTAATTGGTCGGGCGGCCGATTTATTATTGCGCGTGATCTCGTCCAGCCGAGGCATCGGCTTCTCTCGCGCAGTCATCCAACGAAAGGTGCTTTCATGAAGCTGAAGAACACGATTGGGGCGGCTCTGCTCGGAGCCATGGCTGTGCTGCTCGGGGCTGGTGCCCAGGCGCAGGAGCGTTGGTGGCCGGCCGCGGTCAAGGACATGAGCGGCAAGGCGCCGGTGGCTCTGCAGTACCAACCGGGCGAGAAGGCCACGAAGCCGTGGCGCATCTGTGCGCTGTTCCCGCACATGAAGGACACCATCTGGCTGGCCGTGAACTACGGCATCGTCGAGGAAGCGCGGCGCCAGGGCGTGGCGGTCACCATCTACCAGGCCGGCGGCTACGAGAACCTGCCGCGACAGCTCTCCCAGTTCGACGACTGCATGGCCGCTGGCTTCGACGCGCTCGTGGTGGGTGCCATCTCCGAGGCGGGCCTGGCCAGGAAATTCCGCGAGGCCGAGAAGGCCGGCAAGCCGGTCATCGCGGTGCTGAACCCGGTGGACAAGGCACCCACGGCGTCCAAGGTCTTCGCCGACAACGTGGTGATGGGCGAGAGCACGGGGAGCTTCCTTGCGCAGCACGTGGCCGGCAAGCAGACGAACATCGTCGCGCTGCCCGGCCCGGCCGGCTCGGGCTGGGCAGAACAGTTCGCCCAGGGCCTCAAGAAGGCCGTTGCCGCCAACAAGCACCTGCGCCTGGTCGACGAGAAGTTCGGTGACACCGGTGTCGCCGTCCAACTGCGCCTCGTGCAGAACGCGCTGCAGGCCAATCCCGACCTGAACGTGCTCTGGGGCAACGCCACGATGATCGAGGGCGCCATCGGCGCACTGCGCGAGGCCAACCGCAAGGATGTGCTGCTGATCGCCGAGTACGAGAACCAGGCCATGCTCGACGCGCTCAAGAGCGGGCAGATCCTTGGCTTCGCGACGCAGTACCCGGTGCTGCAGGGCCGCATCGCGGTCGACCTCGCGATCAAGGCGCTGCAGAAGGAGAAGGTGCCGAGCTTCGTGGCACCGGTGCCCGCGATGGTGACGACCTCGACCTTGCCGAGCATCAACACCTCGCTGGTGCTGGCTCCCGCCTCGTTCCAGGCCGTCTACAGCGTCGCAGCGCCTGCCAAATGATGGCAGCCACTGAAGCGGGTGCGCCGGTGCAGCCGGACATCGCGGCGCGAGCCGCGACGGCGCCCCACGTCCCGCGCATCCAGCTTCAGGGGATCGTGAAGACCTTCCCCGGGGTGCGCGCGCTCGATGGGGTGGATCTGGAGATCGCTGCCGGCGAGGTCCACGTTCTCTTCGGGGAGAACGGCGCCGGCAAGTCGACCATCATCAACATCATCGCGGGCGTCCTGCGCCCCGATGGCGGCAGCTACGCCTATGAGGGAAAGGCCGTGAGCGGCCTGACCCCTCACCAGGCGCGCGAGCTCGGCATCAGCGCGGTGTTCCAGGAATTCAGCCTGGTGCCCGAGCTGACGGTCGAGCAGAACATCTTCCTCGGTCGCGAGCCGGTTCGCGCCGGGTTCATCGACCGCCGCCGCATGCGCGAGAAGTCGCTCGAGGTGCTCGCCCGGCTCGGCTTCAAGCTCGAACCGCAGGCGCGCATCGGCCGGCTGTCCCGGGCCCAGCAGCAGATGGTCGAGATCGCCAAGGCGGTGCTCTCCAACGCCAAGGTGCTGATCCTCGACGAACCAACCGCGTCGCTCACCGACGCGGAATCCGAGCGTCTCTTCGAGCTGGTCGGTGAGTTGCGGCAGACCGGTGTCTCGATCATCTACGTCTCGCACCGCATGCGCGAGATCTCGCGCATCGCGGACCGCATCACGGTGCTGCGCGATGGACGGCGGATCGCCACTGTGCACAACCACGAGGTGACCGATGCGCAGCTCATCGAGCTGATGACCGGTCGCAAAATCGACATCCTGTTCCCGCCAGTCTCGCACAAGCCGGGTGCGGTCATGCTGCGCACGCAGGGCCTGACGCTCGCCGGCGG
Organism: uncultured Aquabacterium sp.; assembly: GCA_937864045.1. GTDB lineage: Bacteria > Pseudomonadota > Gammaproteobacteria > Burkholderiales > Burkholderiaceae_C > Pseudaquabacterium. Next base: position 849 of record CALMIF010000482.1, on the reverse strand, counting down.
GGCGGTCATCGACGCCTCCATTGAGGTCGCGGGCGGGGAAATCGTCGGCATCGCCGGTCTGGCGGGTTGCGGCAAGTCCGAACTCGTGCGCGCGGTCTTCGGGCTGGAGCCGATCACAGACGGTCGGGTCGAGTTGCAGGGCAGCGCGCTGACCTCGCTTTCGCCTTCGGCGGCGCTGCGCGCCGGCATCTGCTACTTCCCCTCGGACCGCGCGACCGAGGGCCTGGCCCTCGGTCGGCCGATCCGCGAGAACGCGTCGATGGCGGCGCTGGATCAGGCGACGCTCGCGCGCCGGGGCGTGCTGAACAAGCGGGGCGAGCGCTCGGTCATCACCAGCGTCCTGGAACGCCTGAAGCTGCGCCCCCTGCACATCGAGCGCCAGGTGGGCAACCTGTCCGGTGGCAACCGGCAGAAAGTGCTGCTGGCGCGTGGCCTGTCGCGGCCCCTGAAGGTCTATCTCTTCGATGAACCCACGGTGGGCATCGACGTCGGCGCGAAGTTCGAGGTCTACGACGCCATCAAGGCCATCGTGGAGGAGGGCAATGCCGTCGTGCTCGTGTCGTCGGAGCTGCCGGAGATCATGGGCTTGTCCAACCGCATCTACGTCATGCATGCCGGGCGCGTGGTCGCGCAACTGCCGGGCAAGGGGGTCGCCGAGGCGGACATCCTCGCTCACTTCTTCCCCCACGAGCCCGTCTCGGTCGACCAAGGAGGCACAGCATGAAGGCCTATGCGAAAGCGGGAGCCGGTCGGCTCCTGGATCTTGGACTGCTCCCCCTGGCGCTCGTGGTCTTGTTCGTCGGGCTCGCGCTGACGGAGCCGCGTTTCCTCGGGCCGCAGAACCTGATC
>CALMIF010000481.1 GCA_937864045.1 uncultured Aquabacterium sp. | reverse complement strand
TCCACAGCTGGGTCACGCCGTCGCCCGGCTGGGCAGCCTGGTTGAAGCGGCCGTCGGCCATGATCGAGCTGTTGGGTCCGAAGCGGTTGGCAAGCACCGGGTTGCGCATCTGCGCCACCGTGTGCGTGGTCGAGGCGATCTGGTTGTGCATCAGCCCCAGCGTGTGGCCGACCTGGTGGGCGACGAGGTAGCTCAGCAGCGCGCCGGACTTCTCGGTGCTCAGCGGCAGGGTCGACCACATGCGGGCCCATCGCGTTGACCTTCTCCTCGGTCACCCAGCGGATCACGTTGATCGACAGGCCCTCGGGCGACCAGTCCGCATCCTGCGCGGGCGTCGGCGCGTCCAGCACGCGGATGGCGTTGGAGAAGCCGGCCGCCTCGAAGGCCGGCAACCACTGCAGCACGCCGGCGGTGATGTGGGGCTTCCAGCGCTCGGGAATGCCCGGGCCCAGGTCGCAGGTGATCGGCTTGACCGGGTCGCTGACCGCGGCCGCCGGGTTGGCCTTCTCCAGGCGGAAGCGCGAGATCACCGACTGGCGTGCCTGCGCCGCGCCGCCGGCGGTCTCGAACTCGCTGAACTCGTTGGGGAAATCGCCCACCCGCGGGTCGCTGGGGCGTGCGGCCATCGGCGTGTCGGGCAGGAAGACCAGCGAATGGCCCAGCACCACCGACACCGGCTGCGGGCCGGCCGCCGGCGCGGCCGGGTACTGTGCCAGGTGGGTGAGGTGGCTGCGGATGTTCAGCGCGTTGCCGCGCACCCGCACACGCTGGATGTAGGACTTGCTCGGGTCCACCGCCGCCACCAGGCCGCCGGTGCGGGCGACGAAGCCGCGGCCGGTGACCGCGGGGATGTCGATGGCGAAGGTGCCCGTCAGGTCGACCAGCAGGCTGCTGTCGTCCTTGGCGCCCAGGATGGGAAAGCTGGCGATCAGCGCGCCCGTCTCGCCGGCCGCCACCGCGGTCTCGATCGGGCGGATCTTCGGGTCGCGTGGGGCCGCGCCAGGCAAGCCGCCGGCGGGTGGTCTGGGCGCCGGGTCGGCCACGCTGGCGCGGCGCCGCTGGGTGCCGCTCAGGTCACGCACATGCACGAAGTGACCGTGGCGCTCCAGCCGCACCAGGCTGTTGCCGGCCTCCAGGGTGTCGACCACCACGCCCGGCGGCAGGGCCACGGCCTCGGTGGACCAGAGCATGGGTTTGCCGATGGCGCTGGTGGGCAGCTCCAGCAGGGTGTTGCCGGCCACGCGCCAGGCGGTGACGCGGCCGGTGCCGATGCGTTCGGCCGCCTGCATCAGCGTGGCCAGGTCGGGCGGGGCGGCGGCCTGCTGCGCGGCGGACGGTGCGGCAGACGGCTGACTGCCCCGGTGGCCGGACAGGATGGTAGCCTTGCGAACACTCAGTTCTTAGCAATCCCGACCAAGATGCCCCACCTGGTGATCCTGTACACCGGCAACCTGGATGCCGTGACCGACATGACGGCGCTGTGCCGGGGCCTCGCCGACGCGATGCTCACCGTCACCGACGAGGCCGGCAAGCCCGTGTTCCCGACCGGCGGCACGCGGGTGCTGGCCTACCCGGCGCCGCACTTCGCGGTGGCCGATGGCGGCGCCGCCGGCCGCGCCGCCGGCTTCCAGGCCGACTACGGCTTCGTCTACCTGAACCTGCGCATGGGCCGCGGGCGCAGCGCCGCGGTGCACGCCGATGCCGGGCGGCGGCTGGAGGCCGTGGCCAAGACGCACTTCGCCCCGCTGCTGGCCAGCCGGCCGGTGGGCGTGACCTTGCAGATCGACGAGGGGCCCGAGGTGTTCGATGCCAAGAACAGCTCGCTGCACCCGCTGTTTTCCAAACCCAACTGACCGCGAAGGACACCACCATGCTGCCGATGCCGCAGAACCATTTCAAGGCCGCCCTGGCCGCCAAGCAGGCGCAGATCGGCCTGTGGGTCGGCCTGTGCAATGCCAACGCCGCCGAGGCCCTGGCCACCACCGGCTACGACTGGCTGCTGCTGGACGGCGAGCATGCGCCCAACGACCCGGCCAGCGTGCTGGAGCAGCTGCGCGCGGTGGCGCCGTACCCGGTGCACCCGGTGGTGCGGCCGGTGATCGGCGACGTGGCGCTGATCAAGCAGTACCTGGACGTGGGCGCGCAGACCCTGCTGGTGCCGATGGTCGACACCGCCGAGCAGGCTGAAACCATGGTCAAGGCGATGCGCTATGCGCCGGCCGGCATCCGCGGCATGGGCGCGGCGCTGGCGCGGGCCTCGCGCTACAACCAGGTCGACGACTACCTGGCGCACGCCGACGCGCAGATGTGCCTGCTGGTGCAGGCCGAGACGACCACCGCCATCGCCAACCTGGAGGCCATCGCCAACACCGAGGGCGTGGATGGCGTGTTCTTCGGCCCGGCCGACCTGTCGGCGTCGATGGGCTACCCGGGCCAGCCCGGCCACCCCGAGGTCGTCAAGACCATGCTCGACGGCATCGCCACGGTGCGCAAGGCCGGCAAGGCGCCGGGCATCCTTATGACCGACCCGGTGCAGGCCCAGCGCTACCTGGACGCCGGCGCGCTGTTCGTCGCCGTGGGCGTGGACATGCTGGTGCTGGTGGCCGCGGCCCAGGCGCTGGCGCAGCGCTTCAAGGCGCCGGGCACGGCGGCAGCGGCAGCCAAGCCGGGCTACTGATCGCCCGACCTGCGCCAGGCGCGTAGGACGTTGCCCAGGCCCGGTGGCGTCTTCGACCGATGGTCTGCAGTGCGTGCCGCGGTGATGCTGGAGCCTCTTCCAGACATTCCAGCAGCACGCCATGTCCAACACCCTCGGCCGCCGCCTTGCGTCGCTGACCAGGACCGCCACCGTGGTCGCCGCCTGCG
>CALMIF010000480.1 GCA_937864045.1 uncultured Aquabacterium sp. | reverse complement strand
GCCAGCAGGCGGTGTTCCTGGTCGGCGCGACGCTGGGCGATGGCGTAGCGGCTGTCGCGCAGGCCGATCAGCTGCTGCAGGCTGCGGCGGCCGGCGTCGAACTGCAGCTCACCGGCGCGCACCAGCTGGTCGTACTGCTGCAGCTGGCGGTCCAGCGAGGCCAGGGCGCGGATCGCGATCTCGATGCGGGCGTCCAGCGCGTCCAGGTCGGACTGCACCGTGCGCGCCACGCGCTCGGCCTCGGCCTCGGCGGCCTCGGCGCGGCGCATGCCCTCGTTGCGGCGGGCGACGGATTCGCCCAGCACCGGGAAGTCCCAGCGCGCCACGAGTTGCCAGTTGCTCTTCTGCTCGGTGGTCAGGACCGGGTTGGTGCGGTCGCTCAGGCGCTGGCGCACTTCCAGGTCGATGCGCGGCGCCAGCAGCGACACCGGCGGGCGCACCCGTTCGCGGGCGGCCACGGCGCGCAGCTGGGCGGCCTCCACCAGGCCGGGGCTGCCCAGCTTGGCCTGGCCCGGCGCCACCGGCGCCAGCACCACCGGCGCCACCTTGCGCACTTCGCCGCCCACCAGGGCGGCCAGCTTGGCACGGGCGCTGGCATGGTCGGCCACCAGCTGCTCGTAGGCCACGTCGGCATCCAGCAGCGAGGCCTCGGCCTGGGTCAGGTCGGCCGGGCTGGCCTTGCCGGCATCGGCCTGCTGGCGCACCTGCTCGGCCAGCTTGCGCACCGCCGTCAGGCGCTCGGCGGCCGGCGTCAGCTGGGCCTGCAGGTGCAGCAGCTCGACATAGGTCTCGGCGATGCGCTCGGCCGTGTCCTCGCGGGCGCGGCGCAGGTCCTGCTCGGCGGCGGCCACGTCGCGCTCGGCGCCGGCCAGCTCGGCCCGGTCGTTGCCGGCGTTGTAGAGGTTCCAGCGCAGGCCGGCCTCGGTGCGGTCGGTGGTGCGGGTGAAGGGGTCGGCACGCAGGATCTCGGTCTCGCGGCCCTGGCCGTAGCTGCTCTGCACGTACAGCGTGGGGCCCAGGCGCGAGCGCGCCTGCTGGCGGCGCTCCTCGGCGGCGCGGCGCAGCGCCAGGGCGGTGCGCACCTGCGGCTCGCGCGGCAGCATGCGCGCCAGCAGGTCGCCCAGGGTCTCGGCCTGGTCGGCCGGCGGCGGCGGTGCGGCGTCCGGCAGCACCGCCGGCGCTGCGGGCTGTAGCCAGGTGGGCACCAGCGCGCCCACGGCATCGCCCAGGTTGGCGGCCGACTGGCGGAAGGTCTGCGCGACGCTCTGCGGTGCGGCGGCGGGCGCTGCGGTCTGGGCGGCCGCGGGCAGGTGCCAGGCGGCCAGGGTCAGGGCCAGCGAGGCGGCCAGGGCGTGCGGGGGATGTCGGACCATGCGGGGTACTTCCAGGCTCGGGAGAAACGGACGCGCCCGCGGCGGATGCGGCGGGCGTTGGCGGGGATGCGGTGGCCCGCTGGCGCGGGCCCGCTCGACTCAGCGCTCCTGCAGGGCGCCCTGCACGCTGCGCAGCACCGGCTTGAGCAGGTATTGCGCGACGCTGCGCTCGCCGGTGAGGATGCCCACATCCACCGGCATGCCGGGGGTGATGGCCAGCGGCTTGCCGTGCAGCTTGAGCTGGTCGCGCGCGGCGCTGATCTGCACCTCGAAATAGGGCTCGCCGCTCTTCTCGTCCATCACCGCGTCGGCGCCCAGGTTGTGCACCTTGCCTTCGAGCTTGCCGTAGGTGGCCGAGTCGTAGGCCAGCACCCGCACATGCGCCTCCTGGCCGAGGCGGATGAAGCCCACGTCCGACGGCTTGATGCGGGCGTTGATCAGCAGCATCGCCTCCTCGGGCACGATCTCGATGATCGGCTTGCCCGGCTGGGCCACGCCGCCGATGGTGGGCACCAGCACGCGGTTGACCACGCCGTCCACCGGCGACAGCACGTCGCGGCGCTGCACCCGGTCCTGGTGGCCGCTGATGGTGCTGCCCAGGGCGGCGGCCTTGGTCTCGAACTCGGTGCGCTGGGCGCCCCACTGCGAGCGCATGCGCGAGCTGGCCTCCGACGACGCGGCCTGCGCCTCGGCCAGCGCGGCCTGCAGGCGAGGCAGGCTCTGGCGCAGGCTCTCCAGCTCGGTCTGCAGCTGCAGCAGGCGCTGCTGCGCGGCCAGGAAATCGGCGCGTGCGCCGGCGCCTTCCTTGAACAGCCGGTCCTCGATGGCGAAGGCTTCCTCGGCCACCCGCAGCGAGCCCTGCAGGCTGTGGATGCGCGACTGCGCCTCGGCCACCTCGCTGCGGCGCACCTGCACCTGCTCGCGGGTGACACTGCTGTTGGACTGGAACTCCTGCATGGCGTCACGCCACAGCTGGGTTTCCTTGGCGATCAGCTCGGGCGCCTCGCGCATCCATTCGGGGTCGAAGCGCGGCACGCCGCCGGACAGCAGGGCGTCGACCCGGGCCCGGCCGGCCAGCGCGGCCAGCTGGTTCTGGCGGCTCTCGCCCAGGCTGGCGGCGTACTGGGCGGTGTCCAGGCGGGCCAGCAGCTGGCCCTTCTTCACCGGCTGGCCTTGCGCCACCAGCACCTGCTGCACGATGCCGCCTTCCAGGCTCTGCACCTCCTGCAGGCGGCTCGGCGGAATCACCGCGCCGCGCGCCTGCACCGCCACGTCCAGCTTGGCCACCAGCGCCCACACCACGGCGCAGACCAGGAACAGCACCACCACGCCGATCATCGCCGCCACCGTGCGGCGCGGGCCGCGGTCGGGGTCGATCTCGTCGGCGGACGGTCCTCGGATGTCCACCAGGTCGGCTGTCAACTCGCTCACTTCAGCATCTCCGCAAATCGGTCGGTGGACAGCATCACAGCAGGCCGCGCAGGCGGTCGGCCACGGCGCTGGACGCGCCGCCGCCACCCGCACGCTGCGGCGTGTCGTTGGCAGCCGGGCTGCTGCCTTCCGGCGCGGCAGCCGGCTTGGCCGCCGCACCCGACTGCTGCTGCGCCAGGGCGCGCAACACCTCGTCTCGGCGGCCGTCGGCCACCACGCGGCCCTTGTCCATCACCACCAGGCGGTCGACCAGGGCCAGCATCGCCATCCGGTGCGTCACCAGCACGATGGTGGTGTCGCCCAGCGCCCGCAGGCGTGCAATCAGCTTCTGCTCGTTGCCCGGGTCGATCATGCTGCTGGGCTCGTCCATCAGCAGCAGGCGCGGCTTGGTCAGCAGGGCGCGGGCGATGGCCACGATCTGGCGCTGGCCGCCGGACAGGCGCTCGCCGCGCTCGCCCACCTGCGTGCCGATGCCCTGCGGCAGGCCGGCGACGATCTCGTCCAGGCCCGACACGCGCAGCGAATCGAGCAGCGCGTTGTCGTTGGCCTGCACCCGGCCCAGCTCGATGTTCTCGCGCAGCGAGCCGTGGAACAGCGTCACGTCCTGCGGCACGTAGCCGATCTGGCGGCGCAGGCTCAGCGGCTCCAGTTGGGTGTTGACAAGGTCGTCGACCAGCACGCTGCCGGCGCTGGGCGCGTACTGGTTCAGGATCAGGCGCAGCAGGGTGCTCTTGCCCGAGCCCAGCTTGCCGATGATGCCCACCCGCTCGCCGGGGCGGATGCGCAGGTTCAGGCCCTCGACCACGGGCGGCTGGTTGGGGTAGGCGAAGCTCACGTCGCGGAACTCCAGCCGGCCGGTCAGCGGCGGCGCCTGCAGGCTCACCGGCGCTTCGTCGGTGGGGGCCTTCATGATCTTGTCCAGCGCCTCGTAGCTGAGCTTGGTCTGCTCCCAGCGCACCAGCAGGCCGGCGATCTGGCTGACCGGCGCCAGGGCGCGGCCGGTGAGCAGGCTCACCGCGATGATCTGGCCCAGCGTCATCGCGTGTTCGCTCATCAGGATCGCGCCCACCGCCACCACCGCCACGTTGGCCAGGCCCAGCACCATCGTGTTGATGTAGGTGACGCGCGAGCTGATCTCGCGCGTCTCCAGGCTGTTCTGCGCGATCAGCTGGGTCAGGCCCTCCCACTTGCGGCGGCTCCAGGCCTCGGCGCCCAGGCTCTTGATGTTGTCCAGCCCGTTCATGGTCTCGAACAGGTGGGCGGTGCGCTGCGAGCTCTCCTTCATCGACGCGTTGACCTTGCTCGCCAGCGGCTTGCGCGACATCAGCGCCACGCCCAGCAGCACCGGGATCACCAGCATCGGCACCACCGCCAGCCAGCCGCCCACCAGGGCGATGACGACCAGGTACAGCAGCATGAAGGGCAGGTCACCCAGCACGGTGAGCGTGCTGGTGGCGAAGAACTCGCGCACCGCCTCGAAGTCGCGCACGGTGTTGGCCAGCACGCCGCCCGAGGCCGGGCGCGACGCCGCGCGCATGCGCAGGCACTGCGCGAAGACCTGGGCCGACAGCGCCACGTCGATGCGCCGCGCGGCGGCCTCCAGCAGGTGGCTGCGCAGCAGGCGCATCACCAGCTCGAAGCCGATGATCATCACCGCGGCCACCGTCAGCACGCCCAGGCTGCCCAGGGCGTTGTTGGGGATGACGCGGTCGTACACCGCCATGCTGTAGAACGGCACCAGGGTGCCGAACAGGTTCAGCGCCAGGGTGCCCATCAGCGCCCAGGCGAACATCCAGCGGTTGCGGTTGAAGGTGTCCCAGAACCAGCGCTTGGCCTGCGGCAGCGTGTAGAGCAGGCTGCGCGTGTCGAAGTGCATGGCCGGGCGGATCGCCATCCACACCGCGCGCGGCACCTCCTGCGCCACCGCCTCGGCACTGAGCCAGCTGCTGCCCTCGATGCCCGGCACATGGCACTCGAAGCGGCCGTCCTTCATCTGCAGCGCCACCAGGCAGTGGCCGCCCTCGCCCACCAGCAGCGCGGGCAGCTCGGTCGGGCGGCGGGCGCGGCCCACCGGCAGCGTGCTGCACACCAGGCCGGCATGGCGCAGCAGGTCGCTCATGGCGTCGGCCGACAGCGCCGGGCCATGCTCCAGGTCGTGCGAGGCCAGGCTGTCGCGCAGGCGCTCCACCTGCACCGGCGTGCCCAGGAAGCGGGCGAGGAACACCACGGCCTCGTGCATCGGCACGGGACCCACGGTGGCGGTGGCGTGGCTGGAACTTGCGTTCATGGAAGGTAGCTTTCAGGCGAGAACTGCGCGCACCCGATTGGAATCGCTGCGACCTTCGGCGAGCACCCGAACATCGGGTGATAGCCAGGCCAGTTGCGTGACACCACGCACGCGGGCGGCGTGCGTGGCGCCTGAAACGGCATCGCCACGGCAACCCTGGCGGGCAGCGTGGCGATGGTGACCGGGCCCG
>CALMIF010000479.1 GCA_937864045.1 uncultured Aquabacterium sp. | reverse complement strand
GCTGGGTCAGCCAGTTGCCGTCCTGGTCGGTGACGCTGACCGCCTTGGCGCTGAGGCCCGGCACCGCGCTGGCGGTCATGTTGACGATACCGGCGATCTGGCTGCGGTCCAGCGTGCGGCCGGGCGCCAGCGTCAGCGCCACCGACGCGCTGGGCTTGTCCTGGTCGCGGTAGAAGCCGTTCTGCTGCGTCAGCGCCACCATCACCCGCGCCGACTGCACCGCCGAGATGGTGGTGATCTGCTGCTCCAGCTGGCTGGCCAGGGCGCGCTGCAGCTCGGTGCGCTCCTGCAGCTGGCTCTTGCCGAAGGCCGACTTGTCCAGGTATTCGTAGCCGCTGGGCGGGGTCTTGGGCAGGCCCACCATCGCCAGCTGCATGCGCAGCGCGTTCACCCGCTCCGCAGGCACCAGCACCAGGCTGCCGTTGCCGGCCAGCTCGTGCGGCTCGCCCTGCTTCTTCAGCTGCTCGACCACCAGGCCCAGTTCATTGGCCTGCAGTGGCTGGGCAAACAGCGGCGACATCGGCACATGGCGGCTCCACAGCGCCAGGGCCACCAGCACCGCCAACACGCCGGCCGTGCCCACGGCCAGCATCGTCTTCTTGCGGGCCGGGAGGGCCTGCAGGCGGCCCAGCGGCCCGCGCGGCGTGTCGGCCGGGCCGTCGGGCGTGGCCTCGGCCAGCAGGGCCGCCTGGTTGGCGGGGGTCAGAGCAGTGACGGCAGCGTCCATGGAGGGCAGGAAGGGGCAGCAGTGGAGCCCTGTTGCAAAGGGGCCCGTTCGGCGCTGATTGTTCGGCGCCGGTGCCGCAAGCCATGGGGGAAACAGCCCGCTATTCGGACTTCAGTTCGCGCCATCGCTGCCGAGGTCGGCGCCTACAGTGCAGGGCGTGGAAGAAGCCGCTGCACCCGTGCACGGCCGGCGCCACCCGCCGCCATGAAACTCGAGCTCAAGCCCTTCGACTTCCACCAGGCCGTGGCCCGCGCCGGCCTGCGGCCCGATGGCACGCCCCTGGCGAACGGGCTGGCCAAGGGCGTGGCCAAGGCGGCCGAGCCCACCGCTGCGGAGTCGGCCAGCTTCACCACTGCGATGGCCCAGGCCTTGCGTGCGGTCAGTGACGCCCAGCTCGAATCCAGCGCCCTGCAGCGCGAACTGCAGCTGGACAACCCCACGGTGAGCCTGGAGCAGACCATGATCGCGATGAACAAGTCGCAGATCGGCTTCACCGCCGCGATCAACGTGCGCAACCGGCTGGTGCAGGCCTACACGGACATCATGAACATGCAGGTGTGAAGCCGGCCTGCCCCTCGGTCGGCGTGCCAGCGCCAGGTCACCCGAGCTGGAACGGCTCTACCAGCGCATCGTAGGCCGGCAGCCGGATGCCATCGGCCAGGCCCTGTTCGTATTCCTCGCGAAGCGCCTGAAGCACCTCCTGGTACTGCTGCAGCATCTCCTGCAAGTCCATGCGCTGGTCGAGCGCGGCATCGTCGAGGTCCTGGTCCTCGCTCTCGCGCAACTGCAGTGTGAAGTCGCGGATCTTGGCGGCCAGCAGTGGGATCACCACCGCCAGATCGCGTTCGCTGATCGATCGCATGGCCAACGCTCCCTTCAGGCGGAAAAGTGCAGCACCGTCTTGCCCTGCTCGACTGCGCGGGCCACCGCGGCCCGCGCAAGCGTGTCGAGGTGGCCCTCGTAGGCATCGCGGCGCAGCAGGTTCAGGCAGCGGATCGAGTGGTGCCCGTCGTCGTTCTGTGTGGGCGTGTGCAGCACGTCCAAGGGGGCAGGCACGTCGGTCCCCTCGGGCAGCAGGAAGTAGCACCAGCCTGTGTAGCCGAAGCCGCCCTTGTTGCTGCTGACCGAGACGCCCTCCTTCTTCTTGACCATGAAGCGGCCCTGGGCATCCTTGTCCTGCACGCCGCGCACCCAGTCATGGCCGTTGGCATCGGTGAACCAGGTCAGGTCGGGTGCTCGAACGAAGCCGTTTCGGGTGTAGCCCACGTAGTCGGGGCGTACCTTGCCGGCGCTGCCGGCACCCTCGTCGGCGGTGAAGTTGGTGGACTTCGCCGCATTGCTGTTGCCGGTCAGGCCCGACTTGCGCAACGCGCGGTAGAGATCGGTGGTCAGTGTCGCCATGGGGAGTCCTCGGGTGCCGCTGAGGGGTAGAAGCGACGACTTTCTCACGCAGTCCGGATCTCCGAGATCCCCAGGGCGGCCATTGACTCCTGCCGCATCACGAACTTCTGGATCTTGCCGGTGATGGTCATCGGGAAGGCGTCGACGAAGCGGATGTGGCGCGGGATCTTGTAGTGGGCGATCTGGCCCTGGCAGAAGGCGCGGATCTCCTCCGGCGTGGCGGTCATGCCGTCGCGCAGCTTGATCCAGGCGCACAGCTCCTCGCCGTACTTCACGTCGGGCACGCCCACCACCTGCACGTCCTGCACCGCGGGGTGGCGGTAGAGGAACTCCTCGATCTCGCGCGGGTAGACGTTCTCGCCGCCGCGGATGACCATGTCCTTCAGCCGGCCGACGATGTTGACGTAGCCCTCGGCGTCCATCGTCGCCAGGTCGCCGGTGTGCATCCAGCCCTCGGCGTCCACCGCCTCGGCGGTCTTGGCCGGGTCGCCCCAGTAGCCTTGCATCACCGAA
>CALMIF010000478.1 GCA_937864045.1 uncultured Aquabacterium sp. | reverse complement strand
CGGCTGAGCGGCGACTGTCCGGCGCCGGCCGAGCCGCGTCAATCGTGCTTGATGGCGACCGTCTTCAGCGACGAGAAGCCGTACAGCGCCTCGAAGCCCTTCTCGCGGCCGTGGCCCGAGTGCTTGACGCCGCCGAAGGGCAGCTCGATGCCGCCGCCGGCGCCGTAGTTGTTGATGAAGACCTGGCCGCAGTGCAGGCCGCGCGCCATGCGCAGCTGGCGCCCGCCGTCGCGGGTCCACACGCCGGCCACCAGGCCGTAGTTGGTGCCGTTGGCAATCGCCAGCGCCTCGGCCTCGCCGTCGAAGGGGATCATCACCTGCACCGGGCCGAAGATCTCCTCCTGCGCCAGGCGGTGGTCGGCGGTGGCGGGCGCCAGCAAGGTGGGCGGCACGTAGCAGCCGCCGGCCGGCAGGCTGGCCGGCAGCGTGGCCTGGGCGGCCACCTGCAGGCCGGTGTCGCGGGCGATGGCCAGGAAGCCCTGCACGATCTCGCGCTGGCGCGGCGAGATCACCGGGCCCACGTCCAGGTCGTCGGTGGCCGGGCCCACGCGCAGCGCGGCATAGCGCTCGGCCATGCGGCGCTTGACCTCGTCGAACACCGGCCGCTCGACCAGGATGCGGCTGGCCGCCGAGCAGGTCTGGCCGCAGTTCTGGATGCCGGCGTTGACCAGGAAGGGCAGGGCCGCGTCCAGGTCGGCATCGGCGAAGACGATCTGCGGGCTCTTGCCGCCCAGCTCCAGCGTGACGGGGATGGTGTTCTGCGCCGCCGCGGCCTGGATCAGCTGGCCCACCGCCACTGAGCCGGTGAACGACAGGTGCGCCACGCCGCGGTGCGACGACAGCGCCGCCCCGGCTTCCTCGCCCAGGCCGGGCACGATGTTCAGCGCGCCCGCGGGCAGGCCGGCGTCCAGCGCGATCTGGCCGAAGGCCAGCGCCGTCAGGCAGGCTTCCTCGGCGGGCTTGAGCACGCAGGCGTTGCCCATGGCCAGTGCCGCGCCCACGCTGCGGCCGATGATCTGCATCGGGTAGTTCCAGGGCACGATGTGGCCGGTCACGCCATGCGGCTCGCGGATGGTCAGCGCGGTGTAGCCGTTGGCGAACGGGATGGTCTCGCCGTGCACCTTGTCGGCTGCGCCGCCGTAGAACTCCAGGTAGCGCGCCATCGCCACCGCGTCGGCCCGGCCCTGCTTGAGCGGCTTGCCCACGTCCAGCGCCTCCAGCCGCGCCAGCTCGTCGGCGCGCGCCAGCGTCAATGCGCTCATCTTCAGCAGGATGCGGCCACGCTCGGCGGCGGTCAGCTGGCCCCAGGCGCCGGTGAGCGCGGCTTGTGCTGCGGCCACCGCGGCGTCGATGTCGGCGGCGGTGCCGCGGGCGATGGGCGCCAGCAGGCTGCCGTCGCTGGGGTTGAGCAGGGGCAGGGTCTCGCCGCTGGCGGCGGCGCGCCATTGGCCGTTGATCAGCACGAGGGCGGTGTCGAATCCGGCGAGGGACATGGTGGGCTCCAGAACGGGGGGCCGATTATCGGCAGCCCCCGCCGTGCATCGCTGCAGGCAGGCCCGGCCTGGCGGGCCTCAGCCGGTGCCGGGTCGACCCAGTTGCAGGCAGATGGTGCAGCCCCTGGCATCGGGTGAATCCGGCAGCCGCAGGGTGGCCCGGCCGCCGCGCGCACGCGCCGCCTGGTCGACCAGCATCAGCCCCAGGCCCAGCGGCGACGCATCGCGCGCCTGGGCCAGGGCGAGGGCCAGTGCCGCGCGCTGCGCCGGCGCCATGCCGCTGCCGTCGTCACGCACGGTGAGCACCACGCCCGCGCCGGTGCTGTCGGCCTGCACATCGATCCACACGTTGGCAGCGCCATGGCGCTGGGCGTTGTCCAGCAGGTTGGCCAGGGCGGCGGCCAGCAGGTCGGGGTCGGCGTCGATCGCGGCCGGTCCGCTGGTGTGCACGGCCACGCCGGCCACCGGCAGGCGGTGCCCAAGCGCGGGCAGGTCCACCCGCTGCCACTGCGGCTCGGCGCCGCTGCGGAACAGGGCCAGCAGCGCCACCACCACCTGCTGCAGCCGCTGGGCCGCCTGGCGCACGCGCTGCAGTCGCTCCGCAGGGCCGGGCGGGCATTCGCGGGCGGCGATCGCGCTCGCTGGCCAGGCGCCGCGCCACGCGCTGGCCCAGCGTCGGGATCGCCTGTCCTGATTAGCGATGAACCTCAGCAACCCTGATTCCGCGTTCGGGCTGCCTGGGC
>CALMIF010000477.1 GCA_937864045.1 uncultured Aquabacterium sp. | reverse complement strand
ATGTGCGACATCGTGATCGCCGCCGACTCGGCCAAGTTCGGCCAGCCCGAGATCAAGCTGGGCATCATTCCCGGCGCCGGCGGCACGCAGCGCCTGCCGCGCGCCATCGGCAAGGCCAAGGCGATGGACCTGGTGCTGACCGCGCGCATGATGGACGCGGTCGAGGCCGAGCGCTCGGGCCTGGTGTCGCGCGTGGTGCCGGCCGACAAGCTGCTCGACGAGGCGCTGGGCGCGGCGGCGGCGATCAACGCGCTGGGCGGCCCCAGCGTGCTGGCGGCCAAGGAGTGCATCAACCGCGCCTACGAGGGCACGCTGTCGGACGGCATCCTGGTCGAGCGCCGGCTGTTCCACGCGCTGTTCGCCACCGCCGACAAGACCGAAGGCATGGACGCCTTCCTGAACAAGCGCAAGCCGGCCTTCAAGCGGGCCTGAGCCCGCGGCTCAGGGCACCAGCCACTGGCCGTTGCCGTCGGCGTCGAAATGGGCGCGGCGGTGGCCGTCGGCATGCAGCTCCAGCCAGTCGAAGGCCTCGATGCGGGCGGTGACGACCGAGAAGTGCTCGCGCGTGGCGCGCTCGGGCACGAAGCGCTCGACCACCGGCGTGCCCGGCGGCAGCGGCGACAGGTAGTCGTGCGCGGCGGGCGACATCTTCAGCCGCGCCCAGCGCGACGACACGCCCAGGCCCTCGGTCTCCACCGTCAGCGCCACCCGCAGCCGCAGCTGCCAGCCCAGGCGCTCGCTCCAGGCCAGCAGGGTGCCGCGCGGATGGGCCCGCATCTGCGCCACCTTGGGCGAGCGGGCATCGGTGAAGAACACCAGCGATTTCGTCTCGGGATGCACCTCGCGCACCACCACGTGGCGCACCTCGGCCTCGGCGCCGCCGGCCGCATCCGCCACCGTGCCCAGCGCCATCAGCCGGAACGGGTGGCCGCGCTGGCGGGCGGCGTGCTGCAGTTCCAGCCAGCAGGCCTGGTGGACCAGGCCGAGCGATTCGATGGGTGCGTTCATGGCGGTCGTCGGTGGACTGCTCGGTGCACGCCTTGCGTGCTCAGGCTTCTCGCCGCAGCGCCGGGAAGAGGATCACGTCGCGGATGCTGGGGCTGTCGGTGATCAGCATCATCAGCCGGTCGATGCCGATGCCGCAGCCGCCGGCAGGCGGCATGCCGTACTCCAGCGCGCGGATGAAGTCGGCGTCGTAGTACATCGCCTCCTCGTCGCCGGCATCCTTGTTCGCCACCTGGGCCTGGAAACGCGCCGCCTGGTCCTCGGCGTCGTTCAGCTCGGAAAAGCCGTTGCCGAACTCGCGGCCGGTGATGAACAGCTCGAAGCGCTCGGTGATCGCCGGGTTGGTGTCGGAGGCGCGCGCCAGCGGGCTCACCTCGACCGGGTAGTCGATGATGAAGGTCGGCTGCCACAGCTTGTCCTCGACCGCCGCCTCGAACAGGCCGAACTGCAGCTGCGACAGGCCCCAGTGCTTGGGCGGCTCCTCGCCGCGGGCCTTCAGCGCGGCATGCACCGCCTCGGCCGAGTCGGCCTGCTCGGGCGTCAGCCCGGCATGCACCACCAGGCTGTCGCGCACGCTCAGGCGCGCGAACGGCTGGTCCAGCGCCACCGGCTTGCCGGCGTAGGTGACCGCGGCGGACCCCGTGGCAGCGGTCGCCGCGTGACGGAGCAGCGCCTCGGTGAAGTCCATCAGATCGTGGTGCGTCCAGTAGGCCGCGTAGAACTCCATCATCGTGAACTCGGGGTTGTGGCGGACGCTGATCCCCTCGTTGCGGAAGTTGCGGTTGATCTCGAACACCCGCTCGAAGCCGCCGACCAGCAGGCGCTTGAGGTACAGCTCGGGCGCGATGCGCAGGAACATCTGCTGATCCAGCGCGTTGTGGTGGGTGATGAAGGGCTTGGCGTTCGCGCCGCCCGGGATCGGGTGCAGCATCGGCGTCTCGACCTCGAGGAAGCCGTGGTCGACCATGAAGCCGCGGATCGAGCTGACCGCCTTGCTGCGGGCGACGAAGCGCTCGCGCGCGCCCTCGTCGGCGATCAGGTCGACATAGCGCTGGCGGTACTTCTGCTCCTGGTCGGCCATGCCGTGGAACTTGTCGGGCAGCGGGCGCAGGCTCTTGGTCAGCAGGCGCAGCGTGCTCACCTTCACCGACAGCTCGCCGGTGCGGGTCTTGAACAGCGTGCCCTCGGCGCCCAGGATGTCGCCCAGGTCGCTGTGCTTGAAGGCGTCGTAGGCGACCTCGCCCAGCGCGTCGCGGCTGATGAACAGCTGGATGCGGCCGTGGCCCTCGCTGCCCTTGGCGCCGAACGAGCCGTCCTGCACCGTGGCGAAGCTGGCCTTGCCCATCACCCGCTTGAGCATCATCCGCCCGGCCAGCGCGACGCGGACCGCCTGCGGCTCCAGCGTGGCGTTGTCCAGCGCGCCGTACTGCGCCTGCAGCGCCGACGCATGGTGCGTCGGCTTGAAGTCGTTCGGGAAGACGGCGGTGCCCGCGGCGTGGTGCTGCGCGCGCAGCGCGGCCAGCTTCTCGCGCCGCTCGGTGACCAGCTTGTTCTCGTCGATGCCCGGTTCGGGGTGGGGTGTGTTGGGAGCGTGAGGAACGGTCATCGGGAGGTCGTGGTCGGGGGCGGCATGGGCGCCGGTCGCGAATTGTAGGCAGCGGTGTGCCCGCTCCGGCATGCCGCTGCTCCTGCCTTGCCCTGCGCGATAATTTCGCCGAGCCGTTCCCGCGTCCACCCGTCCAACGCCCGCCCATGCGCACGTCCATTCCAACTGCATCGCGGCCTTCGGCTTGCACACGCGGGGTGTCGTGCGCCGCGCCGTGCTGACGCTGTTGGCGGGTGGCCTGCTGGCGCAGGCGCTGCCGATGCTGTTGGGCCCCCTGCTGACGCGCCTGTACACGCCGGCGCAGTTCGGCACGTTCCATCTGTTCGCTGCCGTGGCGGCCAACCTCGGGGTGGTGGCCTGCCTGCGCTACGAGTTCGCGTTGCCCGTCGCCCGTGACGATGCCGATGCCGCGGCGCTGAACAGCCTGTGCCGGCGGCTGCTGGCCGGCATGGTGGCTGCCAGCGCCTTGGCCGCTGCGGGCTGGGCCTGGCAGGTGCGGGCGGTGTGGCCGCTGTGGCTGCCGCTGGCCGTGGCGGCGCTGGGGGGCCTGTCCCTCGCCACCTTGCTGGCGACCCGGGCGAAGCGCTTCCGCGCCCTGGCTGCCGCGCGTGTCCTGCAGCACGGCGGCGGCGCCGCGCTGCAGGCCGTTGCCGGGCTGACGGTGGCAGGCGTGCATGGGCTGGTGGTCGGGCCGATCGCCGCTGCCCTGGCCGCCTGGGGACTGCTGCGGGCCGCCGCGCCCGGGCCGGCGACCTTGTCGGCCATGCCGGACGCAGGCCGCGGACCGGCGCCCTGGCGTGCGGCGGCGCGGCGGTTTGCCGACTACCCGCTGCTGAACACGCCGCACGCCTTTCTCGGTGCGCTGCAGGACACCGTGTCCGTCGCCCTCGTTGCGGGCCTGCTCGATCCGGCTGCCGCCGGCGCCTGGGGGTTGGCGCTGCGCTACCTGAAGGCGCCGGCCACGCTGGTCGGCGGTGCCGTCTCGCAGGCCCTGCATCCGCGCCTGGCGCAGGACGGCTGCACCGCGGCCGGCCGCCGGCAGGTGGTGCAGACGATGGGCCTGTTGGGGCTGGCCGCTGCGGTGCTGGTGCTGCTGCTGTGGCTGGGCGCGCCGGCCTTGTTCACCTGGGCCTTCGGCACAGCCTGGGCGCCGGCCGGCGACCTGGCCCGGGCATTGGCGGTCTACATCGGCCTGCATTTCGTGGCCTCGCCGCTGGGCGTGGTCACGCTGGCCTGGAATGCCCAGGCCTGGGCGCTTCGGCTGGCGTTGGCCGGTCAGCTGCTGTTCACCGTCGCGCTGGCGACCGGCCTGGCCCTGGGCGGGCTGACGGCAGCAGGATGGGCGGTGTCCGGTGCGATGGCGCTCTACTTCGGCTGGTACTTCTTCCGGCTGGCCACCTGGCCAGTCCCCGCTGCGGCGCCGGCAGGGCTGTCCTCCCCATGAGCCGGCCCGTCGTGAATGCCCGCGCCACGGCGCTTCGGGCCCTGTTCAACCGCTGGCGCCGTCGCCTGCTGCACGCCTGGGGCCACCGCATCGTGTTCGGCGAGCGATCACAGGGCCGGCTGCTGGCCCACACGCGCATCGCGCCATCGACCTGCATCCAGGGCGAGGCCCAGCTGCGGTTGGCCGATCACGTGTTCATCGGCCCCTTCTGCTTCATCGACGCGGCTGGCGGCGTGACGCTGGACGAGGGCGTGCAGGTCACCCACCACGTCAGCATCGTCACCCACAGTTCGCACCGGTCGCAGCGCCTGCTGGGCGCGACCTACGTGGAGGCCACGCCGCCGCTGGCCGGCTGGCTGGCCGGCCCGGTGCAGGTCGGCCCGTACTGCTTCATCGGCCCGCACAGCCTGCTGGAGGCCAACACCCGGCTTGGGCGCGGCTGCATCGTGCGCGCCGGCAGCGTGCTGCGCGGCACCTTTCCGGATTTCGCGGTGATCGCCGGCAATCCGGCGCGCGTGGTGGGCGACAGCCGAGACGGCGATGCGGTCTGGCTGGCACGCCACCCCGAATGCCGGCCGCACTACGCGGCGTGGGCTGGCCAGGACAGCGCCGGGGCCGCAGCCGGGCCGGCGGAGCGCGCCTGATGCGCCTGGCCCTGGTCGGCGACGGCGAAAGCCCGCACCTGCTGAAGTGGGCCCGCGCGCTGGCGCCGCGGGTCGAGCTGTGGGCGGCCTCGTCGCGCGGCTTCCTGCCCGGCTTCGATGGCTTGCTGCCGGCCCAGCGGCGCCTGGCGCTGCAGACCCGCCCGTCAGCCGGCGGCGGCAATGTCGGCCTGCTGCGACAGCTGCCACGCCTGGCGAGCTGGCTGCGTCGCGTGCGCCCCGACTGGATCCACGCCCACTACCTCAGTTCGCACGGCACGCTGGCCTGGCTGGCCACCCGGTTGCTGGGCGCGCCGGGGCGCCTGGTCGGGTCGGCCTGGGGATCGGACATCCTGGTCACGCCGCAACGTGCGGCGCATTGGCGCTGGGTCACCACGCAGGTGCTGCGCGCCTGTGTGCTGACGACCAGCGATTCCCAGCACATGGCCGAGAGGATGCGCGCGCTCGGCGCGCGCGAGGTGATGGTGTTTCCCTTCGGGCTGGAGCAGTTGCCTCGCATGGCGGCGCCCCAGGAGCGCGAGCCCCGGCTGTTCTTCGCCAACCGGGGGCTCGAGCCGGTGTACGCGCCGCACCGGGTGCTGGCGCTGTTCGCCGCGTTGGCCGCCGAACTGCCGGACGCAAGACTGGTGGTCGCGAACGACGGCAGCCTGCGCGATGCGCTGCAGCGCCAGGCGGTGGCGCTGGATCTTGCGGACCGGATCCAGTTCGTCGGCCGGCTCGACGAGGCCCGCCAGAACGCGCTCTACCGGCGCGCGCAGTGGTACGTGAGTCTGCCGGCCAGCGATTCCGTCGCGGTGTCGGTGCTCGAAGCGATGGCCCACGGCTGCATCCCCCTGCTGTCGGACCTGCCGGCCAACCGCGAACTGGTGCGCGATGGCGACAACGGCCTGCTGCTGGCTGCCGATGCGCAGCCCGATGCGGCGGCACTGTCTGCGCTGTCGGCGCGCGCCGAGGCAATCGCGGCGGCCAACCGCGACTGGGTGGCCAGCCATGCGATGTTCGCGCCGGCCGTCTCGGCCTTCCTCGATCGCCTGCAGGCCCTGGCGATGCGATGAACATCCTCTACATCAACCACTACGCCGGTGGGCCGGCGCTGGGCATGGAGTTCCGCCCCTACCACCTGGCGCGCGAATGGGTGCGCGCGGGGCACCGGGTGCGGGTGGTCGGCGCCACGTTCTCCCACCTGCGCCACGTGCAGCCGGCCGCCGGCGACGCCTGCATCGACGGCATCGACCACCGCTGGCTGCCCACCCCGTCCTACCAGGGCAACGGGCTGGGCCGGGTCTGGAACATCGCCTGTTTCCTGGCCCGCCTGCGGCTGCAGGCCGGGCAGTTGCTGCGGGCCTGTCGGCCCGACCTGGTCATCGCCAGCAGCACCTACCCGATGGACATCTGGGTCGCCCGCCACATCGCCCGCCGCGCCGGCGCGCAGCTGGTGCACGAGGTGCATGACCTGTGGCCGCTCAGCCCGATCGAACTGTCGGGCATGTCGCCGCGCCATCCGTTCATCCGCCTCTGCCAGGCCGCCGAGGACGCCGCCTGTCGCGATGCCGACCGGGTGGTGTCGATCCTGCCCCGGGTGCATGACCACCTGGCCGCGCATGGCCTGGACCTGCGGCGGCTGGTGATCGTGCCCAACGGCATCGATCCTGCCGACTGGCTGGCGCCGGCGGTTCCCCTGCGCGCCGACCTGGCTGCGCTGCTCGCGCGGCTTCGCGCGGCCGGCCGGACCGTCGTCGGCTATACCGGCTCGATGGGCCTGCCCAATGCGCTGGACGTGCTGCTGGATGCCGCGGCGATGCTGCGCGACCTGCCGCTGGACATCGTGCTCGTCGGCGACGGTCACGAGCGCGCCCGGCTGGTCCAGCGCATCGACCGCGAGCGGCTCGGCCAGGTGCACTGGCTGCCCCCGGTGCCCAAGGACCAGATCCCGACGCTGCTGCGGGCCCTCGACATCGCCTACCTGGGCTGGCAGCGGACACCGATCTACCGCTTCGGCATCGCACCGAACAAGCTGATGGACTACATGGCCGCCGGCTGCGCCGTGCTGCACAGCGTCGAGGCTGGCAACGATCCGGTGGCCGAGACCGGCTGCGGCGTCAGCGTGGCCGCCGAATCGCCGCAGGCCGTGGCCGATGGCCTGCGCCGAATGGCCGCGCTGCCCGCGGCCGAGCGGGCACGGCTGGGGCAGCTGGGCCAGGCGCACGTGATGCGGCACCACACCTGGCCGGTGCTCGCAGCGCGTTTTCTGGACGGACTTCAGCCGTGAGCAGCGACGACCCCGAGGCCGAACTGCGCCGCGTCGCCGGGCGCTATGCGCGCCGCGGCGGCGCGGACCGCTACAGCATCTTCCAGCCCGACGTCTGGCAATCCCTGCAGGAACGCCAGCGCGCGCTGCTGCGCCTGCTCCAGCAGCAGGGTCTGACCGATGTGTCGGCGCTGCGCCTGATGGAGGTGGGCTGCGGCGCAGGCGGCAACCTGCTGGAACTGCTGCGGCTGGGCTTCTCGCCGGCGCACCTGGCAGGCGTCGAACTGCTGCCCCAGCGCCTGGCCCAGGCCCGCGACCGCCTGCCCGCGTCGGTGGCGCTGCACGCGGGCGATGCCAGCGCACTGCCCGTGCCTGCTGCCAGCCTGGACATCGTGCTGCAGAGCACCGTCTTCTCGTCGCTGCTCGACGACGCCTTCCAGCAGCGGCTGGCCGATGCGATGTGGCGCTGGCTGCGGCCCGGCGGCGGTGTACTGTGGTACGACTTCACCGTCGACAACCCGCGCAACCCGGACGTGCGCGGCGTGCCGCTGGCGCGGCTGCGCCAGCTGTTCCCCCAGGCGCGGGTTCAGGCGCGCCGCGTCACGCTGGCGCCGCCGCTGGCCCGGCTCCTGTGCCGGCTGCACCCGGGCCTCTACCCGCTTGCCAATGCGCTGCCGCTGCTGCGCACCCATGTGCTGGCCTGGGTCGGCAAGCCGGCGGTGGCCGGCCCGTCGCCAGCCGCCGTCGCCGGCACCTCGCGATAATTGCGCATGACCGCTGATTTCATTCCCTTTGCGCTGCCCGAGATTGGCGAGGACGAGATTGCCGAGGTGGTCGACACCCTGCGCAGCGGCTGGGTGACCACCGGGCCGAAGGCCAAGCGGTTCGAGACCGACTTCGCCGGGTTCCTGGCCAGCGCATCCGGCGAGGATCCTGCCGGCCTGCACTGCATCGCCGTCAACTCGGCCACCGCCGGCCTGCACCTGGCGCTGGAGGCCATCGGC
>CALMIF010000476.1 GCA_937864045.1 uncultured Aquabacterium sp. | reverse complement strand
CGAACTCGCCGGGCGCGCTCTTCTCCAGCGCGTCCTTGAACACCGTCCACATCTTCGCGTGCCAGTCGTCGGGCACGGCGGGGGTGGAGATGCGCAGCACGGTCCTGCCCTGGGTGAAGGCGCCGGGCGCCACGGCGGCCAGGGCGGTGGCGGCGGCGCCCTGCAGCAGCGTGCGGCGGTCGGGTCGGTTCATGGTTCTCTCCGGATCGAGGGGCGCAGCGATGGTAGGTGCGCCGCAGCAGCCACCGCGCCGGGATCAACCCTGGCCGCAGGTATCAGCGCGCCGGCAGGCCGCTCTGTGGACGCACATCCCATCACCCTCCCCTTGCCCACGGCCATGCACCAGCCCTCGAGCCGCAGCCGCTTCCTGACCCGCGCCATCCCCGCCGCGGCCCTGACCGCCCTGGCCACCGCCGCCCAGGCCCAGCCCCGCGACGCCGTCACCGACCTGGGCGTCTACCCGGGTGACAACGCGGCCGTGGCCGATGCCATCAACAACCTGGGCCAGGTGCCGGGAACCAGCTTCTACGGCACGCCCGGCACCTGGGACGCCACGCCGATGAAGCCCGTGGTGTGGCGCGACGGCGGCGTGCATGCCCTGCAATCGGTGCTGGACCCGGCCACCGGCACCGGCTGGGTGGTGGCCAGCGCCGTCGCGGTGAACAACCGCGGCCAGATCGCCGTGTCCGCCTGGCTCAACGGCGTGGCCCGTGCCGCGCTGCTGACCCCGCTGAACTGAGCGCGGACCGGGGTGGCCACCTGGCGCGGCTAGAATCCGCGCCATGCCCTGCGGGCGTAGTTCAATGGTAGAACTTCAGCTTCCCAAGCTGACTACGTGGGTTCGATTCCCATCGCCCGCTCCACACATGCAAACGCAGCCCCAGGGCTGCGTTTTTGCTTGGCGAACCGTCGCCGCTACTTGAAGAACAGCGCCACGAAGCCCAGCGTCAGCGACGGGAAGAACAGCAGCAGCAGCATGCGCAGCAGGTCGCTGGCCAGGAAGGGCCAGACGCCCTTGTAGGTCTCGTTCATCGGCACGTCGCGGGCGATGCTGTTGACGACGTACACGTTCAGGCCCACCGGCGGCATCGTCATGCCGATGCCCACGGTCATCAGCACCAGGATGCCGAACCAGATGGCCTTGCCCTCCGGCTGCAGGCCGAACAGGTCCAGGCTCATCACCGCCGGGAAGATCACGGGGATGGTGAGCAGCATCATCGACAGCTCGTCCATCACGCAGCCCAGCAGGATGTAGACGGCCATGATGGCCGCGATGATCCACAGCGGCGCCACCTGCAGGTGGCCCACCCAGTCGGCCACGCGGGTGGGCATCTGGGTCAGGGCCAGGGCCGAATTCATCATGTCGGCGCCCAGGAAGATCATGAACACCATCGCCGAGGTCTCGGCGGTGCCGATGAAGCTGCGCTGGATGCCGGCCCAGCCCAGCTCGCGGCGCGCCAGGGCGGCGACGAAGGTGCCCACCGCGCCCACGGCCGCGCCTTCGGTGGGCGAGAAGATGCCGCCATAGATGCCGCCGAACACCACCACGAAGATCACCGCGATCGGCCACACGGCGGCCAGCGCCTGCCAGCGCTGCGGCCAAGGCACGGCGGCGCTGGGCTGGGCGAGCTCGGGCTTCAGCCGGCACAGGATGCTGATGACGACGATGTAGCCGATGGTGGCGAAGATGCCCGGCACCATCGCCGCAGCGAACAGCTTGCCGATGTTCTGCTCGGTGAGGATGGCGTAGACCACCAGCGGCACCGATGGCGGGATCAGGATGCCCAGCGTGCCGCCGCAGGCCAGCGCCGCGGTGGTCAAGCGGCCGTGGTAGCCATGGGCCTTCATCTCGGGGTAGGCCACCTGGGTGATGGTGGCCGACGTGGCCACGCTGCTGCCGCACACCGCGCCGAAGGCCGCCGCCGACAGGATGGCCGCCATCGCCAGCCCGCCGCGGATGTGGCCCACGAAGGCGGCCCCCGCCTGGAACAGCGAGCGGCTCAAGCCCCCCTGCGTGGCGAACTGGCCCATCAGCAGGAACAGCGGGATCACCGACAGGTCGTAGACCGTCAGCCGCGCCACGGCGCTGCCCTTGAGCAGGTTCAACAGCGCCAGGTCACCGCTCATCGCCCAGTAGCCGATGGCGCCGGGAATGAACATGGCCACCGCGATCGGCGTGCGCAGCGCCATCAGCGCCAGCATGCCGGCGAAGATCAGGATGCCGAGCATTCCGGGGCTCATGGCGCCGCCCCTCCCGCTGCCGCAGGCGTGCCGTCGTCCAGCCCGCGCAGCTGGCGCAGGCCCTGCCAGATGGCGATCAGCGCGGTCAGCGCCAGGCCCGGGGCCAGCATCGCGTAGGCCCACCACATCGGCAGGCCGATGATCATCGTGGTCTCGCCAGCCTCCAGCACCGCCTGCGCGCCGGCAGCGGTGCGGGCGGCCAGCACCAGGCACATCACCGCCAGCAGCAGGCTGCCGATGCCGTCGAGCGCGCCCTTGGGCCGCGGCGCCAGCTTGTCGGTGAAGAAGTCGACGATGATGTTGGCGCGGGTCAGCTGGCACCAGGGCAGGTACAGCGAGATGCACAGGGCGATGCCCATCTGCACCAGCTCCACGTCACCCTGGATGGGCTTGGACACCGCCGCGCGCATCACCACGCTGACGACGGTGAGCACCGCCATGGCGCAGGCCGCGGCCCCACCGGCCAGCGCAAACCACAGCGCGATGCGCCGGAAGACCGCATGCATGGCCGCGCCTTACTTCTTGTATTTCACCAGCAGGTCGCGCGCGTCCTGCAGCATCTGCTTGCCGGGCAGGCCCTTCTTGTCCATGTCGGCCACGAAGTCGTCGTACAGCGGCATAGCGGCCTTGACCCAGTTGTCCAGTTCGCTGGCGGGGATCATCGTGAAGGTGTTGCCGCGGTCCTGCGCCGCCTTGCGGCCGGCGGCCTGGCTGCCGTCCCAGATCTTGCCGATGGACTGCGAGACCACCGCACCCGAATTGGCGTCGATCACCTTCTTCAGCTCGGGGCTCAGGCTGTCGTACTTCGCCTGGTTCATCGCGAAGACGAAGACCGAGCTGTACAGCGCCGGGCGGCTGGGATCGGTCTCGCTGTGGTACTTGACCATCTCGTGCAGCTTCAGGCTGGGCATCACCTCCCAGGGCAGCAGGAAGCCGTCGATCGTGCCCTTGCTCACCGCGTCGACCACCGCCGGCAGCGGCATGCCCACGGGCGACGCTCCCAGCGTGGCCAGCAGCTTGTTGGTCTGCCGGGTGGGCGCGCGCATCTTCAGGCCCTTGAAGTCGGCCAGCGTCTTCACCGGCTTCTCGCGGGTGTGCACGTAGCCCTCGTCGTGCACCCAGATCGCCAGGATCTTGGTGCCGGGGAACTCCTTCAACGCGTACTTCTGCAGGTAGTCCCAGGCGGCGCGGGCGCCGACCTCGGCCGAGTTGGTCATGAACGGCAGCTCGAACACTTCCAGCGCCGGAAAGCGGCCTGCGGTGTAGCCCGGCAGCGTGATGACGAGGTCGGCCACGCCGTCCTTGACCTGGTCGACCAGCTGCTGCGGCGTGCCGCCCATGCTCATCGCCGGGAAGACCTGGCACTTCAGCTTGTTGGCCGACTCCTTGGCGATCTTGTCGCACCAGGGCGCGATCACGTTGACGGCGGCCATGGCCTGGGTGTTCCAGATGTGGTGGAACTTCAGGCTCACCTCCTGGGCCTGGGCCAGGCCGGCAGCGGCGATCAGCCCGGCGGCGGCCAGGGCGGTGCGGACACATCGGGGCATGAAAGTCTCCGGGGGCAATGTCGAATGGGGCGGGATGATGCGCGGCAGCCCGCGGACTGCCTAGCGGACAAACGCGGAAGCTGCGGCGCTCAGCCCCACACTTCGGCGGCCGTCTCCACCACCAGCCGCAGCTTGCTGCGCTGGTCTTCCACGGCGATGTTGTTGCCGTGCACGGTGCTGCTGAAGCCGCACTGCGGGCTCAGCGCCAGCTGGTCCAGCGGGGCGTACTTCGCGGCCTCGTCGATGCGGCGCTTGAGGTCGTCCTTCTTCTCCAGCTGGCCGAACTTGGTGGTCACCAGGCCCAGCACCACGGTCTTGTCCTTGCCCAGGAAGCGCAGCGGCCGGAAGTCGCCCGAGCGGTCGTCGTCGTACTCCAGGAAGAAGGCGTCGAGCTTCATCTCCGACAGCAGGGCCTCGGCCACCGGCTCGTAGTTGCCGGCCGCCGCATGCGTGCTCTTGAAGTTGCCGCGGCACAGGTGCATGGCCAGCGTCATGCCGGCGGGCTTGTGCGCCACCACCTTGTTGATGAACTGCGCATAGCGGTGCGGCAGCTCGTTGGGGTCGTCGCCACGCTGGCGTGCGGCTTCGCGCATCTTCTCGTCGCACAGGTAGGCCAGGTTGGTGTCGTCCATCTGCACGTAGCGGCAGCCGGCGTCGAACAGGCTCTGCAGCTCGTCGCCGTAGGCCTTGGCCACGTCGTCGTAGAAGGCCGGGTCCAGCTCGGGATAGGCCTCGCGGCTGATGCCGGCACGGCCGCCGCGGAAATGCAGCATGGTCGGGCTGGGGATGGTCACCTTCGGCGTCATGCCCGCGGCAATCTGCGACTTGAGGTACTCGAAGTCGGCGCGCTGGATGTCCTTGACATGCCGCACCTTGTCGATCACGCGGATCACCGGCGGCGCCAGCTCCTCGGTGCCGTCGGCGCGCTTGACCGTCACCGGGATGTCGGTCTTCACGCCACCCAGCTGCTCCAGGAAGTCGATGTGGAAATAGGTGCGGCGGAACTCGCCGTCGGTGATCGACTGCAGGCCCACGTCCTGCTGGAACTTCACGATCTCGGTGATCGCCTTGTCCTCGACCGCGCGCAGCTGCTCGGCGGTGATGCTCTTCTTCACGAAGAACGCTTCACGCGCATCGAGCAGGTCCTTCGGGCGCAGGAAGCTGCCGACATGGTCGGCGCGGAACGGCGGCGTGGTGCGTTGGGTCATGCGGGTCTCCTTGGGGGAACGGGTGGACGAGGTGACTGGACGTGTGGAAGTGATCAGGCCGGATCGGGCCGGTAGGCGGTGTCGAGCACCACGCCGCCGCCGCGCACACGCGACACGCAGGCGCAGAGGCGGCGGTCGGCATCGCGCTCGGCGGGCGACAGGAACACGTCGTGGTGGTCGATGCGGCCCTCGACCGACAGCACGTCCAGCGCGCACAGGCCGCATTCGCCGCGCTGGCAGTCGCGCAGCGTGGCGATGCCGTGGGCATCGAGCGCCTGCAGCAGGGTCTGGTCGGCCGGCACGGTGAACGTGATGTCGTGGCGCGGCAGCTTGACCCAGAACGGCTCGGCCTCGGTGGCCACGGCGCCGAAGGTCTCGAAGCGCAGCCGGTGCGCCGGGCGGCCGGCGGCATGCCAGGCGGCCTGGGCAGCGCGGGTCAGGCGCGCCGGGCCGCACAGCAGCAGCTGGGCGTCGGGGTGCAGGCCGGCCAGCTCGGCGGCGATGTCCAGCCGTTGGCCGGCGCTGCCGACCAGGGTCCGCAGGCGGTCGCCCAGCAGGGCGCGCAGGGTGTCGGCGTAGACCAGGTCCTCGGCCTGCCGCACCGCGTAGACCAGCCGGCAGTCGGCACCACGGGCCACCAGCGCCCGCGCCATGCCGACCAGGGGCGTGATGCCGATGCCGCCGGCCACCAGCAAGTGCTGCGGCGCCCGCAGGCTGGGCGCGAAGTGGTTCTGCGGCGGCAACAGCTGCAGCCGGTCGCCCACGGCCAGCGCATGCATGGCCGCCGACCCGCCGCGGCTGGGCTGGCAGCGCTTGACGGCGATGCGCCAGGCCTCGCCGTCGTCGCTGGGGCCGACCACCGAGTAGCGGCGCTCCAGCACGCGCCCATCGGCCAGGCGCAAGCGCACCGGCAGGTGGCTGCCCGGCGCGGGCCGCGCGCAGCCCAGGTCGGGTTGCAGTTCCAGTTCACGCACGCTGGGGCTCAGCGTGGTGATGCGGCGCACCGTGGCGCCCTGCCAGTCGTTGGATGTCAGCATGGCTCGCCCCGGTGGTCAGCGCCGCGCATGGCGGATCAGCCGGGCGCCGGGCAGCTGCTGCAGGCCCTGCTGGCTTTGCAGCGCCTCGCGCAGGTAGGCATGGGCCAGGCGGGCGTGCTCCTGCATCAGCGCGTCGGCGCGGGCGGCCTCGCGGCGGCTGATCGCATCGAGCACCGCCTTGTGCTGGGCCTGCGCCACCACCAGCGCATCCCGCGCACCGGCGCCGCTGGCACGCTGCATCACGAAGCCGTTGGGCGAGGCAAAGGGCAGCGTGGCCACCCGCTCGATCTGGCGCTGCACCAGGGTGCTGCCCGCCGCCTCGGCCAGCAGGGCATGGAAGCGGCCGTTCTGCTCGCCATAGGCGACGAAGGCCGCGTCGCTCAGCTCGGGCGGCGCCAGCAGGTCGTCGATGCGGGCCACCGCGTCACGCAGGCCGACCAGCACCACGCTGCCCACGCCACGCTCGGCAGCCAGGCGCGCAGCCAGGCCTTCCAGCGTGCCGCGCAGCTCGATCGCGTCGCAGATGTCGGTTTCGGAGAACTCGCGCGGCGCGAAGCCGCCGCCAGGCAGCGCCTCCAGCAGCCCCTCCTCGGCCAGCCGCACCAGCGCGGCGCGCACCGGCGTGCGCGACACGCCCAGGCGCTCGACCAGGGCCAGCTCGGGGATGCGTGCGCCGGGCGCCAGGTCACCCCCCAGGATCAGCTCGCGCAGGCGCAGCTGGGTGCGCGCGGTGAGCGAGCCGCTGCCGTCGTCGGCGTCCACCGGCGTTGCCGTCATGCCGCCGGCCGCAGCGGGATCGTGCGCTGTCCGCCCTGCGGTGCCTCCGCCGCCACCATGCGGTCGATCAGCTGCCGCGCCCACATTGACCCGGCGTCGATGTTCAGGTTGCAGAACTGGTGGTCGGGGTGCTCGTCGATGGCGCGCTGCTGCGCCTCCAGGATGGCCTCGTCCTCGCGGAAGATGCCGGCCACGCCCTCGCGCAGCGCATGCGTGATGGCCTGCTCGTTGAGGCAGTAGTTGCGGGCGAAGGCCCAGAAGTAGTGGCAGCTGCCATCGGTCTCGGGCGTGATGGTGTTCAGCACCTGGCCGTTGACGCCCTGGCTGCGGTCGCCACCGTGGTGGCCGGAAGGTTTTGCGCCCGTGCCGGCCACCGCCACGCCCACGTCGATGGCCACGGTGCACGGCGCCTCGAAGCGGATGATCTGCCAGCGGTCCACCGGCCCCGTGTAGCCACGCGCATGGCGAATCTGCCCGGCCCAGAACGGCGGCGGCGTGATGCCCTCCATCCAGCGCGTGACGGTGGCGAAGCGGTCGCCGTGCGTGGCGACGAAGGGCGCCTCGGCCACCGCCCGGTCGCCGATGCTGCCGCCGTGCACGAAGGTCTCGTGCGTCAGGTCCATCAGGTTGTCGATCACCAGCCGGTAGTCGCACTGCACGTGGATGCGCTTTCCATCGCCGGTCCAGGCCGGGTCGTCGTTCCAGTGCAGGTCGGGAATCAGCGCCGGGTCGGCCAGCTCGGCATCGCCCGGCCACACCCAGACGAAGCGGTGGCGCTGCACCACCGGATAACTGCGCACGCAGGCCGAGGGGTTGAGCGTCTCCTGCGACGGCATGTGCGTGCAGCGGCCCTCGGCATTGAATACAAGACCGTGGTAGCCGCAGACCACCTCGTCGCCTTCCAGCCGGCCCAGCGACAGCGGCAGCAGGCGGTGCCAGCAGGCATCCTCCAGCGCCGCGGGCGTGCCGTCCAGCAGACGGTAGAAGACCATCTTGCGGTTGCAGATGGTGCGCGGCAGCAGGGCGCGGCCCAGCTCCACGTCGTAGGCCGCGGCGTACCAGGCGTTCAGCGGAAAGGGGGACGTTCGGGCAGCCATGCCATGCTCCAGACCCAGTGTTGTATACAGCCGGGATTCTGAAACACCAACACTCCCTGATCTTCCAGGGTTTGCCCGCAGCCGGCAGGCGCCGGCCGCGCCCTCAGGCGATGCGGCTCAGCAGCGCGTGCAGCGCCTCGGCAAAGCCCGCCGGCTGCTCGACAGCCGACAGGTGCGCCGCATCCAGCACGCTGAGCTGGGCGCCGGGCACGGCATCGGCGATCTGCTGTGCCATGGCCACGGTCGAGCCCACGTCCTGCGCGCCCGCCACCACCTGCACCGGGCAGTTGATGCGGCCCAGGTCGGCCGACCAGTCGACCTGCGAGATCGCCAGTGCAGCCAGGGCGTAGCCCTCGGCGTCGGCACGCAGCAGGTCGCGGCGCACCATGGCCGCCGCCTCGGGCCGCTGGGCGCGGAAGCCGGCGCTGAGGAAGCGCTCCAGCGTCGCATCGGCCACGGCGGCCAGGCCACCGGCGCGCACGGCCTCGGCGCGCTGCACCAGGCCATCGCGCCCGGCTTGCGGGTAGACGGCGGCGGTGTTGCCCAGCAGAACGCCGCGCACCAGGTCCGGGCGGCGGATCGCCAGGCCCTGCGCCACCAGGCCGCCCATCGACAGGCCGACGAAGACCACCGGCCCGCGCCCCCATTCGGTGATCAGGCGCGCCGCGTCGTCGACCAGGGCGTCGATGGCATACGGCGTGCGTACCGCCGCCGAGCCACCCTGGCCGCGGTGGTCGTAGCGCAGCACCGGATGGTGTTGCGCCAGGGTGGCGGCCAGGCCATCCCACATCTCCAGCCGCATGCCCAGGGCATGGCTCAGCACGACGGGCACGCCGGCAGCGTCGGCATCGATGGGCCCCTGCAGCGCCACGCGCAGCTGCGGCAGGCTGAAGGTGTGGTGGGTCTCGACGCGGTGGCCGCTCAGCAGCGGCGCGGGGTCCAGCGCGATGCCTTCGGCCTGGCAGATGGCGACGGTGAGCTTGAAGGCGGTGTTGGCCGCCGGCACGCCGCAGTAGATGGCGCCCTGCATCAGCGCCTCCTTGATCGCGGCCAGTGGCACGCCGCCGCGGATGGCCGCGCGGCAATGCAGCTCGAACTCCTCCCAGCGCGCCAGGCCCATGGTCATGCCCAGCACCAGCAGGCGCCGGGTCTGGGCGTCCAGCCCGGGGCGGCCCCAGATGTCGTGCCAGGCATGGCGCGTCACCTGGTCCTGGAACTCGGCGTTCAGCCAGTTGGCCTGGCCGAGCGAGCGCTCGACCCAGGCGTCCCCCAGCATGGCGCGGCGGTTGACCGCCCCGCGATCCAGGTCATCGGGGCGCTCAAAGCTCATGCCGCACTCCCGGTCAGGCGGGCTTGACTGCGCCGACGCGCTCGGCGTGCCATTCCACCAGGCGCGCCATGTTGCTCAGCGAGATCTGGTGCGCGTGGATCAGGCCCATCAGGCCGTTGCGGTTGAAGGCCAGCAGGTCGGCGTCGCTGAGCTTGTTCAGCTTTTCTTCGTCGATGGTGAGGAAGCCGTCGACGCTGAGCTTCTTGCCGTCGGGCAGGGTGGCGTCGAAGCGCATGTCGCGCAGCAGGCCCTTCTCCATCAGCAGCGCGCCGGCCAGGCGGGTGCGCTCGACCTCGACCTCGAAGTTCTCCAACTGCTTCTGCACGTTGGCCACGAACTCGCTGGGCTGGCCCTGGGCGTTGAACAGTGCCTCGCCCTGGCTGCCGAAACCAGCCCAGGATTCGTCGAAGCAGACCACCATCTCGGCGGGGCCCACGCGGGCCAGGCCGAAGGGGTACAGGCGCAGCACCGCCGGCACGTAGCGCACCCGCCAGCCGTTATCGTCCACGCACAGGTTCTGGCCGGCCTGCAGGCCGAACACGGCGATGGGCGCCACCTGGGTCTTGCCGGCCTCGTCCTTGCCCGCGGCCACCCACACCACCGGGTATTCCTTGCAGGCGTCGCTGAACTCGGTGCCGGCCAGGAAGAAGGCATTCAGGCCCTTGACCGTGCTCAGGTCGCGCGTGTTGACCTCCAGCTTCAGGTCACGGTGCTTCACGCGGTCCAGCGCGACGACCTTCTTGTGCAGGTTCTCGTTGATCATGCTCGGGTTCAATCCTTGGGGGGGTGGGAGTCGTCATCGGACGCAAGGGCGCTGACCAGCACCTTGTCCACACGCTTGCCATCGAGGTCGACGACCTCGAAGCGCCAGCCGGACCATTCGACCACATCGGCGGTGGCCGGCAGGCGGCCCAGAAGCAGCATGATCATGCCAGCCAGCGTGTTGTAGCGGCCGCGATCTTCTTCCGGCAATTCACGGATTTCGAGCCTGTCCTTGAGCTCGGGCACCGGGATCAGGCCATCCATCAGCCAGCTGCCGTCGGCGCGGCGAACGGCCCAGGCGTCCTCGGCGCTGGGGGTGGAGAACTCGCCGGTGATGGCCTCCAGCACGTCGCGCACCGTGATCACGCCCTGCACCGCGCCGTACTCGTCGACCACGAACACCAGCTCGGCGCTGGTGGCGCGGAAGTGGTCCAGCAGTTCCATGCCCGACAGCGTCTCGGGCACGAACACCGGCGGCTGCATCAGCGCGCCCAGATCCGGCATCTCGCCGCGTGACAGCGGCACCAGCAGGTCCTGCGCCTGGATCACGCCGACCACGTCGTCCAGCCCGTTGCGGCACACCGGGTAGCGCGAATGGCCGTGCTCGGTCATCTGCGCCAGCAATTCGGGCAGCGGCGCATGCTGGTCCAGCCAGGTGATCTCGGCGCGCGGGATCATCATCGAGCCGATCTGCCGGTCATCGAGCCGGAACACGTTGCGCACCATCTGGTGCTCCTGCGCCTCGATGACACCGGCGTCCAGCCCCTCCTCCAGGCTGGCGGCGATCTCCTCCTCGGTCACGCTGCGGCTGGGCGCATTGCGGATGCCCAGCAGGCGCAGCGTGGCCTCGGTGGCGGCCGACAGCAGCCAGACGAAGGGCCGCGTGGCCGCGCTCAGCCAGTTCATCGGCCGCGCCACCAGCACCGCCACCTGCTCGGGGTACATCTGGCCCAGGCGCTTGGGCACCAGCTCGCCGAAGATGATGGTGAGGAAGGTGATGGCCAGCACCACCAGGGCCGTGCCGGCGATGTCGGCCACGCGCGGGCTGATCATCGGCAGCACCTGTTCCAGCCAATGGGCCAGCGGCTTGGAGAAGGCCGCCTCGCCGACGATGCCGTTGAGCACGCCGATCGACGTGATGCCGATCTGCACCGTGGACAGGAACTTGGTCGGGTCGTCGTGCAGTTCCTGCGCGGCCGGTGCGCCAGGGTCCCCTGCCTCCACCAGCACCGCCAGGCGGGCCTTGCGGGAAGCGGTCAGCGCCATCTCCGACATCGCGAACAGCGCGTTCAGCAGGATCAGGAACAGCAGAAGGGCAACGTCCATGCAGCGGCGCCGGCCGTGGGCGCCCCGTCGGTTCAACAGGCGCGGGAGCGTAGCAGAATCAATGCCATGCACTTTCTCATCGGCGACCTTCAGGGCTGCTGTGACGCGCTGGAGCGGCTGCTCGCCGAACTCGGCTTCTCACCCAGCCGCGACCACCTGCACGTGCTGGGCGACCTGGTCAACCGCGGGCCGGCGTCGCTGGCCACGCTGCAGCGCCTGCAAGGCCTGGGCAATGCCGCCACCTGCCTGCTGGGCAACCACGACCTGCACCTGCTGGCCGTGGCCACGGGCGGGCAGCGCACGCACCGCAGCGACACGCTGGACGACATCCTGGCCAGCCCGGAGCGCCCTGCCCTGCTCGACTGGCTGCGCCAGGGCAGGCTGGCCGACAGGGCCCACGGCTGGCTGCTGGTGCATGCCGGCGTGGTGCCGCAATGGACGGCCGGGCAGACGCTGGCCCTGGCCAGGGAGGTGGAAGCGGTGCTGCAGGGCCCGGACCTCGCCGGCTTCATGCAGGTGATGTACGGCAACCGCCCTGCCCGCTGGCACGACGACCTGGCCGGCCACGACCGCTGGCGCATGGTGCTCAACGCGCTGACACGCATCCGCTACTGCACGCCCGACGGCACGCTGGAGTTCGACACCAAGGACGGCAGCGGCGTCGCCCCGCCCGGCCACCTGGCCTGGTTCGACGTGCCGGGCCGGCTGACGCAGGACCAGCCCATCGCCTTCGGCCACTGGTCGACCCTGGGCCTGCGCAACCGCCCCGACCTGCTGTCGCTGGACACCGGCTGCGTCTGGGGCGGCGCGCTGACCGCCGTGCGCATCGACGGCGGCCGGCGCGAGGTCACCCAGGTGGCCTGCCCCGGAGGCCGCACGCCGTTCTGACCAGGCGCGGATCAACCGCGCTGGCGCAGCGCCGGCCAGGAAGGCACCCACCATGTAGTGCAGCCCCGACCAGTCGGCACCGAAGGCGCACAGCGCCAGCCACACCAGGGCCAGCGGCCAGCGGTCGGCCTCGGGCACCCGCTGCATCAGCCGGCGCACCAGCAGGCTGGCCAACGCAAACGCCGCCAGGAAGGCCAGTTGCCGGCCGACGCGGGTCCAGTCCAGCAGGATCAGCGCCAGCACGCCCCAGATCGCCAGGTCATCCAGGCTGGCATAGCGCAGGATGCGCTGGCCCAGCGGCTGGCGCAGCAGGTCGAGCTTCTCCATCAGCAGGATCAGGATCGGCAGCGCAGTGACCGCGCAGGCCATGCCGATGCCCAGCACGAACTGCCAGGGCCGGCCCGCGGTCCCGAGCCAAAGCGGCGATGCCGCCAGCAGCACCAGCCCGGCACCGGCGCCAGCCAGCATCGGCACGCCCAGGGCCAGACCGGCGGTGATGCCGCTCTCGCGCCGCTTCTCCCAGGCCTGGCGCAGGTCCAGCTCGATGCCGGCGATGCAGACGAAGAGCATCATCGCCCACCAGGCCATGCCGTTGAGCGCCTGCACCACGGCGGGGTTGAAGACGAAGCGGTCGTAGTCGGGGAAGGCCGCCCCCAGCACGCCCGGCCCCAGCACGATGCCCGCCAGGATCTGCACCACCACCATCGGCGCGAAGTCGTCGGTGCGCCCCAGCCGCCACACCAGCCAGGGCAGGCTGAAGATGATCGTCATCGCGATCAGGAAGACCTCGGTGGTGTTCATGGCGGCGCGCAGAGTGGCATGCGAGCCGGCCGAAGCCAGCGCGGGCAGCACCTAGAATGCGCCAGGTCGCAGGCCCTGCTGCCGATGCGCTTTCACCGGTCCGTCAGGTCGGTCGATGCGGCAGTTGCAGCGCTGGCACGGTGCCAACCGTGCAGCACAACCTGAACGACAAGCATGCCGCGGAGGCATGGCAGAGTGGTCGATTGCACCTGACTTGAAATCAGGCATGCCTGCAAGGGCATCGTGGGTTCGAATCCTACTGCCTCCGCCAAGACAAGCGCCCCCGGCGGCATCCGGGCAATGCCGCGGCACGCCTCAGCGTGCCAGCCCGCTGACCACCAGACCGGCGACCGCGCAGGCCGCCAGCAGGGGCATGACGCCGACCTTGAAGCGGAACAGCGCCACCGCCGCGGCCACGCAGATCGCGGCCGACAGTGCGTCGAACCGGCCGCCGAAACCCTGTGGCCAGAGCACGTGCTGGGCGAAGAACAGCGTCAGGTCGAGGATCACGCCGACCACCGCCGCGGTGATCGCCGACAGCGGCGCCGTGAAGCCCAGCCGGCCGTGGGTAGCTTCGACCAGCGGCCCGCCGGCCAGGATGAACACGAACGACGGCAGGAAGGTGAAGAAGGTGACCACGCAGGCCGCCAGCGCACCGCCCAGGAACAGCGCGTCCGGCCCCAGCACCTGCTGGAGCCAGCCGCCCACGAAGCCGACGAAGGCCACCACCATGATCAGCGGGCCGGGCGTGGTCTCGCCCAGCGCCAGGCCGTCCATCATCTGCGCCGCGCTGAGCCATTGGTGCGTCTCGATGGCGCCCTGGTGGACATAGGGCAGCACCGCGTAGGCACCGCCGAAGGTCAGCAGCGCCGCCTTGGTGAAGAACCACGCCATCTGCGCCAGCGTGCCCTGCAGGCCGCTGGTGGCCACCAGGGCGGCAAAGGCCACGGCCCACAGGCCCAGCCCGGCGCCCAGCACCGCCAGCAGGCGGCGGCGCGAGAAGCGTGCGTGGAGCGGCGTGGGCGTGTGGTCGTCGATCAGCGCCGGCCCGACGCTGGCCTGCGCGCTGCCGTGCCCGCCGCCG
The DNA here is from genome assembly GCA_937864045.1 of uncultured Aquabacterium sp. Taxonomy (GTDB): domain Bacteria; phylum Pseudomonadota; class Gammaproteobacteria; order Burkholderiales; family Burkholderiaceae_C; genus Pseudaquabacterium. The sequence goes on along the minus strand of CALMIF010000476.1, from coordinate 7,506 downwards.
AGGGCGAACACCCGCGGCCAGCGCTGTGCGCCCAGGTGGCCGACCAGACCGGCCGCCAGCACGATGGCCGGGAACGGGGTGTCGAAGGCGAAGATGGCGACGAAGGACGCCGCCGCGATGCCCCACATCCAGCGGTTCTTCAGGGCCCGCGTGCCGATGCGGTGGGCCGCGTGCAGCACCAGGGCCGTCACCGCCGGCTTCAGGCCGAAGAAGATGCCGGCCACCACGGGCACATCGCCGAAGCGCAGGTAGACCCACGACAGCGCGATCAGGAGGAACAGCGACGGCAGCACGAACAGGGCGCCGGCCGCGATGCCGCCCCCCGTGCGGTGCAGCAGCCAGCCGATGTACGTGGCCAGCTGCTGCGCCTCCGGGCCGGGCAGCAGCATGCAGTAGTTCAGCGCGTGCAGGAAGCGCTGCTCGCTGATCCAGCGCCGCCGCTCGACCAGCTCGGTGTGCATGATCGCGATCTGCCCGGCCGGGCCGCCGAAGCTGATGCAGCCCAGCTTGAGCCAGAAGCGCAGGGCCTCGGCAACGCCGACGGCGGCCGGGGCGCTCACGGCGCTGGCCGACACCTCGGCGGCTGGCGTGGTGGTGGGCATCGGGGAGGGGCTTCAGCTGAGGCGTGCGGCGCGATGAAGACCGGGGCAAGCGCCTGACACGGGCGCGAAGCATAGTGCGCGCGGCCCGATGCAGCGGGATGCGGCCGCTACCCGCTGCCCATGCGGACCTGCGCCGCCCGCAGGTCGCGCAGCCAGGCATCGAACGCCCCGGCCTGCTGTTCGGGCGGCAGGCGCAGCAGTGCGGCCGGGTGCAGTGTCACCAGCACCGGCGTGCCGCTGGCGGGGTGGCGGGACCACTGGCCGCGTGCGCGCTGCACCGCCACGTCGCGCCCGAGCAGAGCGCGGGCGGCCGTGGCGCCCAGGGCGACGAGCGCCGCGGGCCGGACCAGGGCGATTTCCTCGTCCAGCCAGTGCAGGCAGGCGTCGGCTTCCTGCTGTGCGGGGGTCTTGTGCAGGCGGCGCTTTCCGCGCGGCAGGTACTTGAAGTGGCGCACCGCGTTGCTGATGTAGAGCTGGTCGCGCGGCCAGCCCAGCGCAGCCAGCGCGCGGTCGAACAGCTGGCCGGACGGCCCCACCAACGGCCGGCCGCACAGGTCTTCCAGGTCGCCGGGCTGCTCGCCCACCACCATCAGGCGGGCGTCGATCGGGCCTTCGCCGTGCACGGTCTGCGTGGCTTGCGCCCCGATGGGGCAGTCGCGGCAATGGTCGGCGGCACGGCGGCGCGCCTGCAGCCGGGCCAGCCGGTCCTCGGGGGAGGCGTCCTCGGGCAGAGGATGACGCATGGCGGGCGTTTCGGGCGCTTCGGCAGGCCGGCAGGCGTCTGCCGCCCGCGCGGCGATCGGGATGCGGCGCAGCGGCACGGTGGCCGGCGCCTCGACCATCGTGCCGGCACGCCTGGCCGACCCGGCCGCCAACGGTGCGATCAGCACCGCCTCGGGCAGGTTCTTCCAGTAGCGGCGCGGCATTTCCTGCACCATCGCCTGCAGCTTCAGCCGCGCCGGGTTGAAGATGCTCGCGTAGTAGGTGAGCCACAGCGCCTCGCCCGCATCGGCCGCTGGCGCATCGGCACGCTGGGCGCCAGGCCCCAGCTGCAGCGCCTGGCCGTCCCAGCGCAGGCTGCGGCGCGGCGTCAGGATCACGAAGCGCATGCCGGCGAAGCGGCGCACGAAGAACGGCGCCACCGCGTCGACGATGTGGTGCCCGGGCTCGAACCAGGCCACGTGCAGCGGGTCGTCGGCGCCCGGTTCGGCGATGGGGCGGAAGCGCACGAAGGCCTTCATCTTGTGCATGTCGCGTCGCACCGCCTGCGCCATCAGGGCCAGTTGCTGGCGGTCGGCATCCAGCGGGTCGTGCTGCAGCGCCGGTTGCTGCGCGATGCGCCACAGCAGGCGATAGATCAGGGTGAAGCGCTGCGGCACGTCGTGCAGCGCGGCCTGTTCCAGCAACTGCAGCAGACCGGCGCCGATGCGCAGCGGGCTGCCCGGGGCGGCGGCGCCCATGGGCTCGGCGGGCGGCGCCGGGTCGCCATCGGTGACGAAGTCGACCTCGTCCGGCGCCACGCCCTGGGCCAGCAGCGCCCGCGCCTGGCGGCGGAAGCCGGCGAAGTCGGCCTCGCCGGCCAGACGCACGGTGTGCGTGGCGGTGAACAGCATGTTCAGGCCGGCGCGTCGAACAGGCCGGCCTGCTCCGGCACGGCGCGCGGCGCGCGCATCGGAAACGTGGCCGCGTCCAGGCTGCGCCCTGGCGTGTGGTCGGCCACCTCCACGAAGGGCAGCAACTTGGCCAGCGGCACCTTCAGCCGGCCCAGGTCGGCCGCGCGCAGGCGTCGCACACGGCGTGCGGCCAGCAGCTTGTCGACGCTGCGCACGCCCAGCCCAGGCACGCGCAGCAGCAGCTCCCGCGGCGCGGTGTTCAGGTTGACCGGAAACCGCCCGCGGTTTGCCAGCGCCCAGGCCAGCTTGGGGTCGGCGTCCAGCGACAGCATGCCGTCGCTGCCGGTCACGATCTCGTTGTGGCCGAAGCCGTAGAAGCGGGTCAGCCAGTCGGCCTGGTAGAGCCGGTGCTCGCGCACCAGGGGCGGCGCCACCAGGGGCAGGCCGCGCGCCGCGTCGGGGATGGGGCTGAAGGCCGAGAAGTACACGCGCCGCAGCCGGTAGCTGCCGTACAGCGCGGCGCTGGTGGCCAGGATGGTGCGGTCGTCGGTGGCATCGGCGCCGATGATCATCTGCGTGCTCTGCCCTGCCGGCGCGAACCGGGGCGGTGCGGCGCGCCGCGGCGGCGTGCCGGGCAGCGCGGCTGCGGGTGCCGCCGCATGCTGACGGGCCGCGCCCCTGGCATCGTCGGCCAGCACGCGGATGCGCGCCATCGAGCGGCGGATGCCGGCGTCGCTCTTGGCCGGCGCCAGCGCCTGCAGCGACTCAGGCGTTGGCAGCTCGATGTTGATGCTCAGCCGGTCGGCATGGCGGCCGGCTTCGGCCAGCAGCGCGGGGCTGGCGTCGGGAATGGTCTTGAGATGGATGTAGCCGCGGAAGTGGTGCTCCTCGCGCAGCCGGCGCGCCACGTCGACCAGCTGTTCCATCGTGGCATCCGGGCTGCCGACGATGCCGCTGCTGAGGAACAGGCCCTCGATGCAGTTGCGGCGGTAGAAGTCCAGCGTCAGCTGCACCACCTCGTCGACGGTGAAGCGCGCACGCGGCACGTTCGAGCTGATGCGGTTGACGCAGTACAGGCAGTCGTAGCTGCAGTAGTTGGTCAGCAGGATCTTCAGCAGCGAGATGCAGCGGCCGTCGGGCGCATAGCTGTGGCAGATGCCCATGCCCTCGGTCGAGCCGATGGCCTGGCCCGACGGATCGCCCAGGGCGTGGCGCTTGTCCGCGCCGCTGCTGGCGCAGGAGGCGTCGTACTTGGCGGCGTCGGCCAGGATGGCGAGCTTGCGGATCAATTCCATGGCGGCGGATGACTCTTCAATGACTGGATGAATATACAGTCATCAACCAACCCTGCCGCTGCAGCGGTTACCCGGCAGGCAGCAGGTTGTCGCGCAGCAGGTCCAGGAATCGCTGTCCCAGAGGCGGCAGCGTGGCGCCTTGGCGGGTCAGCACGCCGATCTGCCGCCGCAGCCGCGCCTGGGCGATCGGCAGCACCGACAGGCTGCCACCCGCCAGCCCTTGCAAGGCCGACTCGCTCTGCAGCGCGACCAGGTCGCTGTGCAGCAGCAGGTCGGCCAGCGGCGCCGTGGTGTTGCTGACCTCCACGACCACCTGGGGTGCCGGCAGTCCAGCCTGGGCGAACATCGCCTCGATGCGCTGGCGCGCCGCCACATCGGGCCCGGGCAGCATCCATTGCGCCTGCACCAGATCGACCAGCCGAAGCCGTGCGCGCGCCAGCAACGGATGGCCCGGACGCACACCATGCCAGCACCTGTCCACCGTGAAGCCCAGACCCCCGCCCTGCCCCGCCGCCAGCTTCTCGGCCTGGGCGCGGCCGCGCTGGCCGCCGCCTGGCTGCCCACCGGTGCCAACGCAGCCGACGGCTGGAATGCAGGCGACCTGCTGCACCTGACCCCCACCGCCAGCCACGACCGCTTGCTGATCAAGGCCTCGGTGCGCCGCCCGCTGGCGCAGCCGCCGCGGCTGCTGGTCGACGGCCGCACCGGTTCAGCCGTGGTCGGGGTGATGACCGACCGCCTCGGCCGCTTTTGGCGCTTCGATGCCCGCGGCCTGGCCGCCGGCACGCGCCACCTGCTGCGCATCGTCGACGCCGATGGCCAGGCGCTGTGCGACGCCTGGCCGCTGGCCACCCTGCCGGCGCCCGACGCCGCGCCCGAGCACCTGCGCCTGCTGGCCTACACCTGCGCCGGCGGCAACGACGGCATGCCGATCGGCGGCCGCTCGACCTGGCTGGCCATGGCTGCGCGCCGCCGCCTGCTGGCGCGCGGCCTGGGCTTCGCGCCGCATGCGGTGATCGCCAACGGCGACCACATCGACTGGGACCAGAAGACGCTGGACAACAAGCGCGTGCCGCGCGAGCGGATCGCGGCAGCGCGGGCGGCCTTCGGTGGCGAGCTGGATCTGACCCTGCCGATGGACCATCCGCGCAACGCTGCGATCCACCAGGCGGTGTGCGACCACCAGATCGCCGGCCTGTACGGAACGGCGCTGCGCTCGACGCCGGCGTGGTTCCTGACCGACGACCACGACATGTTCGAAAACGACGAGTTCGACGACCAGATCGCCACCCTGCCGGCTGACGACGACGGCCGTGTCGGTGCCGAACTGACGCAGCGCCTGTCCTACCCCGAGTTCCTGCCCGACGCCAACCGGCCCGCCTGGCTGCCAGGCAGCGGCATCCCGGGCCTGGCCGAAGGCACGAACGGCTGCTTCGGCACGCTGCGCGACGGCCGCCTGCTCGAAGCCGTGCTCTACGACTGCCGGCGCGACCTGGACAACAAGGGCCGCCACGCCCGCGTGGTGCCGCGCTGGGTCGAGGACTGGCTGCTGGCGCGCACCCGGGCCGACAATACGGCGCAGTTCATGCACGAGCCCTCGCTGCCGTTCGGCTACTCATCAGGCAAGCTGGGCGACTGGTACCCCGACCGGCTGGACGAACGCCAGGGCAAGCTGGTGCTGGACCAGGCCAAGGACGGCTGGCAGAGCGGCTGGCAAGCCCAGGACCAGCGCCTGCTGGCGGCGCTCGGTGATCAGCCCCGGCGCGCCGGGCTGATCGTCCAGGGCGACTTCCACGCCAGCGCGGCCGGGCGCATCCAGCGCTCGATGGACCTGCAGTTGCGCCAGCCGGTGCACACGCCGATGACCGGAACGCTGGGCACAGGCGACCTCGGCTTCCCCTCCGCCTTCCGGCGCGTCGAATCGATGCCCTCGGCCACGGTCACGATGGACGAGGCGCTGCGTCCAACGGAAAAGAACGGCTTCACCATGATCGACGTGACCGCGCAGTCCATCACCTGCCGCCTGTTCACCTGGCGCCCGCCGCAGCCGCTGGAGGACATCGACACGATGGCACCGACCCTGGTCTACGAGATCCCGCGGCCACGCAGCGCCTGACCGGGCGTGCAGACGGCCCCGGCATCCGCTGTCGTGCAGATGTCGTGCAGGTGTCGTCGACCCCAGCGGACGGACGGCTATGCTGGCCGTTCAACCTTTGGAGTCCGCATGTCCGACCTGGTCCAGCGCATCGACCGCGACGGTCTCGCCACCCTTGTCCTCAACCGCCCCGAGAAGCTCAATGCGCTGACGGTGGCCCTGTTCGCCGAACTGCGTGCGCATGTGCTGGCGCTGGCGCAGCAGACCGAGACCATCGGCCTGGTGGTGCTGCGCGGTGCCGGCAAGTGCTTCTCGGCCGGGCATGACCTGGCCGACATCGCCCATGGCGAGAAGCCGCCCAAGCCCAGCTTCCAGGCCGACACCATCGAGCTGCTGGCCGACCTGCCGCAGCCGGTGATCACCGCCGTGCACGGCCACTGCTATACCGGCGCGCTGGAACTGGCCCTGGCCGGCGACATGATCGTCTGCGCCGAGTCGGCCAAGTTCGCCGACACCCATGCGCGCTGGGCGCTGACGCCGGTGTGGGGCATGAGCCAGCGCCTGCCGCGGCGCGTCGGCCTGGCCCGCGCCCAGGAGCTGACCTACACCGCCCGCACCGTGCCTGGCCGCGAGGCCCTGGCCATGGGCCTGGTGAACTGGTGCGCGCCCGACGCCGAGTTCGACGCCGAGGTCGAGCGCACGGCACGCGCCATCCTGGCCAACTCGTGGTTCAGCCTGCGTGCCAACAAGCGCCTGTACCGCGAGACCGACGGCCTGCCGCTGCGCGTGGGGCTGTCGCACGAGATCCACCGCAGCGAGGGCCGCGGCCCCGACATGGACGCGCGCATCGCCGCCTTCATGAACAAGACGGCGAAGATCGGCTGATGCTGCCCAGGCACGCACGGTGAGCGACCTGCCCACCGCCGCCGTGGTGGCGGTGTTCGCCACCGTCTACCTGGGCATGTTCCTGGGCGGCCTGCCCACGCTCAAGCTCGACCGCTGCGGCGTCGCCCTGCTGGGTGCGATCGCCGTCATCGCGATCACAGGCGAGACGGTGGAATCGGCGGCCCGCGCGGTCGACCTGCCCACCCTGGTGCTGCTGTTCGCCTTCATGGTGGTGTCGGCCCAGTTGCGCATGAGCGGCTTCTATGCCGCGGTGGCGGCCCGCGTGGGCGCCATGCCGCTGTCGCGCGCCGGCCTGCTGGCCGCGCTGATCGCCGTGGCCGGCGCGCTGTCGGCGGTGTTCTCCAACGACGTGGTCTGCCTGGCGATGACGCCGGTGGTCGCCCGGCTGTGCCTGCAGCGGCGGCTTGCACCCCTGCCCTTCCTGCTGGGCCTGGCCTGCGCGGCCAACATCGGCTCGGCGGCCACGCTGATCGGCAACCCGCAGACCATGCTGATTGGCTCGGTGCTGCAGCTGTCCTTCGCTGACCACCTGCGTCAGGCCCTGCCGCCGGTGGTGGCCAGCCTGGGCCTGCTGTGGGCCTGGCTGGCCTACGGGCCCGGCGCCCGGCAGGCCGCTGCGGCGCCCGCGCCCGGCGCGGCACCGGTCGACGACGACCCGCCGCTGGACCGCTGGCAGACCGCCAAGGGCCTGACCGTGGCGGCGGCGCTGATGGTGGTGTTCCTCGCCACCGACTGGCCGCGCGACGTCGCCGCCCTGGTCGGCGCCGCGGTGCTGCTGCTCAGCCGGCGCCTGTATTCGGCGCAGGTGATGGGCGATGTCGACTGGCTGCTGCTGCTGCTGTTCATCGGCCTGTTCGTCGTCAACCACGCCTTTGCCGCCACCGGGCTGGCGGCTGAGGCGGTGGCCTGGCTGGCCGGCCACGGCGTGCACCTGGCCGATCCCGGGCCGCTGCTGGTGGTGGGCGTGGCGCTGTCCAACCTGGTCAGCAACGTGC
>CALMIF010000475.1 GCA_937864045.1 uncultured Aquabacterium sp. | reverse complement strand
ATCGAGGTGCTGCCGGCCCTGCACACCGTGCCGGCCGTCGGCTTTGCCGTGCACGACGATGCCGGCTGCTGGGTGTTCACCGGCGACACCGCGCCGAACCCGGCGCTGTGGCAGCGCCTGGCGGACATGACGGTGCGCACCCTGGTGATCGAGACCGCCTTCCGCAACGACGAGCAGGCGCTGGCCGAGGTCAGCGGCCACCTGCACCCCGCCGCGCTGGGCCGCGAGCTGCAGCAGCTGCGCCAGCCCGCCGCGGTCTACGTGACGCACATCAAGCCGGGCGAGCTCGACGCGGTGATGGCCGAGATCGCGGCGCTGGACCCGCGCCACCCGGTGCGCGCCCTGGTCGCCGGCCAGGTGCTGCCACTGTCGTGATTCGTCAGGGGTGACAGTTCTTGTCACCCCTGAGCGGTGGCGACTGACATTTCCTGTCACCCCGCCAGACGATTCGCGGCATTTCGCATGTTTTGACGGGCTGGCAGGCCCATTCGTGCGCTGGCACGGCTTCTGCACTGTTTGCTGCGTCCCTCCTCCCTCCCACCTCCCACCTCTCACTGGAGACACCCATGAAGCAAATGAAGCGCGCCGCCCAGAAGGGCTTCACCCTGATCGAACTGATGATCGTCGTCGCGATCATCGGCATCCTGGCCGCCGTGGCTCTGCCGGCTTATCAGCAGTACACGAAGAAGGCGAAGTTCTCCGAAGTGGTGCTGGCTTCGTCAGCGCCGAAGATTGCCGTCGAGGGCTGTGCGCAAATTGAGAACGCGCTGACCGATTGCGATGGCGGGGCCAATGGCATTCCGGCCGATATTTCAACGGCCAACGGAAAGGTTGCTAGCGTCGTGACCTTGAACGGCGAGATCACGGTCACCGCAGTCACAGGCGGCGGGCTGGCTGGTGAGACTTATATCCTTGAGCCGTCCCTGAGTGCTGGGAAGGTGAACTGGTCGATCAAGAGCACCAGTACTTGTATTGCAGCCGGGCTGTGCAAGTAACGTCGCCCAGATAGCTAGTCTCAAGCCTCTGTCAACGCCCACCTCGGTGGGCGTTTTGCATTTCCGGCGTGTCCTGCCTGGCGATGCGCAGCGTGGTATAGACTTGATCTATTCCAATGCATCGGATTTGCCATGACCGCCGCAAAGCTGTTTCTCAATGGCCGCAGCCAGGCGGTGCGCCTGCCCAAGGCGTTCCGCTTCGAGGGTGTGACCGAGGTCTTCATCGAGCGCGATGGCGACCGGATCATCCTCAGCCCGGTGCGCCGCCCGTCCATCGAGCGACTGATCGATGCACTGGGTCAGTTCGAGTCGGTGCCCGACCGCCAGCAGCCAGCCCTGGCAGACCAGCGCGACACGCTCTGAACCGCGTCGACCGGCCATGCGGTTCATGCTGGACACCAGCATCTGCATCTACGCCATGAAGCACCGTCCGCCCGAGGTGCTGACGCAGTTGCGCGCCCATGCCGCTGCCGGGCTCGGCATCTCCAGCATCACGGCGGGTGAGTTGCACTTCGGCGTGGCCAAGACCGGGTCGGTGCGCAACCAGGCGGCGTTGCGGCAATTCCTGGAGCCGCTGGAAACCGCGGACTTCGGCGCGCAGGCCGCCGAAAACTACGGCCGGCTGCGGGCCACCCTGGAGCAGGCCGGCACCCCCATCGGCCCGCTGGACACGCAGATCGCGGCCCATGCGCTGGCGCTGGATGTCACCCTGGTCAGCCACAACTTGCGCGAGTTCGCGCGTGTGCCGGGGCTCAGGCTGGTCAGCTGGGTGTCGACGCCGGCATGACCGCCCCGGACCGGCCCGGCGCCGCGCTGGCGGTTGCCTGCGTGCTGGCCGCCAGCCTGCCCACCCTGCTCGCCCTTCACCAGCCGCCGTCGGCCACGCTGCTGAACCAGTGCGTGGCGGTGGCGCTGTGGGGGTCGCTGGTGGCGGTGATGGCGCCGCGGCTGGCGCGGGGCCTGGGGCCGGCGGCCGCATTGCTGGCGGCGTTGGGGCTGGTGGTGCTGGCCGCCACGGCGTCCTGGTGGTTGGGCACGCTGCCGTTGTCGCTGGCGCTGCAGGCCATCGGGCTGATCGCCGGGGCGGCGCTGATGGTGGTGGCCGGTGCGGCGGCGGCGCGCGACGGTCAGGGCGTGGCGGTCGCCACCGCGCTGGCCTGGGGCCTGTTCGTGTGCGGCCTGCTCAATGCCGCTGTGGCCCTGGTGCAGGTGTTCCTGCCGGCCTGGGCCGATGGCCACTTGATCGCCGCCTCGGGCCTGCCTGGCCGCGCGGTGGGCAACCTGCGCCAGCCCAACCACCTGTGCAGCCTGCTGCTGTGGGCGATGGCCGCAGCGGTGGGCCTGCATGCGCTGGGTCGCCTGTCCGGCTGGCTGCTGGCGCTGGCCCTGCCGCTGCTGGTGCTGGGCGTGGAGCTGAGCGCCTCGCGCACCGGGGCGGCGGGCCTGCTGCTGTTCCTGGCCTGGGGCCTGCTGGACCGCCGCCTGCCGCGCAGCGCCCGCCTGGCCTTGCTGGCCGCGCCTGTGCTGTACGGGCTGGCCTGGGGCGCGATGGCCTGGTGGGGCAGCATCAGCCAGCAGGCCCTGGGTGCGGGGGCGCGGCTGGCGGCCGATGGCGGCCTGGGAGAGTCCAGCCCCAACGCCCGCTCCAACATCTGGCGCAACGCGTTGCAGCTGATCGCGGCCAACCCCTGGGCCGGCACCGGTTTCGGCGAGTTCAACTTCGCCTGGTCGATGACCGACTTCGCCAACCGGCCCACGGCGTTCTTCGACCACACGCACAACCTGCCGCTGCAGCTGATGGTGGAGCTGGGCCTGCCGCTGGCCAGCCTGGTGATGGCGCTGCTGGGCCTGGCGCTGTGGCAGGGCTGGCGGCGCGGCGCGAACGCTGCCGACGACGCCCCGGCGCTGGCCGGCCGCATGGCGCTGGTGCTGGTGCTGCTGACCGGCCTGCACAGCCTGGTCGAATACCCGCTGTGGTACGCGTACTTCCTGCTGCCGGCCGCCCTGGCCTGGGGGCTGCTGCTGGGCATGGCGCCGGCGGCCACGCCCGCGGGTGCGGCCGGGCCGTCGCTGGCCGGCATGGCCACGGGCCTGCTGCTGGCGGCCTCGGGCACGCTGACGGTGCTGGACTACCAGCGCGTGGTGGTGATCTACGCCCCGCCCGAAGGCGGCGGCACCCTGGCCCAGCGCATCGCCGCCGGCCAGTTCAGCCTGCTGTTCGCGCACCAGGCCGACTACGCCGCCGCCACCAATGGCGTGCCGCCGGCCAGCCGGGCGCTGGGCCTGGCGCGGGCCACGCATTCGCTGCTGGACACGCGGCTGATGATCGCCTGGGCCCAGGGCCTGGCGGCCAACGGCCATGCCGACGAGGCGCGCTGGGTGGCGGCCCGGTTGCGCGACTTCCGCAATGCCGATGCGGCCGAGTTCTTCGCGCCCTGCGTGGACGCAGCTGCGGCGGCCGCGCCCTGGCAGTGCCAGGCGCCGCAGCGGGTGCATGACTGGCGCACGCTGGCGCGCCTGCCGCCGCTGCGCGTCCCGGCCGATCAGGCGCCGGGCGCGTCCGCCAGCCAGTGACCCGACTTGCCGCCCTGCTTCTCCAGCAGGCGGATGTCGGTCATCACCATGCCGCGGTCGGCGGCCTTGCACATGTCGTAAATCGTCAGCAGGCCGACCTGCACGGCGGTCAGGGCCTCCATCTCGACGCCGGTCTTGCCCACCGTCTCGGCCTGCACGGCGATGTGCACCGCGCTGGCGGCGGCGTCGATGCGGAAGTCCACCGCCACGCGCGTCAGCGGCAGCGGGTGGCACAGCGGCACCAGGTCGGCCGTGCGCTTGGCTGCCTGGATCGCCGCGATGCGGGCGATGCCGATCACGTCGCCCTTCTTCGCGCTGCCGCCGGCCACCAGGGCCAGCGTGGCCGGCTGCATGCGGATGGTGCCGGCGGCAAGGGCGATGCGATGGGTCTCGGCCTTGGCCGCCACGTCGACCATGTGGGCCTGGCCGTGGCTGTCGAAGTGGGTCAGCGGCGAGGCACCGGGCAGGTCGGCAGGCGAAGTCATGGCGGGGGAAACATGCGGGCAACGGGTCGATGGGATCATAGGCGACCGCCTTGCGCGCCCGACCCGCCACCAGCCGATGCCACGCCCCCTGCCGCTTCTCGTCCGACCGTGGCGGCAGCGCCTGCCGTGCGCCGCGGTCGCCGCCCTGCTGCTGGCCGGCAGCGTGGCGCCCGCCTGGAGCCAAGCCGCAGCACCTGCACCAGGCACACCACCCGCGCCGCTGCGCCTGCCCGGCCTGGGTGAATCGGCGTCCGACGAGTTCAACCTCAACCAGGAAAAGCGCATCGGCGAGCAGATCATGCGCGAGGTGCGGCGCGACCCGGCCTACCTCGACGACCCGCTGTTGCTGGACTACCTGCAGTCGCTGTGGGCGCCGCTGGTGCGCACCGCGCGGGCCCAGGGCGACATCGACGCCGACACCGAGCGGCTGTTCCCCTACGAGAGCTTCCTGGTGCGCGACCGCTCGGTCAACGCCTTCGCCCTGCCCGGCGGCTATGTCGGCGTGCACCTGGGGCTGATCGCCATCACCGGCACGCCCGACGAGCTGGCCTCGGTGCTGGCGCACGAGCTGGCCCACGTCACGCGACGCCACATCGCGCGCAGCGTGGCGGCCTCGTCGCGCGCCAGCACCCTGGGCCTTGCCGGCATGCTGCTGGGCCTGCTGGTGGCCAGCCGCGCGGCCAATGCCGACATGGCCCAGGCGGCCATCATGGGCGGCCAGGCGGCGATGGCCCAGGCGCAGCTGAACTTCTCGCGCGACATGGAGCGCGAGGCCGACCGCAACGGCCTGGCCACGATGACTGGCGCGGGCTTCGCGCCGGCTGGCATGCCGGCGATGTTCGGCCGGCTCGACGGCGCCAGCCGCCTCAACGACAGCGGCAACTACCCGTACCTGCGCAGCCACCCGCTGACGGTCGAGCGCATCGGCGAGGCGCGCCAGCTGGTGCAGGCCGCCGGTGCCGCCAGCGCGCCGCCACCGGCGCCGCTGCTGCATCTGCTGATGCAGGCCCGTGCCCGTGCGCTGATGGACCCGTCCAGCCAGGCGCTGCGCCGGCTGCAGGACTTCGACGCCCGCGCCACGATGACCCAGCTGCCGCTGCCCGACCGCCTGGCCGGGCTGTACGCGGCGGCCCTGGCCTCGGCCGCGCTGCGCGACTTCGACCGCGCCGACCGCGCCCAGCAGGCTGCCAGTGCGCTGCTGGCGGCTTCACCGTTGTCCGGCGATGCCGCCGCCCGGCGCATGCTGGATGCGCAGGGCGTGCAGCTGGCGCTGGCGCGGGGCGATGCCGCGCAGGCGGCGCGCCTGATCGACGCCGGGCAACTGGTCGACGGCTCGCGCAGCGGCCTGCTGCTGCAGGCCGACTGGGCGCTGGCCGACGGCAGCGTACCGGTGCTGCGCCGCAGCGCGGAGGCGCTGCAGACCTGGGTCACCGTGCAGCGCGAGGACGCCGCCGCCTGGCAGGCCCTGGCGCTGGCGGCCGGCCGGCTGGGCCAGCCGCTGCGCGCCGTGCGGGCCGAGGCCGAGGTGCAGGCCGCCCTGGGCAACCTGGGCGGCGCGATGGACCGCCTGCGGGCGGGCCAGCAGCTGGCGCGGCGCGGCGGCCCGGGCACCGACTTCATCGAGGCCTCGGTGATCGACGCCCGCCTGCGCGCCCTGCAGGCCCAGCGGCGCCAGCTGCAGGCCGACGAGCGCAAGGCCGGCGAGCGGCCGCGCGGCGACGCGCCTGAGTGAGCGAAGCCAGCTAACGCCGGAACTGTGCGGGCGCTGTCAACCGCCAGCGCGGGTGAACAGCCGCTCCATCGCGACGTCGATCACCATGCCGCACAGGCTGTAGATCACCGACCCCACCAGCGCGGCGCCGAAGCCGGTGACGTTGAAGCCGCTGAGCACGCCGGCGGCCGACCAGAACATCAGCGCATTGATCACGAACAGGAACAGGCCCAGCGTGATCAGCGTGACCGGCAGCGTCAGCAGCACCAGCAGCGGACGCACCAGCGTGTTCAGCAGGCCCAGCACCAGCGCGGCCACCAGCGCGGCGCCGAAACTGGCCACCGTCACCCCCGGGTAGAGGTGCGCCACCAGCAGCAGCGCGGCCGCCAGCAGCAGCCATCGAACGATGAGTTTCATGGCCCGCAGCATACCGCCGCAGCCCGGGTGGCATGCCGGTGATGCGGCGGGGCGACAAAACCGCGATTCAGGCCCTTGCGCAGGCGGTTTTACCTATGAAAACAGCTTCTCACCCCCCATGGGTGGCAGTACCATTGCGCCGGCTGAGGGCGACAGAGAGCAACGCGGGTTCATGCAATCCGCGGCCCGGGCACTTCAGCGCATCAACCACTCACGTGATGGAGAGAATCAACATGGCAACTGCGAAGAAGGCCGCCCCGGCCACCCCGGCGAAGAAGGCCCCGGCCGCCAAGAAGGCAGCCGCGCCGGCAAAGAAGGCCGCGGCGGTCAAGAAGCCGGCCGCCAAGAAGGCGGCGGCACCGGCGCCGGCCAAGAAGGCAGCGGCCCCCGCCAAGAAGGCAGCGGCGAAGAAGCGCACGCCGAACGCGTCGTTCATGAAGGCCATGACCCCCAGCGCCGCGCTGGCCGCCGTGATCGGCGACAAGGCCGTGCCGCGCACCGAGGTGACCAAGAAGGTCTGGGAATACATCAAGAAGAACGGACTGCAGGACAAGGCCAAGAAGACGATGATCAACGCCGACGCCAAGCTGAAGGAGATCTTCAAGCAGGCGCAGGTGTCGATGTTCGAGATGACCAAGCTGATCAACAGCCACCTGAAGTGATGCCGCCGCCGGCAGCGGGCCGCGGAGCCCGTTGCCGGACACGGCATGCACACCCTTGCGAAGAAGCCGGCACCACGCCGGCTTCGTCGTTTCCGGGCCTGGCGCCCGGGCCGGAGCAGGCGGGGAAAGCGCGGCCTTTTCCACTGCACCGGCGCAGGCACTGTAGGATAATATCGACACGCGGTTGCCCAGGATGCCCGCGCCCGCCCGCCCGCCCGGTGGCCGGCCGATGGAGATGCCCTCGCAGGATGCCCATGGAGTACCACGACACGGTTGAACGCAGCACCGAGCTGCTGCGCAGGGCGCTGCCCCTGATGTCGCGGCAGGCGGCTGCGCTGCATCCGGTGAGCTATGCCGTGTGGTACGCGTACGTGGCCGATGTCAACTCGCCGCTGCACAAGGCGCTGGATGCCCACCTGGCCGCGCACGGCGTGCTCGACGAGGCTGCCACCGACGCGCTGTACCGCCGCTTCCTGGCCGACCCCACGGCCGACACCACGCAGCAGGTGACCGACGGCGTCGCCAGGCTGCTCGACGGGATGCAGGCGTCCGCCGCGGCCGCGGGCGACCAGACGGCCCGCTACGGCCACACGCTGCAGCGCCTGAGCGCGTCGCTGGGCCCGGCCGAGAACCAGCCCACCACGCCGCCCGCCGCACTGGGCGAGGTGCTGGAGCACACGCTGCAGATGCAGGCTGCCCTGGCCCGGCTGCAGAAGGAGCTGGCCGAGAGCCAGCGCGAGATCGGCAGCCTGCGAGACGAGGTGCGCCGCGCCCGCCACGAGAGCCTGGTCGACGCGCTGACCACGCTGGCCAACCGCCGTGCCTTCGACCGCCGCCTGGTCAGCTGCCTGGCGGCCGATGCCGCCGTGCTGGGCCGCCCGCCCATCGGCGCGCCGGTCAGCCTGCTGATGATCGACATCGACCACTTCAAGCGCGTCAACGACAGCTACGGCCATGCCTTCGGCGACCAGGTGCTGCGCGCCGTGGCCCAGGTGCTGAAGGCGCTGACGCCCGAGGGCGGCCTGGCTGCGCGGGTGGGTGGCGAGGAATTCGCCCTGCTGCTGCCCGGCATGGCGCTGGCCCAGGCCCAGGCGCTGGCCGAGAAGCTGCGTGCCACTGTGGCGGCCAGCCGCATCCGCCGCAAGAGCAGCGACAACGACGAGCGCATCACCGTGTCGCTGGGGGTCGCGCAGTTCCTGCAGCAGACGGCGGCCAACGGCCTGTCGGTGGACGAGGCGCCGGCCGACTTCGTCGACCGCGCCGACCGCGCGCTGTACGCCGCCAAGCAGGCGGGGCGCGACCGGGTGATGACGGGCTGACGGCCGGCTGAGCTTCAGCCCGCCTGGAGCAGCGGCTTCAGGAACCGCCCGGTGAAGCTCTCGGCGCAGGCCGCCACGGTTTCCGGCGTGCCCGCCACCAGCACGCGCCCACCACCGGCGCCGCCTTCGGGGCCCATGTCGATCAGCCAGTCGGCGGTCTTGATGACGTCGAGGTTGTGCTCGATGACGACGATGGTGTTGCCGGCGTCGCGCAGCTGGTGCAGCACGCGCAGCAGCAGCTCGATGTCGGCGAAGTGCAGGCCGGTGGTCGGCTCGTCCAGGATGTAGAGCGTGCGGCCGGTGTCGCGCTTGCTCAGCTCCAGCGCCAGCTTGACCCGCTGCGCCTCGCCGCCGCTGAGGGTCGTCGCGCTCTGGCCCAGGGTGATGTAGCCCAGGCCCACGTCGAGCAGGGTCTGCAGCTTGCGGGCCAGGGCCGGCACGGCGTCGAAGAAGCGGCGCGCCGCTTCCACCGTCATGCCCAGCACCTCATGGATGTTGCGGCCCTTGTACTGCACCTCCAGCGTCTCGCGGTTGTAGCGCT
>CALMIF010000474.1 GCA_937864045.1 uncultured Aquabacterium sp. | reverse complement strand
GGCGGGCGAAGTCACGCAGCGCGCGGCCGACGATCTCCTCGGACGTGCCGTCGGAGTAGCTGTTGGCGGTGTCGAAGAAGTTGATGCCCAGTTCCACCGCGCGGCGGATCAGCGGGCGGCTCTGGTCTTCGGGCAGGGTCCAAGGATGCGCACCGCGCTCGGGCAGGCCGTAGGTCATGCAGCCCAGGCAAAGCCTGGAGACGGTGAGGCCGGTCCTGCCGAGCCGGGTGTACTTCATGCCAGTCATGTCTGCCCCTCATCCGGCGTGGCCGCCGGCCGATCCCCCGAGGGGATGGCGGTCCGGCTTGGGAGCGGCCCGGCGCTCGGCCCGCTCATGGCTGCGGCCCCCAGGGTGCGGCCAGCATCAGCTTGTTCTCCTGGTGCGCCAGCAGCGCGCGCAGCTGGGCGGCGAAGGCCATGAAGTCGGCGTCACCGAACACGCCGGCCCAGAAAGCGCGGCGGTCGGCGTCGTCGTCGAACTTCCACAGGTGCACCAGCTGGTTCAGCGCGCCGATGTCGCCGGTGAAGTAGCCGACCAGCTTCTTCGGGTGCTTCTCCAGCGCCGGCCAGCCCTGTTCCTTGTACAGCCGTTGCACCTCGGCCATCTTGCCGACGATGACCTGGTAGGTGCGCAGTTCGTAGATCGCCATCTGGACTCCTGGGTTGTGGTTGGCACCGATGCTGCTAGCACGATGACACCGCGGCTGCCGCCTGCGCTACAGGGGCAACACCACCGCAACGTGGGATGGTGCACCGGTAGAGTGCAGGCACCTGCCGCACCGCCCATCCCAGCCACCCGTGACCCTGTCCGCCGACGCCGCCGCTGAAGACCGGGTCGACGTGCTGATCGTCGGCGCCGGCCTGTCGGGCATCGGTGCGGCGCGACACCTGCAGCGGCGCTGCCCCGGCCGCACCTGGGCCATCGTCGAATCGCGCCAGGCCATCGGCGGCACCTGGGACTTGTTCCGCTACCCCGGCGTGCGGTCCGATTCCGACATGTACACGCTGGGCTACGACTTCAAGCCCTGGCGCGCCGCCAAGGCGATTGCCGACGGCCCGGCCATCCTCGACGACATCCGCGAGGCGGCCGACGAAGCCGGCATCACGCCGCGCATCGGCGTCGGCCAGCGCGTGCTGGCGGCCGACTGGTCGAGTGCCGATGCCTGCTGGACGGTGCGCATCGCCCATGCCGACGGCACCACCCGCACCCGCCGCGCCCGCTTCCTGTACCTGTGCTGCGGCTACTACAGCGACGCAGGCGGCCACCGGCCCACGTTCGAGGGCGAGGCTGATTTCCGCGGCCCCCTGGTGCAGCCGCAGTTCTGGCCGACGGGGCTGGACCATGCCGGAAAGCGCGTGGTGGTGATCGGCAGCGGCGCCACCGCCGTCACCCTGGTGCCCGAGATGGCCAAGACCGCCGCCCACGTGACCATGCTGCAGCGCTCGCCCACCTACGTGGTCAGCCGGCCGTCGGTGGATGGCATCGCCGAAGCGCTGAAGCGCTGGCTGCCCGCGGGCCCGGCGCACGCCCTGGTGCGCTGGAAGAACGTGCTGATCGGCCGCTTCGACTACCGCCTGGCGCGGCGCCGGCCGCAGGCCGCGAAGCAGCGCATCGTGGCCATGGCCGCCGCCGAGCTGGGCAACAGCTGCGACGCGCAGACGCACTTCAACCCGCGCTACGACCCCTGGGACCAGCGCGTGTGCCTGGTGCCCGACGGCGACCTGTTCCAGCAGATCAAGGCCGGCCGGGCCGAGGTGGTGACCGACACGATCGACCGCTTCACCGCGGGCGGCATCCGCCTGGCCAGCGGCCGCGAGCTGCCCGCCGACATCGTGGTGCTGGCCACCGGGCTGAAGCTGAACATCGCCGGCGACATCGCGCTGCGGGTCGATGGCCGCGCCGTGGTGCCCGGCCGCACCCTGGCCTACAAGGGGCTGATGCTGGCGCTGGACGTGGCCGACCGCAGTGCAGTGGCTTCGCTGCCGGCCGCCGTCCTGG
>CALMIF010000473.1 GCA_937864045.1 uncultured Aquabacterium sp. | reverse complement strand
CCCGCCTGTGGGACGACGGCGTGATCGACCCCGCCGACACCCGCCGCGTGCTGGCCCTGGGCTTGAGCGCCAGCCTGAATGCACCGATTCCGGAGACGCGGTTTGGTGTGTTTCGCATGTGATCGCCGTTCCGCCCGTGTGCCCGCCAGCCGTGGCCTGAGCCATGTCCGTCGCCACCCTCGACACCACCCACCTGCTGGCCCTGGCCGCGGCGCTGGGCTGGGCCAGCGGGCTGCGGCTGTATGCGGTGGTCTTTCTCACCGGCCTGGCAGGTGCGCTGGGCTGGGTGGCGCTGCCCGCAGGACTGCAGGTGCTGCAGCAGCCCCTGGTGCTGGGCGCCGCCGGCCTGATGCTGCTGGTGGAGTTCGTCGCCGACAAGGTGCCGGGGCTGGATTCGCTGTGGGACGGCCTGCACACGCTGCTGCGCATCCCCGCCGGTGCGGCGCTGGCCGGCGCGGTCTTCGGCGGCGACCAGGCCAGCTGGGCGACGGTGGCCGCGCTGCTCGGCGGCACGCTGGCGGCCACCAGCCATGTCGCCAAGGCCACCACGCGGGCAGCGGTCAACACCTCGCCCGAGCCGTTCTCCAACATCGCGCTGTCGCTGGCCGGCGACGCCCTGGTGCCGGCGATGCTGTGGCTGGCGGTGCAGCAGCCGCTGTGGTTCGGCCTGGCGCTGGCGTTGTTCGTCGTCGTCGGCCTGGTGTTGACCGTCGTGCTGTTCAAGTTCCTGAGATCGCTGGTGCGCGGGCTGCGCCGCCGGCTGGGCGGCGAGACCGCGCCCGTTTGATGCGGAGACATCCATGTTCAAGAAGATCCTGATCGCCAACCGGGGCGAGATCGCCTGCCGCGTGGCCGCCACCTGCCGCCGCCTGGGCATCCGCACCGTGGCGGTCTACTCGGCGGCCGACGCCAATGCCCGCCACGTGCTGGCCTGCGACGAAGCGGTGGCCATCGGCGGTGCGTCGCCACGCGACAGCTACCTGCGCGCCGACCGCATCCTGGAGGCGGCCAAGGCCACGGGCGCCCATGCCGTGCACCCGGGCTACGGCTTCCTGTCCGAGAACGCCGAATTCGCCGACGCCTGCGCCGCGGCCGGCATCGCCTTCATCGGCCCGCCGGCCAGCGCCATCGCGGCCATGGGCAGCAAGTCGGCCGCCAAGGCGCTGATGGAGAAGGCCAAGGTGCCCCTGGTGCCCGGCTACCACGGCGACGACAACGACCCCGCCCTGCTGGCCCGCGAGGCCGACCGCATCGGCTACCCGGTGCTGATCAAGGCCAGCGCGGGCGGCGGCGGCAAGGGCATGCGCCGGGTCGACAAGGCCGAGGACTTTGCCGCCGCCCTGGCGTCGTGCCAGCGCGAGGCGAAGAACAGCTTCGGCAGCGAGCATGTGCTGGTCGAGCGTTATGTGCTGCGGCCGCGGCACATCGAGATCCAGGTCTTCGGCGACAGCCAGGGCCAGGTGATCCACCTGTTCGAGCGCGACTGCTCGGTGCAGCGCCGCCACCAGAAGGTGCTGGAGGAAGCGCCCGCGCCCGGCATGAGCGAGGCGCGCCGCGCCGAGATGGGCGCCGCCGCCGTGGCCGCGGCCCAGGCCGTGGGCTACGTGGGCGCCGGCACGGTGGAGTTCATCGCCGAGGAAGTGGACGACGGCGACCTGCGCTTCTACTTCATGGAAATGAACACGCGGCTGCAGGTCGAGCACCCGGTGACCGAGGCGATCACCGGGCTGGACCTCGTCGAATGGCAGCTGCGCGTGGCCGCCGGCCAGCCGCTGCCGCTGAAGCAGGATGAACTCCGCATCACCGGCCACGCGATCGAGGCGCGCATCTGCGCCGAGAACCCGGACGCCGGCTTCCTGCCGGCCACCGGCACGATGGACGTGCTGCGCTGGCCGCCGCATGTGCGCTTCGAACGGACGTCATCCGCCAACCCGGTGCGGGTGGACGCGGGCGTCGGCGAGGGCGACGCGATCACGCCGTTCTACGACTCGATGATCGCCAAGCTGATCGTGCACGGCGACACCCGCGCCCAGGCGCTGGCCCGGCTGGAGGCGGCGCTGGCGGCCACCCACATCGTGGGCTTGCACACCAACGTGGCCTTCCTGCGCCGGGTGGTCGCCAGCCGGAGCTTCGCCACCGCCGACCTGGACACCGCGCTGATCGAGCGTGAGGCCGCCGTGCTGCTCAAGCAGCCGCCGCTGCCGCTGGAGATTGCCGCCGCCGGCGTGGTGGCCCATGTGCTGGCCGACGAGGCCCAGGTGCAGGCGGCCGACGCCAGTGCCGACCCCTGGAGCCGGCGTGACGGCTGGCGCCTGCACGGCGGCGCTCGGCGGCACTTCGACATCCAGCATGCCGGCGCCCTGCATGCGGTGGCGCTGGCCCGGCCGCACAGCGCGGCAGCCGACACGGCGCTGGAATTGCAGATCGGCGACGC
>CALMIF010000472.1 GCA_937864045.1 uncultured Aquabacterium sp. | reverse complement strand
AAGATGTGGACGGTGTTCAAGGACGCGCTGGAGAAGAGCGCGCCCGGCGAGTTCGACGTGCAGATCAACCTGAACGGCACGCTGTTCAAGCAGGGCACCGAGCCGGCGGCGATGGCGCGCGGCAACCTGGAGCTGGCGTCGATCTCGGCCTTCGACATCGCCAAGCTGGTGCCCGAGTTCTCGATCTTCACCGCCGGCTACATCGTGCGTGACCCGGAGCACCAGCAGAAGGTGTTCCACGGGCCCATCGGCGATGAGCTCTTCAAGCTGGTGGCCGACAAGCTGGACGTGACGCCACTGGCCACGGTCTACCTGGGCACGCGCCAGGTCAACCTGCGCGAGGCGCGCAACGTGCGCACGCCGGCCGACCTGAAGGGCGTGAAGCTGCGCATGCCGGCGAGCAAGGAATGGCTGTTCCTGGGCGAGGCGCTGGGCGCCACCGCCACGCCGCTGGCCTTCGGCGAGGTCTACCTGGGCCTGAAGACCGGCACCATCGACGGCCAGGACAACCCGCTGCCCAGCGTGCGTGCGGCCAAGTTCTACGAGGTGACCAAGCAGATCGTGCTGACCAGCCACCTGGTCGACGGCATCTTCATCAGCATCGCCAACAAGAGCTTCAATGCGCTCAGCGCCGCGCAGAAGCAGAAGGTGCGCGCTGCGGCCACGGCGGCGGCCGACTTCAACAACCAGAACCGGCTGAAGGAGGAGGCGCAGATCGTCGACTTCTTCAAGCAGCAGGGCCTGCAGGTGACGACGCCGGATGTGGAAGCCTTCCGCAAGGCAGTGCAGGGCGCCTACGCCAGCTCGGACATGGCCAGGGCCTGGCCCCGTGGCCTGCTCGACCGCATCAACGCGACGAAGTAGATGCGGTCGTTGCTGCGCAAGGGTGCCGGAGCGGTCGGCGCCGGGCTGTTCACGGCGCTGTTCCTGGTCTTCGTGCTGCAGGTCGGTGCGCGCTTCGGCTTCAACAAGCCGATCCCCTGGACCGACGAGCTGGCCGTGGTGCTCTACGTCTGGGTGATCCTGTGGTGCGCCGCCTTCGTGGTGCCCGAGCGTGAACACGTGGTCTTCGACCTGGTGTGGAACGGGGCCGGCCGGCGGGTGCGGCAGGTGATGAAGGTGACCGGCAACGCGCTGATCGGTGTGCTCAGCGCCTGGGCCATCCCGGGTTGCTGGGACGATGTGCGCTTCATGGGCCGCGAGGGCACGGCCGTGCTGGGCATCCCGTTCTCATGGGTGTTCGCGCCCTTCGTGGGGATGCTGGCGGCGCTGGTGGTGCGCAGCGCTTGGGGCATCGTGCAGGCGCTGCGTGGTCAGGGCTTGGAGGATGCGGGAGTGCCCGCCGCATGACCGGGCTCTGGGTGTTAGGCGGTGTGCTGCTGGCCGGCATGCTGCTGCGCATGCCGATCGGCTTCTCGATGATCGCCTCGGGCTCGGCCTACCTGATCGCCAAGCGCCAGGACCTGGGCCTGCTGGCCGAGCAGATCGGCAACGGCCTGTTCAACAGCTATGTGCTGCTGGCGGTGCCGCTGTTCGTGCTGGCGGCCAATGTGATGAACGCGGGCACGGTCAGCGAGCGCATCTTCGACTTCTGCCGCATCCTGGTGGGCCGCATGCGCGGCGGGCTGGCGCAGGTCGACATCCTGGTGTCGGTGATCTTCTCGGGCATGAGCGGCAGCGCGATCGCCGACGCCGCCGGGCCCGGCCTGGTGACGATCCGCCAGATGCTGAAGAAGCCCGAGTACAGCCCCGGCTTTGCCGGCGCGGTGGTGGTGGCCAGCGCCACGCTGGGGCCGATCATTCCGCCGTCGATCCCGATGGTGATCTATGCCCTGGTGTCGGGCGCGTCGGTGGGCGCGCTGTTCCTGGGCGGGGTGCTGCCGGGCGTGCTGATGGCGCTGTCGATGATGGCGGTGGTGGCCTGGATCGCCGCGAAGCGCAACATGCCACGCGAAGCGCCGGTGCCGCTGCGCGAATGGCCGGCGGTGCTGTTCCGCGGTGCGCTGCCGCTGTCCATGCCCATCGTGCTGCTGGGCGGCATCTACTCGGGTGCCTTCACGCCCACCGAGGCGGCCGCGGTGGCGGCGCTGCATGCGCTGATCCTGGCGGGCATCGTTTACCGGGCGCTGAGCTGGGGCAAGCTCTACGACGTGGTGCTGGAGTCGGCGCGGTCCAGCGCGGTGATCACCCTGGTGCTGGCCGGCAGCTTCATGCTGAACTACGCCTTCACCGCCGAGGGCGTGCCGCAGGCCATCGGCGCCTGGGTCGACGCGCAGCAGCTCGGGCGGCTGCCTTTTCTGCTGCTGGTGAACCTGCTGTTCCTGGTGCTGGGCTGCTTTCTGGACGTGTCGGTGCTGCTGCTGGTCTTCGTGCCGATGCTGCTGCCGGCGGTGAAGGCGCTGGGCATCGACCTGGTGCACTTCGGCGTGCTGGTGGTGCTGAACATGATGATCGGCCTGGT
>CALMIF010000471.1 GCA_937864045.1 uncultured Aquabacterium sp. | reverse complement strand
CCGGCCGCATGGCGCCGGTCGATGCCACGCACCTGTTCTTCACCATCTGGGCCGCGACCCAGACCTATGCCGACTTTGAGGTGCAGGTGTGCGCGGTGCTGGGTGTGGCCCGGCTGGACGATGCCGCCCAGGCGCGGGCCACGGCGCATGTGGTCGGGCTGATCTTGCGCGGCTGCGGGCTGGCGACCTGATCAGGCGGTGGGCGCGGTGTCGTCGGCCAGGCTGCTGCGCAGGTGCTCCAGCAGCGCCCGGTTGCGCCCCAGGCGCATGCGCTCGGGCGTGGCCACCGCGGTGATCTGGTGGCCGAACTTGGTGACCGGTGTCCAGCCTGGCAGCAGGCGCTGCAGGCGGCCGTCGGCCAGCGCATCGGCACACACGTAGACCGGCAGCAGGGCCACGCCCAACCCTGCCAAGGCGGCCAGCGCGACAGCCTCGGGGTTGTTGGCGTGGTAGCGGCCCTGCACCCGCGCCGTCTCGCGCCGGCCGTCGGCATGCTGCAGCAGCCAGGCGTCGTCGGAGCGCTCGCGCCAGTAGGCCATGCAGGGATGGGCGGGCAGGTCGGCGGGCTGCCGCGGCGTGCCGGCGCGGGCCAGGTGGGCCGGGGCGGCGCACAGCACCCAGTCCAGCCGCGCCACCGGCGTGGCCACCAGGTCGGGCAGGTCGGTGGCGCTCATGCGCAGCGCGATGTCGATGCGCTCGTAGGCCACGTCCATCAGCCGGTCGGCCAGCTGCAGCTCGATCTCGATCGCCGGGTGCTGCGCCAGGAAGGCCGGCAGCAGCGGCGCCAGCACATGCTGGCCCCAGCTGACCGGCGCGGTCAGGCGGATCTGGCCCGACAGCGCCTGCCGCAGGTCGCGCAGGCGCTCGTCGGCGTCGGCCACCGCCCGCAGCGCGCTGCGGGCGAAATCGAGATACGCCTCGCCAGCCGGCGTCAGTGCCACGCGGCGCGTGCTGCGGGCGAAGAGGGTGGCGCGCACCGCCTGCTCCAGCTGGGCCACGCGCTTGCTGATCACGCTCTTGCTCACGCCCAGGGCGTCGGCGGCGGCGCTCACGCTCAGGTGCTCGGCCACCTGCACAAAGGCGGCCAGCATGTCGGTGGACAGGGTCATTGTCGCCAGACTGAGAACAATCGGTTTGCATTGCACCGGATGCTTTGCGCCAGGTCAATGCGTAGAGTGCGCCGCAGGTGTAGCGCGCTGCGCGCCGCACCTGACAAGAAAACACCGACCCATCCGGAGACAAGCGCATGCAGATCTACGCCGACCCCATCACCGTCAACTGCCGCAAGGTGCTGGCGGGCCTCGATTTTCTCGACGCGCCGTTCGAGCGCATCCACGTCGACTACTTCAAGGGCGAGCAGAAGGAACCGGCCTATGTGGCGGTGAACCCCAACGCCAGCGTGCCGGCGCTGCGCGACGGCGACTTCACGCTGTGGGAGTCGAACGCCATCCTGCAGTACGCGGCCGACAAACTGGGCCGCGAGGCCGCCTACCCGCGTGACCTGCAGCAGCGCGCCGATGTCAACCGCTGGCTGCTGTGGGAGTCGTCGAGCTGGTTCCCGAGCGCCTACGTCTTCCTGGTCGAGAACTGCGTGAAGCCGCTGCTGGGTGGCCAGCCCGACCCGGCGGTGCTGGACGCGCAGGCCGTGCAGTTCCACAAGCTGGCCGGCATCCTGGACGCCCGCCTGGCCGGCAGCCGCTGGGTCTGCGGCGACAACCCGACCATCGCCGACATCGCCCTGGCCGCGCCCATCCACCTGCATGCCTGGCAGAAGCTGCCGCTGTCCGACCACCCGAACCTGCAGCGCTGGATGACGCAGCAGATCGAGCCCATGCCCTGCTGGAAGAAGACCCACGTGGGCGAAGGCTTCACCCTGACCCCCACCTGAGGATGACCATGTCCACGCCTGCCCTGGGCCCCGCCGTGCGCGCGACGCTGAACTACAGCGTCGACAACGGCATTCCGCCCGACTACTACTTCTACGAGCCTGACCCGGCGGTCAAGCTCAACCCGCCGGGCACCGACCTGCAAGAGGTCGACATCCACGACGGCTGGCCCGGCGTCGAGCAGTTCTCGCTGGACCGCGAGGGCTTCGAACTGCACGGCTTCGAGGGCCGCTTCGACCACTTCGACGACGACGCGGCGATCCATGAGCGCTTCTACCCGCAGGTGATCGCGCATGTGAAGCGGCACACCGGCGCCAAGCGGGTGGTGGTGTTCGACCACACGATCCGCAAGCGCCTGCCGGCCGACCTGAAGGCGCAGACCGAGGTGCAGCGCCCGGCGGTGCTGCTGGTGCACAGCGACTACACCGTGGCCAGCGGCCCGCAGCGGGTGCGCGACATCCTGGGCACCGAGGCCGAGCCGCTGCTGATGGGCCGCGTGGCGTTCTACAACGTGTGGAAGCCGCTGTACGCCCGGGTGGAGGAACTGCCGCTGGCGATGTGCGACGCCACCACCCACGCGCCCGCCGACATGCTGCGCATGGACCTGAAGTACCGCGAGCGCACCGGCGAGATCTACGTGATGCGCCATGCGCCGCAGCACCGCTGGGTCTACTTCCCGAAGATGGAGGCGCACCACGCCCTGCTGCTGAAGACCTACGACAGCAGCACCGACGGCCGCTGCCGCTTCATGGGCCACAGTGCCTTCGAGGACCCCACCACGCCACCCGGCGCGCCCAAGCGCGAGAGCATCGAGGTGCGGACGATGGCGTTCTTCTAGGCCGCGGGCGCCTGGCCGGTGGCGCGCCGCCGCGCCAGCGCACCCAGTGCCGCCAGCCCGCCCAGCCACAGCGCCCAAGTGCCCGGCACCGGCACGGCAGTGACCGTGCCGGTGCTGGCCAGGCCGTCCAGGTTCAGCGGGTGGCGGTCCAGGCCCAGCGCCAGCACGCGGTCGGCTGCCAGGCCGTTGCCGAGCAGGCTGCCGAAGCTGCGCAACTGCAGCCGGGTGCCCGCCGTCGGCGCATGGCCGATGCGCAGTCGCAGGCCGGCTTGCAGCACCGCGTTCTGGCCGATCAGGCTGGTGCCCTCGTCCAGGTTCAGCGTGCCCAGCTCCAGCTGCCCTGACAACCAGGCCAGCCGGCCGCCGCCGCTGCGGCTGGCGGTGTCGGCCTGCAGCGTGCCGTTGTCCAGCTGCAGCACGCTGCCGCCCCTCGGGGCCAGGTGCCCGCCGACCGCCAGCAGACCGCCGGCGCTGATGGAGAGTTGGTTGCTCGTGCCGCTGGCCAGGCCCAGCGTCAGGTCGCGGCTGTTGCGCCAGGTC
>CALMIF010000470.1 GCA_937864045.1 uncultured Aquabacterium sp. | reverse complement strand
GTGCTGGCCTTCTCGAAGATCATCGCCAGCGTGCGGTCGGCCAGCGGCTGGTAGCGCTCGTAGTTCTTGAAGCGCGTCTTGATGATGCGCGAGCGCTCGAACAGGTAGGCGTACTCCTCGGCGCGCAGGTCCTTGAATTGCAGGTAGTGCTTCATCAGCGAGTACCCAGGTTTCATGACGCCAGGAACTTGCGCACCAGCGGCACCAGGATGCCGACCATCTCGTCGGCCTCGGCGGCGGTCAGGATCAGCGGCGGCACCAGGCGGATCACGCTGTCGGCGGTCACGCTGATCAGCAGGCCGGCCTCCGCCGCCTGGCCCAGCAGCGCGCCGCAGGGGCGGTCGAGCTCGATGCCCACCATCAGCCCCTGGCCGCGGATCTCCTTCACGCCGGCCAGGCCCTTCAGCCCTTCGGCCAGGCCCGCATGCAGGCGGGCGCCGACGGCTGCGGCATTGGCCATCACGCCGTCCTCTTCCATGATGCGCAGGGTCTCGATGCCCGCACGCATCGCCAGCGGATTGCCGCCGAAAGTGGTGCCGTGGTTGCCCGGTTGCAGCACCTTGGCCGCGCGCGGGCCGGCGACGATGGCGCCGATCGGCACGCCCGAGCCCAGGCCCTTGGCCAGAGGCATCACGTCGGGCTGGATGCCGGCCCACTGGTGCGCGAACCACTTGCCGGTGCGGCCCAGGCCGCACTGCACCTCGTCGAGCATCAGCAGCCAGTCCTGCTGGTCGCAGATCTGGCGCAGGCCCTGCAGGATCTCGATGCGCGTCGGGTTGATGCCGCCTTCGCCCTGGATGGTCTCCAGGAACACCGCGACCACGTTGGGGTTGGTGCGGGCGACCTCGCGCACGGCGTCCAGGTCGTTCAGCGGCACGCGCACGAAGCCCTCGACCAGCGGGCCGAAGCCGGCTTGCACCTTGGGGTTGCCGGTGGCCGACAGGGTGGCGATCGAGCGGCCGTGGAAGGCCTTCTCGTAGACGATGATCTCGGGACGCTCGATGCCCTTGTCATGGCCGAACTTGCGCGCGATCTTCAGCGCGCCCTCGTTGGCTTCCAGGCCGGTGGAGCAGAAGAACACCGATTCCAGGCCCGACAGCTCGCACAGCTTGGCGGCCAGCGCCTCCTGCAGCGGCGCGGCGTAGTAGTTGCTGCAGTGGATCAGCTTGGCCACCTGGTCCTGCAGCGCCGGCACCAGCTTGGGGTGGCCGTGGCCCAGGGTGTTGACGGCGATGCCGCCCAGGCCATCGAGGTACTGTCGGCCCTCGGTATCCCAGACGCGGCAGCCTCGGCCATGGGACAGCGCAAAAGGCAGTCGGCCGTAGGTGTTCATCACGTGGGAAGTCATCGCGGGGCTCCGGGGAAAGCGACAGTCAAAGAAAAGGCCGGCGTGTGTTTCGCATGGTTCCCACCATGGCAACGCGCCGGCCCGGGATTCGATTCTAAAGCGACGATGCTGTGCTGCCGATCAGCCGGAATGGACCGGATCTCAGAAGCAGCGGTGCATGCTGCGGCGCAGCACTTCCACGGCACAATGCGGGGTTTCCCGGTGGCCGAGCCCGGGCCGCGGTGCGTGCTGCGGCCTGTGGCCCTGCCCATCGGGCGCAACGAACCACCCCATCCCGCCCAGGCCCGCATGTCGAACCCTCCCAAGCCGCGCGAGTTCTTCATCCAGGGCGTCACCAAGGCCGGCAAGACCTTCCGTCCCAGCGACTGGGCCGAGCGGCTGGCCGGCGCGCTGTCGAGCTTCCGCCCCAAGGGATCGGGCATCGGCGCCCACATCGGCTACTCGCCGTACTGCGTGCCGCGGGTGATCGACGGCACCAAGTGCGTGATCGTCAACGAGGCCCTGCGCGACATCGAGCCCATGGCCTGGGACTTCGTGATGCACTTCGCCCGCGACAACGAACTGCAGGTGGTCGAGGCCTGCCTGCTGCCCGAGCCGCCGTCCGCATCGACCTGATGCGTCGGCGCCAGAACGCAAAAAAGCCCGCGTCAGCGGGCTTTTTCGTTGGGGCCGAGGCCTTGGCGGCGATCAGGCGGCCGGCTGGGCCGTGGCCAGGGCCTTGATCTTGGCAGCCAGGCGGCTCTTGTGGCGTGCGGCCTTGTTCTTGTGGAAGATGCCCTTGTCGGCGACCGAGTCGATCACGCTCTGGGCGGTCTTGAACAGCGCGGCAGGGGCTTCCTTGTCGCCACCGGCAGCGGCCTTGTCCAGGGCCTTCTGCACGTTCTTGATCACCGTGCGGAACTTCGAGCGCAGCGAGGTGTTCGCGGCGTTGATCTTCTCGTCCTGGCGGACGCGCTTGCGGCCCGAGGCCAGGCGAACGGTTTTCTTCTTGGCTTTGGAAGCGGTGGCCATGCTGGTGCGAATCCTGTATCGAGGGCGTTGACTTTGATCTGGCTGCCTGACCGCCTGACTGCGTTCGTGTCAGTGCTTGCAAGGCAGGCGCCGTCGGTGTTCAACGCCAATGCCATGTCGGGCAAAGACAGCGAGTATAGCATCTTGCATTTGGGCCGGCAAAGTGCTTGGCTGCGGATTCCTATAATTCGGCGTGGTGCTGCGTTCCGGTGCCGTCCTTCACGTCGCCTGTCGGCCGCATCCGCCCGCATGAATCTCTTCAAGGCCGCCTTTTCCGTTTCCGCCCTCACGCTGCTGTCGCGCATCACCGGCCTGGTGCGCGAGCAGATCGGCGCCGCGCTGTTCGGCACCTCGGCGATGATGGACGCGTTCCAGATCGCCTTCCGCATCCCGAACCTGCTGCGCCGGCTGTTCGCCGAGGGCGCGTTCTCGCAGGCCTTCGTGCCGCTGCTGGCCGCCACCCGCGCCGCCGAGGGCGACGCCGTTACCCGCGACCTGGTCGACGCCGTGGCCACGGTGCTGGCCTGGGCGCTGCTGGTGACCTGCGCGGTGGGCATCGTGGCCGCGCCGGTGCTGGTGTGGCTGCTGGCCTCGGGCTTCGACCCCGCCACCGAGACCGCTGCGGTGGCGATGACGCGCTGGATGTTTCCCTACATCGGCTTCATGTCGATGGTGGCCCTGGCCTCGGGCGTGCTGAACACCTGGAAGCGCTTCGCCATCCCGGCCTTCACGCCGGTGCTGCTGAACCTCAGCGTGATCGCCGCGTCGCTGGGGCTGGTGCCCTGGTTGCGACAGCATGGCCAGGAGCCGATCTACGCGCTGGCGGTCGGCGTGATGGTGGGCGGCGTGCTGCAGCTGGCCTTGCAGGTGCCGGCGCTGCTGAAGATCGGCATGCTGCCGCGCATCGGCCTGGCGCCAGCGCGGCTGGGCGCGGCCTGGCGCCACCCGGGCGTGCGGCAGATCCTGGCCAAGATGGGGCCGGCCCTGGTGGGCGTGTCGGTGGCGCAGATCTCGCTGATGATCAATTCGCAGCTGGCCAGCCACATGGGCGCCGGCGCGGTGTCCACCCTGGTCTATGCCGACCGCCTGATGGAACTGCCCACCGCCCTGCTGGGCGTCGCGCTGAGCGTGGTGCTCACGCCCCAGATGTCGGCGGCCAAGGCCCGTGGCGACATGGGGGCTTATTCGGGCCTGCTCGACTGGGGGTTGCGCCTGGTGCTGCTGCTGGCGCTGCCCTGCGCGGTGGCGCTTGCGGTGTTCGGCCAGCCGATGGTGGCGGTGCTGTTCCACCGTGGCGCCTTCGACGCCAATGCCGTGGCCATGACCACCTTGGCGGTGATGGGTTATGGCGCCGGTGTCATCGGCCTGGTCGGCGTCAAGGTTGCTGCGCCGGCCTACTACGCGCAGCAGGACATGGCCACACCGATGCGCGTGGCCATCGGTGCCCTGGTGCTGACCCAGGTGCTCAATGCCACGCTGATCGCTGGCCTCGGCATGGGCGTGGCGGCGCTGGCGCTGTCGATCGGTCTGGCCGCCAATGCCAATGCAGCGGCCCTGGTCTGGGGCCTGAAGCGCCGCGGCAGCTACCAGCCCGCACCAGGCTGGGCGAAGTTTTCGCTGAAGGTGGTGGTGGCCAGCGCGGTGATGGGCGGCGGCATGGCCTGGGCTGCGCGGCGCGTCGACTGGATCGCGCTGGGGGCGCATGAACTGCAGCGCGCAGGTGCGATGGCCCTGGCGCTGGCCGTGTCGGCGGCGGTGTACTTCGGCGTGCTGGCGCTGCTGGGCGTGCCGCTGCGCAGCCTGGTGCGCAAGACCTGACGCCGGGCCGCGGTCTGGCAAGGCCTAGACTCGGGTCATGAAGCACCTGCGCCTCGACATGCCCACCAGCCTGGCGTACTTCGCCAGCCTGGTGGCCGAGGATGCCGGCTTCGCCCTGCTCGAAGCCGCGGTCTGCGTGGCGCAGGACGACGTGCCAGGCCTCGATGTACAGGCCGTGCTGGCCGAGATCGACCGCCTGGCCGCGCGGCTGAAAGCCCGGCTGCCGGCCGATGCGCCGCCGCTGCGCCGGCTGCGGGCGCTGAACCAGTATTTCTTCGTCGAACTGGGCTTCGGCGGCAACCTGAACAACTACTACGACCGGCGCAACAGCCACATCCACGAGGTGCTGGCCAGCCGCCGTGGCATCCCGATCACGCTGGCGCTGGTCTACATCGAGCTGGCCGGCCAGCTGGGGCTGAAGGCGCATGGCGTGTCGTTCCCGGGGCATTTCCTGGTCAAGCTGCGCATGCCGCAGGGCGAGGTGGTGATCGACCCGTTCAACGGCAGATCGCTTTCGCGCGAGGCGCTGGACGAGCGGCTGGCGCCGTACCGCGCCCGCCACGGGTTGGAGGGCGACTTCGAGGTGCCGCTGGGGCTGTTCCTGCAGGCCGCGCCGCCGCGCGACATCCTGGCGCGGTTGCTGCACAACCTCAAGGAGATCCACCGCAGCGCCGAGGACTGGGCGCGCCTGCTGGCGGTGCAGCAGCGCCTGGTGCTGCTGCTGCCGCAGTCGGCCGAGGAACGCCGCGACCGCGGCCTGACCTGGGCCGAGCTGGGCCGCCCGGCCGAGGCCGCCGACGACCTGGCAGCCTACCTGGAGCAACGCCCCGAGGCCGACGACGCCGCCGCGCTGCGCGAGCGCCTGGTCGAACTGCGCCGCGACGGTGCCCCCCGTCTGCATTGACGCGCGCTCCTACAATCCGGGGTTTGGCCGAGGCTGGCTGCAACCCGCGCCGCCCTGGCCGGCCTGTGTGCCACCCGAGCGCCACCGTGCGCCATCCATGAGACAGCTGCCCCTGCCGATCCAGCCGCCAGCCGACGAGGGTTTCGACGCCCTTGTTGTCGGCCGCAACGACCATGCGGTGCAGCATCTGCGCAGCCTGCTGCCCGGCACCGGCGCGGCCACGCCGGTCTACCTGTGGGGCGACGCGGGCAGCGGCAAGACGCGGCTGCTGCGGGCGCTGGCGGCCCAGCACCGGGCGCGGGGCGGGCGGGTGGGCTGGTTCGACGCCACCGATGCCGCGCCCTGGACGCTGGACGAGGGCTGGAGCCTGGTCATCGTCGACCGCTGCGAGGCGCTGGACGCGGCGCGCCAGCAGGCGGCCTTCGCGCTCTTCGTCGAGGCCGGTACGCAGGGGGTGCAATGGGCCGCCGCCGGCCGCCTGCCGCCCATCGACCTGCCGGTGCGCGAGGACCTGCGCACCCGCCTGGGCTGGGGCCATGTGTTCGCGCTGCAGCCGCTGGCCGAGGCCGAGACCCGCGCCGCGCTGCGCCGCGAAGCCGACGCCCGCGGCATCCTGCTGCCCGACGAGGTGATCGCCCACCTGCTGACCCACTTCGAGCGCGACATGGCCCACCTGATGGCGCTGCTGGACCGGCTGGACGGCTTCTCGCTGGCCGAGAAGCGCCAGATCACCGTGCCCCTGCTGCGCAAGATGCTGGCCGAAGAGACACCTGCTTCATGACCAAACCGACACGCCTGGCCCTGTTCGACCTGGATGGCACGCTGATTCCCGGCGACAGCGACCACGCCTTCGGCGAATTCATGGTGCGCCTGGGCTGGGTCGACGCCGACGCCCACCGTCGCGCCAACGACGCCTTCTACCAGCAGTACCTGGCCGGCACGCTGGACATCGACGCCTATGTCGACTTCGCCACCAGCGCCTGGCGCCCGCGCAGCGCGGCCGAGCAGGCCGCGGCGCACGCGCAGTTCATGGCCGAGGTGATGCGCCCGCAACTGCTGCCCGCCGCTTTCGACCTGGTGCGCCAGCACCAGCGGGCCGGTGACCTGGTGGCCATCGTCACTGCCACCAACGAGTTCGTCACCGCGCCGATCGCCGCCGCCTTCGGTGTCGAGCACCTGCTGGCCGTGCGCCTGCAGCGCGACGCGGCCGGCGCGGTGACCGGTCGCATCGACGGCTTGCCCTCGTTCCGCGAGGGCAAGATCGGCCGCGTGCACGACTGGTTGGCCACGCTCGGCCACCGGCTGGACGGCTTCGCTTCCAGCACCTTCTACAGCGATTCCACCAACGACCTGCCGTTGCTCGAACTGGTCAGCGACCCGGTGGCCACCAATCCCGGCCCGGCGCTCGAGGCGGTCGCCCGCCAGCGCGGCTGGCGCATCCTGAGGTTGTTCGCATGATCAAGAAATTCATCAGCCGCCTGCTCGGCAAGGGCGCCGAGGCAGCCACTGCCGCCGCACCCGCCGCCGCCCCGGCGGCGCCGCGCATCCCGGTGGGCAAGCGGGTCGAGGTGCCGGCCAGCGCGCATGGCATCGACCCCGATCTCGTCGACGAGCGCGCGGTGCAGGTGGTGCGCACGCTGCAGCGTGCGGGCCATCAGGCCTACGTGGTGGGCGGCGCGGTGCGCGACCTGCTGGTCGGCCTGCGGCCCAAGGACTTCGACGTGGCCACCGACGCCACGCCCGAGCAGGTGAAGGCGCTGTTCCGGCGCGCCTTCATCATCGGCCGGCGCTTCCGCATCGTGCACGTCATCCACGGCCATGGCCGCGACCACGAGGTGATCGAGGTCTCGACCTTCCGCGCCTACATGGACAACAGCGAGGCCACCCAGGTCGAGGGCAACGAGAAGACCAGCAAGGCGGCGCTGGCCGGCAGCGCCCATGCGGTGGACGCCAGCGGCCGGGTGCTGCGCGACAACGTCTGGGGCCCGCAGATCGAGGACGCGGCGCGGCGCGACTTCACCGTCAACGCGATGTACTACGACCCCGAGAGCCAGATCGTGGTCGACTACCACGGCGGCATCGCCGACGTGAAGGCGCGCCTGCTGCGCCTGATCGGCGACCCCGCCACGCGCTACCGCGAAGACCCGGTGCGCATCATCCGGGCCGTGCGCTTCACCGCCAAGCTGGGCTTCGCGCTGGAGGCGGCCACCGCCGCGCCCATCGCCGAGACCGTGCCGCTGCTGGCCAACGTGCCGATCTCGCGCATGTTCGACGAGATGGTCAAGCTGCTGCAGACCGGCCATGCGCTGGCCAGCATCGAGTCGCTGCGCACGCATGGCCTGTTGCGCGGCGTGTTCCCGGTGCTGGATGCGGTGTTCGACGAGTCGCGCGCCACGCCCGAGGACTTCGCCCGCCAGCAGGACTTCATCCGCCTGGCGCTGCAGGACACCGACCGCCGCGTGGGCGAGGGCAAGCCGGTGGCGCCCAGCTTCCTGCTGGCCTGCCTGCTGTGGCACGAGGTGCGGGCCGGCTGGCAGCGCAACCAGGACGCCGGTGAACACCTGGTGCCGGCGCTGCAGAACGCCATCGACGCGGTGTTCGACGCCCGCATCGGCGACATCAGCGGCCGCGGCAAGCTGGCCGCTGACATGCGCGAGGTCTGGATGATGCAGCCGCGCTTCGAGCGCCGGCAGGCCAACACCGCGTTTTCGCTGATCGACCAGGCGCGCTTCCGCGCCGGTTTCGATTTCCTGCGCCTGCGCGCCGACGTGGGCGAGGCCAGCACCGAACTGGCCGAGTGGTGGGAAGACTTCTCGATGGGCAGCGACGAGGAGCGCGAGGCGCTGCTGGCCGCCGTGCGCGAGACCCAGCGCGGTGGCGCCCGCAAGGCGGCGCCGGCCCGGGCGCCCAGGCCGGCACCAGCGGCGGAGGCTGCCGCCGACGATGCCGAGGCGGGCGACGACGCGGGCCCGGACGATGCGGCGGGCGAGGAGGGCGGTGAAGCCGCCAGCGGCGCACCGGCCCGCAAGCGCCGCCGCCGCCGGCGCAAGCCCGGTGCCGGTGCGGGCGCGCCGGCTGACGCCGGCTGACGCACCCCGGCCGTGGCACCGGCCACCGCCTACGTCGGCCTGGGCGCCAACCTGGGCGACGCCCGCGCCACCCTGGCTGCGGCGCTGCGTGCGCTGGCGGCGCTGCGGGGTTGCAGCGGCCTGCGCGCCTCGTCGGTCTGGCGCACCGCGCCCGTCGATTCCAGCGGGCCCGACTACCTGAACGCTGTCGCCGCGCTGCAGACCACGCTGGCGCCGCTGGAGCTGCTGGCGGCGCTGCAGGCCATCGAGTTGCGCCACGGCCGCGAGCGGCCCTATGTCAACGCGCCGCGCACGCTGGACCTGGACCTGCTGCTGCATGGCGATGCGGTGATGGCCACGCGGCAGCTCACGCTGCCGCATCCGCGCCTGCACCTGCGGGCCTTCGTGCTGCAGCCGCTGCTGGAACTGGCGCCGAGCCTGCAGGCGCCCGGCCTGGGACCGCTGGTCGCGCACCTGGGCGCCACCGCAGGCCAGCAGGCCCAGCGCTTGCCGGGCTGAGCCGCCGGGCCTGCCGCCTACAATCCGGAGGTGTCAAGCCCGTGACGGGCTGATGACATCCGACGGCCGTTCAGCGCCAGCCCACCCCCCTCCCTGGAGAACGATTCATGCTGTTCGGCAAGCTGCTGCCGCGCGAAGGCAATTTCTTCGAGATGTTCAACGAACACGGCAAGCACATCGCCGAAGGCGCCCGCGCTTTCCAGGCCATGGTGCAGAACTACACCGACGAATCGCTGCGCGCGAAGTACAGCGCCGACGTCGACAACGCCGAGAAGCAGGCCGACCGCCTCACCGCGGACGTCAACCGCCTGCTGCACAAGACCTTCATCACGCCGCTGGACCGCGAGCAGATCCACGGCCTGATCAACGCGATGGACGACATCCTCGACCTGCTACAGGACAGCAGCGAGGTGATGTCGCTGTACGACCTGAAGAAGGTCAGCGAGGACGTGATCCGCCTGGCCGAGATCTCGGTGAAATGCTGCGAGCGGGTGCAGCATGTGGTGAGCCTGCTGCCCAAGCTCAGCCAGGCCAGCGTGGCCGAGGCAGCACTGAAGACCTGCGAGGAGATCGACCGCCTGGAAAGCGATGCCGACCGGGTGATGCGCAGCGCGATGAGCCGGCTGTTCCGCGACAACATCGAGGTGCGCGAGCTGATCAAGCTGAAGGCGGTCTACGAGCACCTGGAATCGATCAGCGATCGCTGCGAGGACGTCGCCAACATCGTCGAGGGCATCGTCCTCGAAAATTCCTGATGTTGGCGCGGTCCTTGTCGGAGGGCGCGCGCCGAGCGCCGGGCCGGCCACCGGCCAGAGGCCGGTGTCCTTCCGCAGGCACAAACAGTCCGCAGGGACTGTTTGTGTCCGGCGTCAGTCCGCAAGCCGGCCCGCGATCCCCTCGGGGGATCGGCCGACGTACCCGTCGGACGAGGGGCTGACAGCATGGACGCATTGCAGATCAGCTTCTGGGTCGTGGCCGTGCTCGTCGTCCTGGCGATCGCGTTCGACTTCATGAACGGCTTCCACGACGCAGCGAATTCCATCGCCACCGTCGTGTCCACCGGCGTGCTCAAGCCGCAGCAGGCGGTGCTGTTTGCCGCGGTCTTCAACGTGATCGCGATCTTCGTCTTCCACCTCACCGTGGCCGCCACCATCGGCAAGGGCATTGCCGACCCCGGGGTGATCGACCACCACGTGGTCTTCGGCGCCCTGATCGGCGCCATCACCTGGAACGTGATCACCTGGTGGTACGGCATTCCGAGCAGCAGCAGCCATGCGCTGATCGGCGGCATCGTCGGCGCGGTCATCGCCAAGGCCGGCACCAGCAAGCTGATCGGTGCAGGCATCACCAAGGTGGTGGCCTTCATCTTCGTCTCGCCGCTGCTGGGCTTCACCCTGGGCTCGCTGATG